>NZ_JBNCAQ010000044.1:0-79002 GCF_049808595.1 Streptomyces aurantiaciflavus | reverse complement strand
GTCCCCAAGGCCGAGGCCAGGCAGTCCATGAAGGACTTCAAGTCCGACCAGGAAGTGCGCTGGTGCCCCGGCTGCGGCGACTACGCGATCCTGGCGGCCGTCCAGGGCTTCATGCCCGAGCTCGGACTGGCCAGGGAGAACATCGTCTTCGTCTCCGGCATCGGCTGCTCCTCCCGCTTCCCGTACTACATGAACACCTACGGCATGCACTCCATCCACGGCCGCGCCCCCGCCATCGCCACCGGCCTGGCCGCCTCCCGGCGCGACCTGAGCGTGTGGGTCGTCACCGGCGACGGCGACGCCCTCTCCATCGGCGGCAACCACCTGATCCACGCCCTGCGCCGCAACGTCAACCTCAAGATCCTGCTCTTCAACAACCGCATCTACGGCCTCACCAAGGGCCAGTACTCCCCCACCTCCGAAGTCGGCAAGATCACCAAGTCCACACCGATGGGCTCCCTGGACGCCCCCTTCAACCCGGTGTCACTGGCCCTCGGCGCCGAAGCCTCCTTCGTCGCCCGCACCATCGACTCCGACCGCAAACACCTCACCGAGGTACTGCGCCAGGCCGCCGCCCACCCCGGCACGGCACTCATCGAGATCTACCAGAACTGCAACATCTTCAACGACGGCGCCTTCGACGCCCTCAAGGACAAGCAGTCCGCCCAGGAAGCCGTGATCCGCCTGGAACACGGACAACCGATCCGCTTCGGCAGCGACCTCACCAAGGGCGTGGTACGCGACCGCACGACCGGCGACCTCAAGGCCGTCACCGTCACCCCCGACAACGAAGCCGACATCCTGGTCCACGACGCGCACTGCGCCTCCCCCACCACCGCCTTCGCCCTCTCCCGCCTCGCCGACCCCGACACCCTGCACAACACCCCCATCGGCGTCTTCCGAGCCGTCCAGCGACCGGTCTACGACACACAGATGGCCGACCAGCTGGACACCGCGACCGAACAACACGGCAAGGGCGACCTCGCCGCCCTCCTCGCCGGCGGAGACACCTGGACGGTCGCTCCACCGGCGAACGAGAACCCGTGAGCCACACCGACGGAGTGCGGTGGCTGCCGGTCGGGGACCGGGGAGCGACGTCCCCGAGCTGACCCTGACCGCCGTCGCCCTGGGACGGTACCGCCCGGGGCGGCGGTCGGCAGGCTGTCGTGAACGTTCCGGAGCCGGCCGGCGTCACAGGGGTAGTCGACTCCGAGGAAGCCGCCATGACTGCCGTACGTTCCCAGCCCCGTTCCGTGACCGCGGCTGCGGCCGTGCTGATCGGAGCCCTGCTGTGCGCAACCGCCGCCTGTGGCTCCACGGCGCCACCGGAATCCGCAGAGCGGAGTGGGCCAAGGACCGCCTGGCGGGAACCGGCCTCCTACACCTACACCCTGACCTCGACCACGCAGGTCCTGGCGGGCACCTTCCGGGTGAAGGTCCAGGACGGCGGGGTGGCGGAGGCGGTCGGGCTCGACGAGGACAGTCGACGGCAGGTACGGGAGCTGCCCGGCGAAGTGCCCACGATCGGCGAGCTCCTGAGAAGGCTGGAACAGGCCCGAAGCGACGACGCGGACACGGCGGAGGCGGAGTACGCGTCCGACGGGCACCCCCTGCGGATCTCCCTGGACTGGGAGAAGAACGCCATCGACGACGAGGCCCTGTACGTCATCAGCGCCTACGAACCGGCCGCCGGACAGGGCGTGTCCAGCGCGCCGGCGCTGCCGTCATGACCGTCTGAGGCAGGAGACGCACGCCCCTCGTCCTCAGCGGCGAGAACCACTGGGGACCCGGATCTTCTGATCCGGGTCCCCAGTCGACGAACGTGTCTCACAGAGCGTGCGTGTGGACGCTCGCTCCCGACGCAAGGCCCTCGGTGGAAGCGACGGCCACGAGGTCGGCGCAGATGTCCGCGACGGGCGTCTCGAGGGAGAGACCGCCGGAGCCGCCGGCCGCGAGGCCGCCGGAGACGTTGTCCAGGTCGGCGTCGGAGATCTCGGCTGTCTCCACCCGGGGGGCAAGGTTCATTTGCTCGCGGTTCCCTTCGAATAGGTACTTCGTAAAGGCAGAGTTCGCCCGATTCCCGAAAACGGCTGATCCCTGCCGGCGACTTGCGCCGCGCGCAGGATCAAAGCACGCCGGCAAAGGGGGCGGCCAGCCGCTCGAGGCTCGAACGGGACGCGGTACGAAAGCCGACTTCACCGGTGTGACCGCGCGGTGACCGAACACGCCGACTCCTTCACACGGCCTTCCGCCGCGCTGCACGCACCACCGTTGCGTCAATGCGCAAGACGGACACCTCGCGCCGCGACGGTCGTCATCCGGTTCACTGGTGACTGGTGTTCAGGTCTCGTCAAGCCTGTCCGTGACCTGTCCGTGAACGGTGTGCAGGTTTACCGGATCTTCGGCACCCGGCCATGGGGAAGCCAGTTCCGTCGGCCTGCGGGAGGCGTCTGTGGAAAGCCGGGCCCGGTGGGGTCTACTCAGGACGCCGGTCGCGCGTCACGCGTGCGGTTGCCGCCCGCACCGCCTCTTACTCCCACCGGTTCGGCCCGTGGGCCTCGGGCGCCCCGGCGGCGCCGTGGAAGCGACAACCAGAGCATCGCACGCCCGATCGTTGTCGACCAGGGCCTTCGGGCCGGTGAGCGGCGGGCCGGGTCAGGAGACCGTTTCGACGGTGACCTGCTCCGCGGTGGCGAGCCGCTCGACGCCGTCATCGGTCACGCGGCCGAGGATGACCAGACCGGAGGAATGGGAAGAGCCGCGGTAGAAGAGGGCCAGGTTGCCCCAAGGCACGTAGTAGGCCAGGTCACCGGCCTTCGGTGCGGCTCCGTCCGGGGCGCCGGAGGTGTACAGCCGACGCGGCAGATCGGCGATCCTCTCCGTCTTGTGGAAGTCGCTCACCTTCAGCGTGAGCGGGAGAAGCGTGGCGAAGTCGCGGGCGGTGGCGCTGTCGTTCAGGGTGGCGGTGACGGGGTGGCCGTCGACGGTGAGGCGGATGTTCATGGCGGTTCTCCTGCCGGAAGTCCTGGTCGGTGACGGGGCTGACGACGTTTCCGGCGCTGAGGGCGCCGAGGTGACCGGGGGTGTGGAGGGCGACGACGGCGACTCTTGCGTGCACGCCGTCACAGCCATCAGGGCGGCGGCGGGCACCACGCGGGCGAGAGCGGCGGACAGGGTGGCCGGGTTCATGGGACGTCCAGGGGCTCAGTCGGGCAGGGGCTCGGCGTAGTGGCGGAAGCCGTCCCGCTCGGTGTGGATGCCGTACAGGCGCTCGGCCAGGACCTCGGGGCTGCTGTGCTCGGCGTCGGGCCGGATGGCTCCCGGGACGATCAGCTGCGCGACGTGGATGTTCTCCGGGGCGAGTGCGTCGTGGAGCATGCGGGCGTAGGCGCTTTCGCCGGCGAAGGCGATCGAGGTGCCGGCCCGGTCCGGGTGCGGTCGTACGGCGCTGCCGCCGTTGACGAAGAGCACGGTGCCGCGGCCGAGGTCGCGCATGCCGGGCAGGACGGCGTTCACGGCCGTGACGGGGCCCTTGACGGAGAAGGCGAGGGGGTCGTCGAGGTCGTCGGCGCCGGTGTCCAGGACCGGCTTCATGAAGTCGGCTCGGGGCGCGGGGCTGTACTGGAGGATCTCGACGGGCCCCAGTGAGACCCCGGCCGCGTGCAGGGCCGCGGTCAGGGACTCGATGTCGAGGACGTCGGCGGCGAAGCCACGGACCTCGATGTCGTCGCGGGCCAGCTCGGCCGTCAGGTCGTCCAGGTGCTGGGCGTTGCGGGCGATGAGGGCGACGGCGTGGCCGGCGGCTCCGAAGCGCCGGGCGGTGGCGGGCCCGAGGCCTGTGCCGGCGCCGATGAGGGCGAAGGTGGTCACGGTGAGTCCTTGTACGGGGTGGGGCCGTGCGTCCGTCCAGGCCGGGCAGCGTGAACGCCCGGTCCGGACGAGCGGCACGGCCGGCGGTCAGGGCTTCAGGAGTGAACGACGTGCTTCGCTCCGGGCTGCTCGACCTCAAGGCTCACACGTGGACGCGGGCCCGAAAAGCGGAGAAACGCTCCCGGGAGGAAAACATCCTGGGAGGAAACTCTCCCCCCTTCCCGGAGTGCGATCGGTGCCATGCTGGGACCATGACCGGCAATGTCCCCCTCAATGAGCTGGGAGAATTCCTCAAGAAGCGCCGTGCGAAGCTGAGCCCGCGCACGGTCGGGCTGCCGGAGAGCGGCGGGCCCCGCCGGGTCGCCGGACTGCGCCGTGAGGAGGTCGCCCAGCTCGCCTCCATCAGCACCGACTACTACACCCGGCTCGAACAGGGGCGTATGCAGGCGTCCGCTCCCGTGCTGGACACCCTTGCCCGTGTGCTCCACCTGGATGAGGACGAGCGGGGCTATCTCTTCCAGCTCGCGGGCAGGACCACGGTCCGCACGCGGCGCCGCGGCAGGCAGCAGGTTCAGCCCCAGCTTCAGCGCGTCCTGGACGACCTCACCGCCACCCCGGCGATCGTGCAGGGCCGACGCGGGGACATCCTGGCGTGGAACGCGCTGGCCGCCGCGCTGGTCACCGACTTCGCCCGCATCCCGGAGAAGCACCGCAACTACCCGCGGATCATCTTCACGGATCCGGCGATGCGCAGCCTGTACGCCGACTGGGAGACCTCGGCGCAGATCGCCGTGGCGCAGGTTCGGATGGAGGCCGCGAAGTATCCCGAAGACCCGCGTCTGATCGAGCTGGTCGGTGAACTGTCCACGCGCGACGAGCAGTTCGCCAAGTGGTGGGGCGACCACCGTGTCGCGGCCCGCACCGTGGGGACGAAGACCCTCAACCACCCGGTCGTCGGAGAGCTCGTCCTGGACTGGGACACCCTCACCGCCAACACCGATCCGGACCAGCACCTGACCGTCTGGACCGCCGCCCCCGGCTCCCCCACCCACGAGCGGCTGCGCATCCTCGCCTCCTGGGCCGCCGACCGGAACCTGCCGGCGTCCTCCTCCCTCAGCGACTCCGGCACATGACGGCCGGCGATCCGGTCGCCAGGGATCACGACCAGCGTGCCGAGCACCGCCGTCGCGGCGCGGCCGGCCACCCCCACGAGGGTCACCAGGAGGGACGCGCGGTGTCAGCCGTGCGCGTCGTCCGCGTTCCCGAGCAGTCGTGATCTGACCTCGTTCTTGAGGACCTTGCCGACCTTGGAGCGGGGGAGGTCGGGCCATACCTCGACCTGCCGGGGAGCCTTGACGCTCCCCAGCCGGGCCTTGACGAAGTCGCGGATGCCGGGGTCGGTGACGCTGGTCGCGCTCGTTCCGGCGTGGAGTTGGACGACCGCGGTCACGCGTTCGCCCCACTTGTCGTCCGGCAGCCCGACGACCGCGCAGTCCTGGACGGCGGGGTGCTCCATCACCGCCTGTTCGACTTCTGCGGAGTAGACGTTGAATCCGCCGCTGATGATCATGTCCTTGGCGCGGTCCACGATGAACAGGTAGTTGTCGGCGTCGAGATAGCCGATGTCCCCGGTGTGGTGCCATCCGTGCCGGGACGCCTCCTCGGTGGCCGACGGGTTCTTGTAGTAGCCCGCCATCACCAGTGAGCCGCGCACCACGATCTCGCCGCGTTCGCCGGGCGGCAACAGCCGCCCGTCGCCGTCCATGATGGCGACGCCGACCAGCGGAGACGGCCGTCCCGCGGAGGCGAAGCGTTCGACGGCGAGTGAGCCGTCGGGACGGAAGTGGTCCTCCGGCGCCATGGTCGAGATCATCATGGGCGCCTCGGACTGGCCGAAGAGCTGTGCCATGACCGGGCCGATCCGCTCGACGGCCTCCTGCAGCCGGGCCGCCGACATGGGGGCCGCGCCGTACCAGAGGCAGCGCAGGGACGTCAGGTCCGTGCTGCCGAGACGGGCGTGGCCGAGGAGCATGTAGATCAGGGTCGGCGGCAGGAAGGTGTGCGTGACCCGGTGCCGTTCGACCAGCGAGAGAAACTCGGTGAGGTCGGGCGTGGGCATGATGACGATCTCGCCGCCGAGCGTCATGACGGGGAAGCAGAGCACCCCGGCGGCGTGGGTCAGCGGGGCGAGCGCCAGGTAGAGCGGGCGGTCGCCGGGCGGACCGAACGGGTAACTCATCAGCGTCAGCGCCGTCATGGTCTCGATGTTCCGGCCGGTCAGCATCACGCCCTTGGGCCGGCCCGTGGTGCCACCCGTGCCGACGAGCATGACGGTGTCGTCGACGCGTGCGAAGGGGTCGAGGGGTGTGAGGGGCGCGGGGGGTTCCGTCTGTTCAGGGGCGCCGGGCCCGCCGTCCAGCCACGGCCCCAGCGGGGTCGCGAAGGACGGGGAGCCGTCTAGGCAGACCAGCGTGGTCAGCTTCGGCAGGTCGGGCAGGATCTTCGCGACCAGGGGGGCGTACGCCTCCTGGAAGATCAGGCAGACGCAGTCGAAGAGATCCAGCAACTCGCGGTTCTCGGCGGCCTCGTTGCGCGGGTTGACGGGGCACCACACCGCGCCCGCCCGGGAGATGCCGAACACGCAGGAGAAGGCGGTGGGGTCGTTGGCGGACAGCACCGCCACCTTGTCCCCGGGCCGTACGCCTGACCGGTCCAACGCCCGGGCCACCCGCCAGGACAGTTCCTGGACCTCGCCGTAGGTGAGGGTGTGTCCCCCCGTGGTGAGGCAGGGCGCGCCGGGGCCCAGGGACGCGCCCTTGTCGAGATAGTCGGTCAGACGCACGACGTCATCCTCGTTTCTCCGGGCTTCACCTGATTCCTTCAGGTTGCTCCGGGTTTCCGGGTCCAGGGATCAGCGGTGGACGGTGAGGACCGGGTCGAGCACGAGGCCGAAGGCCTTGAGCGCGCCGAGCAGTTCGCGGTGACCGAACGCCTGGCAGGCCGAGGCGAGGCCGACACGCCGGGGCGGCTGCTGGATCAGGCAGTACGCGGCGTACGCCTGGAGCAGTCCGGTCTGCTTGTAGTTGCTGTTGCCGTGGATCACGCAGTGGGCACGCCCCAGCGGGCCCGAGGCGTGCACGGAGTCCACGGACGTGTTGATGCGCGGGTTCTCCCGGGGCGGCATGCCGGCCTGCACCGAGGCGGCCACCTCGGCGAGCGCGGCGTCCTGCTGGTCGGCGGGAAGGGTCTTGATCTGCGTCTCGACCATCTTGACCGTCTCCACCACGCCCTGCATGACGGCGCGGTCCATGACCCCGCCGAGGACCTTGCAGGTCGCCACCCTGGGGTCGTTCCTGAACCACACGGGATGCACGGTGCCGCCCCACGGCAGGGCGAGTGCCGTCTCGTGCTGTCCGGGGACGGCGACCTCGACGGCGGTGAGCGGGTCCCACCTGCGGTACTGGTTCTCCTCCAGGTAGTGCCAGTCGGCCTTGAGGATGGTGAAGATCGTCTGGGTCGACGCGTAGGTGGGGAAGCCCTTCCACAGCACCAGCACGTCGAGGGTGTCCAGGCCGGGGGTCTCCAGGCAGATGTTGGCCGCGATCTCACCGGTGGTGTACATCTGCGCGACACCGGGGGACAGCAGCAGGCCCTTCTCGGCGTACGCGTCGCCCCACCGCGCCTGGGCGTCGAGGACCCAGTCCTGCTCGCCCGTCGTGTCGAGATAGTGGCAGCCGGCGGCGAGGGCGGCCTCCACGACCTCCGGCCCGTACTTGATGAACGGGCCGACCATGTTGCTCACCACGTCGGCGCCGCGGAAGAGCTCGGTGAGCGGGCCGACCGCGTGCTCGACCTCGACCACCTCGTGGTCCACGGTGTCGATCCCGGGGACCTTGTCCAGGACTTCCTGGATGCGGGCCTTGTCGCGTCCGGCGGCGATGAAGGGGACGTTGTACTCGCGGAGGTACTCGCAGACCAGGCGGCCGGTGTAGCCGGAGGCCCCGTAGACGACGACGGGCTTGCGGTTGCTCATGATCGATCGGCCTTTCGTAGGTGGAGGTGTCGGCGGAAGCCCGTCACATGCCCATGCCGCCGTCGACGGGCAGGCCCGCCCCGGTGATGAAGCGGGCGCCGTCGGAGGCGAGGAAGACCACGGCGTCGGCCATGTCGGCGACCTCGCCGAGCCGGCCGAGCGGGGTCAGCCCGATCACGCTGCCGACCGCCGCCTCGGCGCTGGGGAAGAGCCCGAGGGTCTCCATGTCCGCGGCCAGCCGGGCGCCCATCTCGGTCGGCACCAGGCCGGGGTACACACAGTTCACGCGCACGCCGTAGCCGAGCTTGCCCGACTCCAGCGCGGCCACCCGGGTCAGCCGGTCCACCGCCGACTTCGTGGCGGAATAGCCCGCGATGCCGGGGAAGGCGATGGTCGCCGCGACCGACGCGATGTTGACGACCGCACCGCCGCCGCCCGCCCGGCCGCCGGGGCGCATCGCCCGGAACGCGTGCTTGACGCCGAGTGCCGTCCCGAGGACGTTCACCTCGAGCATCCTGCGGACATCGGCCGGGTCGAGGTCCACGACCAGACCGGAGATCTCCACCCCGGCGTTGTTGACGACGATGTCCAGGCCGCCGAGTTCGTCGATCGTCTGCGAGACCGCCGATTCCCAGCTCGCGTCCTCGGTCACGTCGAGGGAGACGAAGCCGGCGGTCGCGCCGGACTCCCTCAGCGAGTCGGCGGTCGCCTTCCCCGACTCCTCCTGGATGTCGCCGATGACGACGGCGGCACCGGCGCGCGCCAGCGCCTCGGCCATCCCCGCGCCCAGTCCTCGGGCCCCGCCCGTCACCAGCGCCTTTCGCCCGGTCAGGTCGTACACGCTCATGGAACCTCTCCTCGTCGAGATGGCTGAGTGGCGTCAGCGTCGACGATTTCTTGACAGTCGTCAAGACTTCTTTGGACGCCCGTCAAGTTTTTGCTGGACGCTTGTCAAGGATTTCGCTGGGTGATCCTCCCCGGCCGCGATAGCCTGGTGCCGGAGCCCGCACGGGGCGGGACCTGGCGGAAAGGCTGACGGGAACACAGCTGTGACCCAGACCGTGCGCAAGGACGGCAAGAACGCGGACCGGATCTCCCGGCGGCAGGTCGACAAGTTCGCCGAGCGACGGGCCCAGCTGGCCGCGTCCGCGCTGCAGACCCTGTCCGAGCTGGGCTACGCCCGGACGAGCCTGCGCGAGATCGCGCAGAACTCCGAGTTCTCCCACGGCGTGCTGCACTACTACTTCCGCGACAAGGTCGAGCTGATCACCTACTGCGTGCGGCAGTACAAGGCGGAGTGCGTCACCCGCTACGACCAGATCGTCGTCACCGCCGACTCGGCCGAGGAGCTCAGGCGGCGCTTCGCCGAGGCGATGGCCGCCACCCTGCGCGAGGACGCGCCGATGCACCGGCTCTGGTACGACCTGCGCAACCAGGGGCTGTTCGAGGAGTCGTTCCGGGACGACGTCCTCGAGATCGACCAGAGCCTCGAGCGCATGATCTGGCGCATCGTCAGTCATTTCGCCGAGTTGGCCGGCTCGCCTCCGGCCGTGTCGCCTTCCGTGGCGTACGCGTTCTTCGACGGGCTGTTCCAACAGGCGCTGCTCAGGCAGCTGACCGGTCGCGACAGCGCGGCCGCCGACCTGCGGACGAACGTGGAACAACTCCTGGACCAGCTGGTCTCCCCTGCCTGAGCGGACAGGATCAGGTACGGACCCTCGTCCCGGCCTCCTGGAGTGCCTACGCTCTGAGGAACGGCTGTGCCGTCGCCAGTGCTCCTCGGGCTCGCGGATGAGGTGACCGGTAGTGGAAGATCGATCAGGCAGCAGTGGGCCGAACCAGGACGAGATCGCGGAGCTGCGGGCCCGGGCTGACGCCGGGGACCGCAACGCGGCAGGCCGGTTGGGGGAGCTGCTGGCCCGGCACGGCGACCGGGAAGGCGCTCTGCGGGTGTGGGCCCGCGCCTATGGCGACAGATCGCCCACGACGAAGCGGTTGGCCGAACTGATGGCCGAACAGGGCGATCTGGCAGGCGCGGTGAATGTGTGGGTGTTCTCCGACGCGGTGTGGCAGAACCCGGCCGGCTTCCACGAGGAGTACCTGGACACGCTGGATCCCCTCGATCGTGCGGACGAGGACGATCCCGAGGACTGGGCCTTCATGGAGAGAGAGCAGTTGGCCAACCTGCTGGCCGATCGGGGTGACGAGGCTTCGCTCGCGGAGTTGCGGGCCCTCGCCGAAGCGGGCGATGCGGTCGCGGCGAAACGGCTGCGTCAACTGGACACCTGATGCGGTGATGCGCGCGGGCCGTCAGCGGTGGTCTTCCCCGCGCCCCTCCCAAGCCGTGATCCACCTCGGCGGCGGCGTGAGCCGGCGCCGCCCGCCGGGCCGGCACGCCGGATCACCACCGCACCGCTGCGGACCACCTGGGTGGACTGGTACAGCAGGTGACCGGAGCCGGCGAACGAGGACGTCGCAACTCCGCGGCGCGGTGACCGGCACAGGTCCCGAGAGGTCCCGGAGGCCTCGGTCGGGTGGTCAGAGGCCGGGAGGTGGATCGTTCACCAGCGCGGTGACGGTCTCGTGGAACTCCTCGAGAACACCGAGGAATCCGGTCCTGCCCCACAGGGCCGAACCCAGGACGGCGACGCCCACGGCCGTCATGTGCACGGCCCCCGGAAGGTCCCGGCCCGACAACGCGCGCATCGCCGGCTGGTCTCCGCGGGCCCAGGCCCGCGTCGCCTCGGCGACGGCGAACTCGTAGTGGGGCGGGGCCGCCGCGGCGACTTCGTCGGCGTGCCGAACCAGGGAGTCGAGCTCCCACCGCCTGCCGGTCAGCTCCATGATGCTGATGGTGGAGCGCAACAGACCGCTCAGGACGGCGTACACCTCTGTCCAGCCGCCCGCGTCCAGACCGGCCAGCGCCTCTCGAACTGCGAGGGCGTCGTGGTCCGTGTAACCCCGGAGAACGTCCATCGCGCGTTCGTGGGAGGTTCTGTGCGCCGCGTCGCTCATGCGGCTCACGCTATTGCCGCCAGGACGGGCGGGAATCGGTCTCCTGGCGCAACCCGCCTCGGCAGAAAGCACTAGGACCCCGGCGGGTCCGGGCGCACGAGTCGGAGAAGAGCAACGGGGGAGAGAACTCTCCCTCCCACGGACCGGGCCGGCGGTGCCAGACTGCCCGCGTGACCAGCCGCCGCTGTCAGAGCGCGTGGCCTTCCAGGTCCCTGGCCACGATCCCGCCTCAGGCCCGTGCCGCTGGGTACGGCCGATCCGTCCGTGATGCGAAGGCGTACCTATGTCCCCTGAACTCCGTGAGTCCGACGTTCCGCCCCTCACCGGAGCCGGTGACCCTTCCATGGCGCCCACCCGGCGTGCCTTCATCGCCACCACCACGGCGGCCGGCGGTGCCGTCGTGGCGGGTGGCGTGATCGGAGGGTCCCTGCCGGCCGGCTCGGAGGAGGCGGCTGCCGCCGAGGCGGCGCCGGCCGGCCGTGTGTCCCTGACCGTCAACGGCACCCGGCGGACGGTGACGGTCGACAACCGCACCTCGCTGCTGGACCTCCTGCGCGAGCACCTCGGTCTCACCGGCTCCAAGAAGGGCTGCAACGCCGGAGCGTGCGGCGCGTGCACCGTCCTGGTCGACGGGCAGCGGGTGAACTCCTGCCTGACGCTCGCCGTGCGCCTCGAAGGCGCCGAGGTCACCACTGTCGAAGGGCTGGCCGACAGCGACCGGCTGCACCCGCTGCAGCAGGCGTTCATCGACGAGGACGCCTTCCAGTGCGGCTACTGCACCCCGGGTCAGATCCTGTCCGGCGTCGGCTGCATCCAGGAGGGCCACACCGGCTCACCGGAGGAGATCCGGGAGTGGATGAGCGGCAACATCTGCCGCTGCGGCTGCTACGTGAAGATCGTGCGCGCGGTCGAGCAGACCGCGCGCCGGAAGTGAGGTGCGGCCGCCATGTACCCCTTCTCCTACACCCGCGTCTCCGACACCCGCGAGGCCCTCGACGCCGGTCGCCGGGGCGGCCGTTACATCGCCGGCGGGACCACCCTCGTCGACCTGATGCGGGAGACCGTCGAACGCCCCGGCACCCTGGTCGACATCGCCGGCCTGCCGCTGCGCGACGTCACCGTCACCGAGCGCGGCGGGCTGCGCATCGGCGCGCTGGTGCGAATGGCGGAGGCCGCCGCCCACCCGAAGGTGCGCACCCTGTACCCGGTCGTCTCGCAGGCGCTGGAGCTGAGTGCTTCGGCCCAGTTGCGCAACATGGCCACCATCGGCGGGAACGT
This sequence comes from Streptomyces aurantiaciflavus, assembly GCF_049808595.1. Lineage (NCBI taxonomy): Bacteria > Bacillati > Actinomycetota > Actinomycetes > Kitasatosporales > Streptomycetaceae > Streptomyces > Streptomyces aurantiaciflavus. The sequence continues at coordinate 66,806 of NZ_JBNCAQ010000044.1, read as the reverse complement.
CATGCAGCGCACCCGCTGCACGTACTTCCGGGACGTCACCGCCGACTGCAACAAGCGTGAGCCCGGCTCGGGTTGTGCCGCGCTGCACGGCTTCAACCGCTCTCACGCGATCCTCGGCACCTCCGACGCCTGTGTGGCCACCCACCCCTCGGATGTCGCCGTGGCCTTCGCGGCCCTGGAGGCGAGCGTGCGCCTGCTGGGGCCGGACGGGGAGCGCCGGGTCCCCTTCGCCGGCTTCCTCCTCGAGCCCGGCAGCACCCCGAACCGCGAACACGCCATCGGACAGGGTGAGTTGATCACGGCCGTGGAGATACCCGCCCTCCCCCGACCGCTGAAGTCCGGCTATCTGAAGGTGCGCGACCGGCAGTCCTACGAGTTCGCCCTGACCTCGGCGGCCGTGGCGCTGCAGGTGCGCGGCGGGGTGATCCGCGAGGCGAGGGTCGCCGCCGGAGGAGTGGGCACCGTGCCGTGGAAGCTGCCCACGGTCGAGCGGCACCTCGTCGGAGAACGTCCCTCGGACGCCCTGTGGGCAGCGGCCGCGGAGAAGGCAGCGGACGGGGCACGCCCGCTGGAGCACAACCGCTTCAAGGTCGAGCTGCTCAAGCGGACCGTCGAACGCCAGCTGCGCATCGTAGGAGGTACCAAGTGAGCCCCCAGCCGCAGGCAGCCGTGGGCGCGCCGCTGTCCCGGGTGGACGGCCGGCTGAAGGTGACGGGCAAGGCGCTGTACGCCGCCGAGCACGAGGTCGACGGGGTCGTGCACGCGGTCGTCGTCGACGCCGGCATCGGCAAGGGCCGTATCACCTCCCTCCACACCCGCGCCGCCGAAGCCCTGCCGGGCGTGCTGCGGGTGATCAGTCACCGCAACGCGCCGAAGCTGCCGTACCGCGACAACGCCGGGTCCAACAACCCGCCCGGCCGACGGCTGCGTGTCTTCCAGGACGACCAGGTGCGCTTCCACGGCCAGCCGGTCGCCGTCGTGGTCGCCACCACCCTGGAGGCCGCGCAGCACGGAGCGAGCCTGGTGAGGGTGGGCTACGACGCCGAGCGGCCCTCGACCGACCTCACCGCGGCCGAGCCGGGCGAGCCGACCACCTACGCGCGCGGCGACGCGGACGCCGCCCTGCGCTCGGCGGCCGTACGGCTGGACCTGACGTACCGCACCGCCCGCAACCACCACAACCCGATGGAACCCCACGCCACCATCGCCCGCTGGGACGGCGACAGACTCACCGTGTGGGACAAGACCCAGTGGGTGGTGGGCACCCAGACCGAACTCGCCGCGGTGTTCGGCCTGGAGACGGACGCGGTGCGGGTCATCTCGCCGTTCGTCGGCGGCGGCTTCGGCACCGCGCTGCGCTGCTGGCCGCACGTCGTCGTCGCCGCGCTCGCCGCCCGCGAGACGAAACGTCCCGTCAAGCTGGTGCTGAGCCGCAAGCAGATGTACCTCGGGACGGGCTTCCGGCCCTCGTACGCGTACCGGCTGCGCCTCGGCAGCGACCGGCGCGGCCGCCTGACCGCGGCGGTCCACGAGATGGCCGCCGAGACCTCGACATACGAGCAGTTCACCGAGGCCGTCATGGCGGCCGGCCAGATGCTCTACAGCATGCCCCACGTCCGCCAGGCGTACCGGCTGGTGCCGCTGGACCTGCCCACGCCGCTGTACATGCGCGGCCCGGGCTTCCAGACGGCCTCCTTCGTCATCGAGTCGGCCATGGACGAGCTCGCCCACGAGCTCGGCATCGACCCGATCGAGCTGCGACGGCGCAACGAACCCGACGAGGACGAGTCGAACGGACTGCCGTTCTCCACCCGCCGGCTGCGCGAGTGCTACACCGTCGGCGCCCGCGAGTTCGGCTGGCACCGCCGCAGTCCCGAGCCCCGCTCGACGCGTGACGGCGACTGGCTGATCGGTAGGGGCATGGCCGCCGGCGTGTACGACACCGCACGCTTCCCCGCCCAGGCCCGCGCCCGCCTGGACGCCGACGGCACCGCCCTGGTGGAGGCCGCCGCCACGGACATGGGACCGGGCACCTACACCTCCCAGACCCAGGTCGCCGCCGACGCCCTCGGGCTGGCCATGCGCACGGTCACCTTCCGGCTCGGTGACTCCCTCTACCCGCCGACCCCTCCGCACGGCGGCTCGATGACCATGGCCAGCGTCGGCTCCGCCGTCCTCGACGCCTGCAACCAGGTCCGGCGGCAGGCGATCAAGCTGGCGATCGAGGACCGCGATTCACCGCTGTACGGCGTGCGGGCCGACGCTGTCGTGGTCCGGGGCGGCCGACTGCACGTGCAGGGCAACCCGGCCCGCGGTGAGACGTACCAGCGGCTGTTGGCCCGCAACGACCGCACCCACCTCGAAGCGGACGGCTCCTTCGCGCCGCCGTCGGGGCCCGAGCGGCACTCCTTCTACGGCTACAACGCGACCTTCGCCGAGGTGGCCGTGGACGCGACGCTCGGCCTGGTGCGGGTGCGGCGCGTGCTCGGCGTGTACGACGCGGGCCGCATCGTCAGCCCCAAGCTCGCCGACAGCCAGGCCCTCGGTGGCATCGTGGGCGGCATCGGCACGGCGCTGCTGGAACACACGGTCACCGACCACCGCGACGGCCGGATCGTCAACGCCAACCTCGCCGACTACCTCGTCCCCGTCAACGCCGACATCCCCGACCTCAAGGCGATCTATCTGGACGGCGAGGACCGCGAGGCCGACCCGCTCGGCGTCAAGGGCCTCGGCGAGCTCGTGGTGATAGGCGTGGCGCCCGCCATCGCCAACGCGGTCTTCAACGCCACCGGCCGCAGGATCCGCGAACTGCCCATCACCGCCGAGGCGTTGCTCTGAGCCGAGTGTCCCGGGCACGGCAGGAAGCGGCATCCGTCCGGGGCGCTCCTTCCTCGTCCGGCTGGGGGTCCCCCCACGCCTTTAAGGCAGTGGGGGAGGTCCCCCCGTCCGGCTGCCGGACCTTCCGGGGCCGCCGCCGCGTACTGACGCTCCCCCGCGGCGCGGCGGCGGCCCGCCCCGACCACACCCCCACGAAGGACCGTTCATGCTGAACATCGCGGACGCACTGCACCTCTGGTGTCGCGACGCACGTCCCTTCGCTCTCGCCACCGTCGTCGACGTCACCGGCAGCGCACCCCTGCCGGTCGGGACGTCGGTCGCGGTGGACGCCGACGGCAACGCGGTCGGCAGCATCTCCGGCGGCTGCGTCGAGGGCGCGGTCTACGAGCTGTGCCGGCAGGCGCTCCGCGACCGCGGTGCCCCGCAGCGCGCCTGGTTCGGCTACTCCGACGACGACGCCTTCGCCGTCGGCCTGACCTGTGGCGGCGAACTCGACGTCCTCGTCCAGCGCGTCGAACCCGCGGACCGGCCGCACCTCGCCGCCGCCCTCGCGGACGTGGCCGACGGCAGACCCACCGCCGTGGCCCAGGTCGTCGACGGCCCGGAAGAGCTGCTCGGCCGGATGCTGCACGTCGACGCGGCCGGAGACATCCGGCACGGCACACTGACCGGCACGGTGCGGCGGGAAGTGGGCGCACAGGCGCGGGGGCCGCTGCGGGCAGGCCGCACGGCCCGGGTGGAGGTCGGCGGGGACTCCGCCACCTGCCCGGAGCGGCTGTCCGTCGTGGTCCACGTCCATGCGTCCCGCCCGCGCATGCTGATCTTCGGCGCGGTCGACTTCGCCGCGGCGCTGAGCCAGGCGGGCCGCTTCCTCGGCTACCGGGTCACCGTCTGCGACGCCCGGCCCGCCTTCGCCACCCGCGCCTGCTTCCCGCACGCCGACGACGTCGTCGTCGACTGGCCCCACCGCTACCTGGAGCGCGCCGAGGTGGACGCCCGCACCGCCGTCTGCGTCCTCACCCACGACGCCAAGTTCGACATCCCCCTGCTGCGGGTGGCCCTGACGCTGCCCGTCGGCTACATCGGCGCGATGGGCTCCCGGCGCACCCACGACGAACGTCTGCGCCTGCTGAGCGAGGCGGGCGTGACCGAGGAACAGCTGGCCCGGCTGCGCTCCCCGATCGGCCTCGACCTCGGCGCCCACACGCCCGAGGAGACGGCCGTCTCCATCACCGCGGAGATCGTCGCCGCCGCCGGCCAGGGCACCGGCCTGCCTCTGTCCGGCCTGTCCGGCCCGATCCACCGGGACCGGGTGCTCGTATAGACCCGGGCTGCGGCCGAGCGGGCGCCGAGCCCGGCCGCAGCCCTAGGCGTATTGATCACGAGCGTTGTCAACGCGGGCGGAGGCGGGTCACACCTCAGTCGTCGAGCGGCTCATGGTCGAACCAGTCGAAGTGGACGGTTCCGGCCGAGGCGTACACGCCGATCACCCGGCCGGTGAACCCGCCGGCGACCTCGGTGGACAGATACCGGCCGTCGAGCGAGGCGAGCTCGACGAACGTGCCCTCCGCGTCCTCCACACCGAGCGAGACGGTGTCCGGTCCCTGACGTGCGTCGGTGATCCTCCCGGTGGCGGCCATCTCGATTCTCAGCACCACCGGGCCGGCGGCCGTCTCGTGGGAGGCCACCACCGACCGCAGCGGGCCGATGCGGGCGAGGACCCGCACCTCGCCCTGCGTCGCCTCGATCTCGTAGTGGTGCTGCTCGTCGAGACGGACGGCCAGGCCCCCGCGCCCTTCGGCCGGGTCGGCCAGGACACGCGTACGGCAGGACACATGCTGCTGGCGACGGCCGAGGAAGGTGACCTCGGGGTCGTCGAGCGACTCCCCGCGGGCCCGCAGGCTCAGCCAGCCGGCCCGCTCCTTGGTGGTGTGGTTCTGCGCCGGCCGGGAGCGCGGCGAGATCCAGCCGTGGGCGAGTTCGCTGAGGTCGAAGTCGTCCCGGACCGGCACGACGGCGGGCTCCTGAAGCGGCCACGGGGGTGCGGCCATGACGGGTGACACCTCGCCGACGACCGGCCAGTCGTCGACCCAGGTCACCGGGGCCAGGAACGTCTCCCGGCCGAGTACGTGCCAGCCCGGTGTGCCGCCGTGCGGCCGGACTCCGAGGAACACCATCCACCACGAGCCGTCCGGCCCCTGCACCAGGTCCCCGTGACCGGTGTTCTGGATGGGGTGGTCGGTGCCGCGGTGGGTCAGGATCGGGTTGGCCGGGCACGGCTCGAACGGCCCGTTGGGGGTGCGGCCACGGGCGATCGAGACCCCGTGGCACCGCTCGGTGCCGCCCTCGGCGATCAGCAGGTACCAGTAGTCGCCGATCCGGTACAGGTGCGGCGCCTCGGGGGCCTTGGCGCCAGGAGTGCCCGACCACAGGCGCCGCGGCTCGCCGAACGTCTCCCCGGTGTGGGGATCGAGGCGGACCTGGCTGACTCCCGCGACGGTGCACCAGCAGGTGCCGTCGTCGTCCCAGGCGAGGTCCGGGTCGATGCCGCGCACGCCGGGCAGCCGGATCGGATCGGACCAGGGGCCGGCCGGGTCGGCGGCCGTGAACAGGAGGTTGCCGTCACCGCTGACGTTGGTGACGATCAGCCAGAAGCGGCCGTCGTGGTGGCGCAGCGTGGGTGCGTAGAGCCCGCCGGACGAGGTGGTGTCGGGTGGCAGGCGCAGTTGACTCGGCCGGTCGAGGGCGTTGCCGATCTGCGTCCAGTGCACCAGATCCCGGCTGTGGAAGATCGGTACGCCGGGGAAGTACTCGAAGCTGGAGCAGGCGAGGTAGTAGTCCTCCCCCGCCCGGCAGATGCTCGGGTCGGGGTGGAACCCCGGGATCACAGGGTTGCTGATGGTGTTGCCCCTCTCGGGCGCGCTCGACACATCGAGTCCTTTCATGGGGTTGACCACACGATGCCGATGCCGGTCGCGGGGTCGCAAGCGGTCGTCGGCCGGCTCTCAGCCGGCGCGGCGCAGTTGCACGACCGCGATCGAGTAGGCCGGCACGGTCTGGCGGGTTGCGCTGCCCGTCGTCGCGGAGCCGATCGACGTGGCGTTCTTCAGGTAGGAGTACACCGTCGGGGCGGCCGAGGACGGGGTGAACCCGCTGTAGGACAGGGTGACCGTGGCGGCGTTGGCGGGGTCCTTGTTGATGAGCATGACGCTCACGTCGCCGTTCGCCCGCCGCACGGCGTGCGCGGAGACCAGCTGCGTCGAGCCGGTGGCCCGGACCAGCGTGTCGCCCGGTGCGCCCAGCTTGGTGATCATCCTCGTGCCGTGGTACGGCGGGAACCTGAACCGCAACACCCTGCAGTGGCGGGACCCCGAGCTGTTCGCCCAGATCAGGTCGAGCTGGACCACCCGGTCCGGCACCGCCTCCAGCGACCTGGTGTTCCTTCCCAAGTCGGGCGCCGTCACGAGCCGGACCCTCACCCTCAACCCGAACGGCTCGAAGACCCCACCGTGCGCACATCCGTGGTGGTCAGCCTGGGCATCGCCGTCGTGGGCACGGCCATCTCGATGGCCGTGTCCGTGCTGTGCGCCTACGGGCTGTCCCGCGCCCGCTCGTACGGGCACCGGCCGACCCTGACCCTGCTGGTCGTCACCATGTTCGTCAGTGGTGGCCTGATCCCCACGTTCCTCGTGGTCACCGGCCTGGGCGGCTACGGGCAGTACTGGGCGCTGATCCTGCCCGGCGCGGTGTCGGTCTTCAACATCCTGATACTGCGGTCCTTCTACTCCAGCACGTCGGCGGAGCTCATCGACGCCGCCCGGATGGACAGGGCCGGCGACTGGCGGATCCTGTGGTCGGTGGTGCTGCCCACGTCCCGTGCGGAACGAGTCAGCGGAGCCTGCTCGTCAGCCGGTACGAGCCGGACGGCAGCCGGTAGGACGCCACACCGTCCGTGTGTCCGAGGAACCGCACGCCGTCCGCACGGGCCAGTGGAGACCGCCCCTCGCGGACGGAGTCGGCCGAGACGGCCGGAAGGCGCAGGGTGGCCTCGCTGTTCGCCGGCACCAGCGCGTCGTACGAGAGGGTCGTGCCTGCGTCTGCGACCGTCCACTCGCTCCTGATCTCGCCGTACGGTGACTCGTGCGAGCCCGCGACGTGCGTGATGCGCCCGGTGGGATCGATGTGCGGCTGCAGGAGGAAGTGCTTGAAGCCGGGGCTTTCCGGGTCGCGGGCGATACCGGCCATGTAGGCGTACATCCACTCCATGACGGCGCCGTAGGCGTAGTGGTTGAAGGAGTTCATGCTGACCGGGCCGAAGCCGGTTTCCCTGGAGTAGGAGTTCCAGCGCTCCCAGACCGTGGTGGCGCCGTTCTTCACCGAGTACAGCCAGGACGGCAGCGCGTCCTGGTGCAGCAGGGCGTACGCCAGGTCCGTGCGGCCCTCGTCGCTGAGGACGGGGGCGAGGACGTTGACGCCGAGGAAGCCCACCGACAGCGTGTTCTCGGCGTACCTGACCCGGCTGCTGTTCGGGTGCGCCGCCTTGTAGGCCGCGTCGTTGCCGATGTTGTCGGCGAGCAGCCCGACAAGGGTGCGGCGCTGGGCCTCGGTCTCGTAGAAGCCGAGTTTGAGGACCCACAGCAGGGCGGTCTGGCTGTTGTCCTCGGTCTTCTGGTTCGGGTCGGCGCCCGGTTCGATCGGGGACGCGTCCCCGAGGCTGGACCTCACCGTGACCGTGCCGCCCTCGGTGCTGAGGTACTTCCTCATGAACGCCTTCTTGATGTCGGCGAAGAGCTGCTCGTACGTCGCGGCCTGAGCCGGGCGGCCGACGGCTCGGGCCATCTGCGCCATGAGGTGGGCGACATGGCCGTAGTAGACGTCGCTCATGAGCTGGGCGCTGGTCTTCTGCGGTGCGAGCCAGTCGCCGGTGAGGGAGCCCTGCCCGGCGTGGGTGTCGCCGGTCTGCTGCCGGATCCAGTCGAGGTAGCGGGTCATGGCGGGCCAGTTGCTCTCGATGACGGCCGGGTCGCCGGTCATCTGCCACAGGGTCCACGGGAGGACGACCCCGCAGTCCGCCCAGCCGCTGCCGCCGCCGGGGAAGTTGTAGCGCCCGCCCGGAGCGACTCCGGTGAACTGGGCCTTGTCCATGCCGTAGACGGTCTGGGAGTCGGCGACGGTGTCCTGGAAGTGGCTCAGGAAAGGTCCGGCGTCCGCGTTGTACAGGCCCGTGGTGGCGAAGACCTGGGTGTCGCCGGTCCAGCCGAGGCGCTCGTCGCGCTGCGGGCAGTCGGTGGGCACCCAGAGGTAGTTGCCGCGCTGGCCCCAGCGGATGTTGCCGATCAGCCGGTTGGTGTCGGGGTCGTTCGTGGTGAGGGTGCCCGTGTCGTGGATCGCGGAGGTGGCGACCTTTCCGGTCAGGCCGGTGATGGTGACCGTGTCGGTCGCGGTGACGGACACGTAGCGGAAGCCGTAGAAGGTCAGGGAGTCCTGGTGGGTCTCCCGGTGGCGGTCCCCCTTGAGGATGTAGGTGCTGGTGGCCTTGGCGCTGCGGAGGTTGGCCCGGTACACCGACCCTTCGGGGCCGTCCGCTCCGGCGCTGCTGTCGTTGAGCATCTCGCCGAACCGGAAGGTGACGCGGGCTCCGGCCGGGCCGCGCAGGCTGTAGCGGGGTACGCCGACCATGTTCTGGCCCAGGTCGAAGACGGCCGTGTCGCCGACTCCGATGGTGACCGGGGCGGAGGCCGCCTGGTGCGGGTCGGTCACGCTCCGGTCGGGGTCCACGACGACACGGCCTCTGCCGTTCGGGCTCTCCTGCTGTCCCGTCACTCCGGTGGCGACGGTGATCGACTGGGGCCGGAGGTCCCAGCGGCTCATCAGCCGGGCGGTCTCGGCCGGATAGGCCAGGAGCCGGGCGTCGGGGTACCTGGTCTCGAAGGGGACGCGTTCGGTGTCCGCCCAGCCGGAGTCGTCGAAGCCGGACGACGTCCAGCCCGGCAGTTCCACGCGGGCGTCGTAGGTCTGGCCGTCGTAGATGTCGTCGGCCCGGTAGGGGCCGGTGTCGGTGGCCTTCCACGAGCCGTCCGGCCGGGTGACGACGGACTGGGTCGAGCCGTCGGCGTAGCGGATCAGCAGCTTGGCCTTGAGGGCGAGGGCGTTGCCGTTCTCGGCGTAGTAGGTGCTGCCGTCGGAGACACGGCCGTTGTACCAGCCGTTGCCGAGGACGGCGGCCAGGGTGACGTTCGGTTCCCGGGCCACGAGGTGCGTGACGTCGTAGGTGAGGTAGTTGACGCGGGTGTCGTAGTTCGTCCAGCCCGGGGGCAGCAGTTCGAGGGTGGTCGCGTCGTCCTGGGGGACGGTCACCCGGTGGCCGCTGACGTAGGCGTCGTAGACCCCGAGGGCGGAGACGTACAGCCGCGCCTCGCGGACCCGGCCCCCCAGCGGTGCCTCGGTGCGCAGCATCGGTGCGCCGGGTGAGTTGGGCTCCTTCCCCTTCATGCCGATCCACTGCGCGTCGTCCCAGCCGGTGACGCCGTCGGTGCTCATCAGGCCCGTCTCGAACCAGGCCACGGGGCCACTGCCGATCCGGTGGCCCGCGGTGTCCCAGACGGTGACGGTCCAGTAGTAGCGGGTCGAGGCCTTGAGGGGCTTGCCGCGGTAGCGGACGGCCACCGACTCGGAGGAGTGGACGCGCCCACTGCTCCAGACGTCCGCGCGGTCACCGGTCAGTCTGCCCGGTGAGCGGGCCACGAGGATCTCGTACGCGCCCTGGCTCCGCCCGCGTCCGGCGGGCCGCATCCGCCAGCCGAAGCGGGGCTGTGCGGCGTCCACACCGAGCGGGTCGGTGCGGTGTTCCACGGTCAGTCCGTACACTGCGCCGTCCTCCACGGGGCGAGTCGATGCGGCCTGCGCGGTCGCGCCGGCGCCCATGACGCCGGCCACCGCCGGCACCGCGCCCGCGGTCGCCGCGAGCACGGTTCGGCGGTGAGGTCCCGTCCGCCGTCCGCCGGCCTCGTCGCTCCCCCGGTTCTCGGGCTGCACGCCGTCCGCGTCGCGCACTTCACTGCTCACTGCGTCGTCCTTTCGGTGACCGGCGCCGCGCTCACGAACCGGCCTTGTAGTCGGTGTCCATTTCCTTGAGGACGTTCTGCGGCGTGGACTGCCCGCTGAAGATCTCCTGGAGGCCGCTGAGCATCGTCTGCTGGACCTTGGCGTTGGGCCAGAGCTGGTCCATGAACGGCACGGTGCGGTTCGCCCGGATGAACGTCGACAGTTCGGTGAGCGACGGGTCGACCGCGAAACCCGTGTCGGGGAGGGAGGGCAGGCCGCCCTGCTTCTTGACGAACAGGTTCATGCCCTGGGGCGACATCACGAAGTTCACGAACTTCAGGGCCAGTTGCGGGTTCTTCGCCTTGGCGTTGACGCCGTAGCCGGCGCCCGCCGCGGCCGGGACGACGGTCTGGGACGGGTCATCGGTCGCCGGCAGGGCCTTGAGCGTGAAGGTCCCCTGCGGGTTCTTCTGCTTGAGGAGGGCGATGACCCAGTTGCCCTGGACGATGCCGAGCGTCCTGCCGTCGGCGGCGAGTTGCTGGCTGGCCTCGTAGTTGGTGCCCAGGGGGTTCTTCTGGAAGCAGCCGGTCTTCTCCATCGTCAGGTACTTGTCCAGGGCGGTCCTCCACGGCGACTGCGCGAACGTGGCCTGTCCGGCCTGCATCTTCCGGTCGAAGTCGCGGTCCGGGCCGTAGACGGTGGTGGCGACCAGGGCGTACAGCACGAGTTGGGTCACCCAGTTGTCCTGGTTGCCCAGCGCGAACGCGGGGGTGCCCTTCGCCTTGGCGGCCCGGCAGAAGGCCAGCAGTTTCGTCCAGGTGTCCGGCGGGGTGAGTCCGGCCTTGGCCATGGCCTGCTGGTTGTAGACCGCGCCGATGCCGTTCTGCCCGAAGATCGCGGTGTACGTCTTCCCCTCGTACTGGGCGACGCTCTTGATCGCTTCGGGCAGCTCGGCGGCCCAGGGCTGGTCGGAGAGGTCACGCAGGTAGCCCGGCTTGGCCAGGACATAGGTGGCGCCGGGGTTTCCGTTGCCGGGCCACACCGACATCACGTCGGGTGCGGTGCCCGAGGAGAGCTGGGTGCGGATCTGCTGCTGGTACTGGTCGGCGCCGCTGGTGGTGTAGCGGACCTTGACGCCCGGGTTGGCCTTCTCGAACGCCTTGACGACGTCCTCGACGGAGCCCTGGTCGATCGAGGCCAGTGTCAGGGTCTTGGAACCGCCTCCGGAACCCCCGGCCTTGGTGCCGCCGCTGCACGCGGCCAGGAGGGCGGCGGCCGTTGTCGCGGCGGCCAGAGCGGTGAGTGTGCGTGTCTTCATGGTGTCTCCCTCGAGGAGAAGAAGGCGGGGGTCATCCCCGCAGCCCTCCGGCGAAGCCGTTGATGATGCTGCGTTGCAGGAGGAAGTAGACGAGCAGGACGGGCAGGATGCTGATCACCAGCGCCGCGAAGATGAGGTTCCAGTCGGTGACGTACTGGCCGACGAAGCCGGCGATCGCGACCGGCATGGTCTGCCGGGCGCTGCCGCTGAGGTACAGGAGCGGGGTGAAGAAGTCGTTCCACACGGCGACCGTGTTGAGCACGAGCGCCGTCACGGTGACGGGTTTGAGCATCGGCAGGACCACGTACCGGAAGCCCTGCAGCGGGGTGCATCCGTCGATCAGCGCCGCGTCCTCGAAGTCCCGGGGCAGGGCGCGCAGGAAGCCGACGTAGAGGAAGACGGTGAACGGCACCTGCAGGCCGGAGTAGAAGAGGACCAGTGCCCAGGGGGTGCCGAGCAGGCCCAGGTCGCGCATGGTCTGGTAGAGGGGCAGTGACGCGAGCTGGAAGGGCAGCACCAGTCCGAGGAGGACGAGCAGATAGGTGCCCCGCGACCAGCGGGCCGTGACGCGGGCCAGCGGATACGCCGCGAGGGAGGACACGGCCAGCACGAGCACGACGCTGCACGCCGTCACCAGCACGCTGTTGGCCAGGGCCCCGCCGAGCGCGCCTTGCTGCCAGGCGTGGGTGAAGTTGTCCAGGGTGGGCGAGCCGGTCGGGTGGATGGGGGACGAGGTGTCCGACGCCGGCCGTACGGCGAGGTTGACCAGGACGTACACCGGGAAGCCGACGACCAGGGCGACGGCGATCATCGCCAGTTCGAGCGCGAGGGTGCGGGGGCGGTAGCGGGTCACGACGCGGCCCTCTCGCTGCGGGACAGCACGAAGTACTGTCCGGTGGAGGCGACCGCGACGATGACCGTGAGGACCACCGCGAGGGCGATGCTGTAGCCGAACTCGCCGAGGGTGAAGGCGTCCTTGTAGATGAGGGTCGACAGGGTGTCGGTCGCGTGCCCGGGTCCGCCGCCGGTCAACGCGTACACCTGGTCGAAGAGTTTGAGCCCGCCGATGATCGACAGCATCAGGTTGACGGTGAAGGCCGGGGCCAGCAGCGGCCGGGTCACCGACCAGAAGCGCCGTACCGGACCGGCTCCGTCGAGCGCCGCCGCCTCGTGGATCTCCTGGGGCACCGACTGCAGTCCCGCCAGGAAGATGACCATCGAGTAGCCCGCGAACTGCCACACGATCACTCCGACGACCGCCCAGAGCGCCAGGCGCGGACTGCCCAGCCAGTCCTGCCGCCAGGCGTCGAGTCCCACGGCGCCGAGCAGGCTGTTGACCGCCCCGTCCGGACCGAGCAGGTTGCGCCACAGGTAGGCGGTCACGATCGGGGTGATCACGGCGGGGGCGAACAGGAACACCCTGAGGACGTTGCGGGACTTGATGGCCGAGTTGACGCCGAGGGCCAGCAGCAGCCCCACCGCGTTCTGGACGACCGTGATCGACACGGCGATCAGCAGCGTGTGCCAGATGGCCTGCACCGCGTCGGCGTCGCGGAACATGTCGGCGAAGTTGCCGAGGCCCACATGGGAGTAGTGGGGATCGAGGCCGTCCCAGTCGGTGAACGCGTAGTACACACCGCGGGCGCTCGGCACGAGGACGACGAAGGCGAACAGGAGCAGAGCCGGCGCCATGAACCACCAGGGAGGCGCGGTGCGCGCCCGGCGGGCAGGGGGGAGCGGGGCGGGGTCCGGAGGGTGGGCGCGATCCGGGAGTTGGGCGTTCGGGGCGAGGGTCACGGGCGGACCTGCTTCCTTGAAACGTTTCAAAGCGCGCCCGGTGGGGGCTGCGCCGACTCGATGGAGTGAGGCACCTGCCGACTTCTCGGGTTGTGGGGGCGGGGACGAGACCGGGAGACGCTCCCCGGTTCGGCCCGATGGGTAACGTTTCCCATCGGGTGGTGCCAGACCCTAGAGAGCCCTCCCCATGTCGTCAAGATGCGGGGCACGCTGCACGATTGTTACGGCGATGCGCCCGGCCACCGGACCGGACCGTGGGGTGATCGCTCTTACCCGGCGCGGGTTTCCTCCGTACACTTTCGCCAACGTTGCCCACGCGTCGGAGGAAGCCCGATGGAGTCACCCGCATCGCCCCGTCGCATCACCATCGTCGACGTCGCCCGCCATGCCCAGGTGTCCACCACCGCCGTGTCCAAGGTGCTGCGCAACGCCTACGGGGCGAGCCCGGAGATGCGGGCCAAGGTGCGCCGCGCCATCGACGAACTGGGCTACCGGCCCCTGGCGGCCGCGCGGGGGCTGCGCGGTCGGACGTACACCGTCGGCGTGATGCTGCCCGACATCCGCAACCCCTTCTTCCCGGAGATCCTCGACGGCGTCACCGGCTGCCTGGAGGACACCGACTACCAGGTCCTCCTGGGCCCGGGCGGCAACGGGGAGAAGGAGGAGGCCCGCGTCACCGAGGCCATGATCGACCGCGGTATGGACGGCCTCGTCCTGGTCGCCCCCGTGTCGCCCCGTGCCCATCTCGAGCACGTCGCCTCCCTCGTACCGACCGTCGTGGTCGGCCGCCACGGGCACTCCCCGGTGTACGACACCGTCACGGACGACGACGTGGCGGGCGCGGCTCTGGTCGTCGGCCACCTCGCCGCACTCGGGCACCGCCGGATCGCCCACATCGAACATCACGAGACCGACCCCACGCGCATCGCCGAGATGCCGAACGCCCGGCGCGCCGACGGCTACCGGCAGGCCATGCGAAACCTCGGCCTGGACGAGGAGATCGACGTCGTCTCCACCAGCTACACCCAACAAGGCGGTTACGAGGGCGCGAAGGAGCTGCTCGCACGTCCCCGCCGGCCCACGGCTGTCTTCGCGGGTGCGGACATCGTCGCCATGGGCGTCCTGGAGGCGGTCGCCGAAGCCGGGCTGTCGGTGCCCGGTGACCTCTCGGTGGCGGGATACGACAACACGACCTTCGCCGCGTTCGGGCCGATCTCCCTGACCAGCGTCGACCAGGCGGGCCGTGAGATCGGCAGGAACGCCGTCCGTCTCCTCCTGGAGCGCATCGCGGACCGCGGCAAGCCGTCGGTCCGGATCAGGCTCTCCCCCACGCTGGTGGCACGCCGCACCACGGCTGCACCCCCGGCGGATGCGTCAGGTGGTTCATAAAGCCTCGTTCAGGACGTCGTGCGGTCGTGGAACGCGGCGATCCGTGCCCACGTCGCGACGGGGTCGGCGTACATCGGCCGGTGCCCGCTGTGCGGGGTCCCGGCACGGACGGCCGCTGTGCGGGGTCCCGGCACGGAAGGTCCGGCCCGGACCTGACCGGTCAGCCTCCGATGAGGGGGAAGCCGTGCAGGACCTGCTGGACGTGAACGACGTCGCGGGGGAAGAACTCCGCGACCGTGGTGGCCACGACATCGGCCGCGCCCGTCAGGTCGCGGGCGATCCGGTTGACCTCGGCGCCGGTGAGGCCGTCGGGGACCTTGCCGAGGCCGAGGGAGCCCTCCTTGGCGTCGACGGTGTCGACGTCGAGATGGATCGCGAGGCGGGAGCAGCCGGTGGAGGCGAGCCAGTCGAGCAGCGGCTGGGTGGAGGTGCGCAGGTCGTCGGGGCTGAAGGAGGTCAGGCCCCATTCCCCGACGTGCCGGTGGGCGTCCTCGGTCCACTCGTGCAGGCCGACGAGCGCGACCCGGTCGGCGGGAACGGTGGCCGGGAGCAGCCTGGACATCTCGGGGTCGCCGTGGCCGGTGATCATGGAGACGGCCATGGCGTGGTAGCCGTTGTAGTCGGTGGCGCCGGTGTCGACGTCGGGGTGCGAGTCGATCCAGACGACGGCGAGGTCGCCTTCGTAGCGGGCGGCGAGCGAGGTGAACGGGGCGACGCTGACGGTGCAGGTGCCGCCGAACGTGGTGACGCGGGCGGGGTCCCGCTCCTCGATGATCTTCAGGGCGTCGCCGAGCTGCTGGGTGAGCACGGTCTTGGACTCGATGCCGTCGCGCGGTTCGCCATCGGGGTCGTCCAGGGGGACGGGGACGGTGGCGACCGGCCCGTCGTGCTGCGGCAGCACGGCCTGCAGGACGGTGGTGCCGACGGTGTAGGCCCGGCGGGCCGCATCGAGCGGGAACTCGGGGGCGAGGTGGCCGACCATGTCGGCACCGGCCCCCTGCCACTCGGGCCAGAGCAGCCGGAGGTGGGCTCCGTGCGCGGTGGTGTCAGTGGTGCTGCCGGTCATCAGCGGGAGATTCCTTTCCGGGTTCGCGGGGCAGTCAGCCGGCGAGCAGACGCGGGGCCTCGACGGAGGCGGTGCGGGGCTCGACGGTGGAGAGGCGGACCTCCTGGCTCAGCTCAGCTCAGCTCAGCTCAGCTCAGCTGCATCGTGTAGCCGATCTGCTCGGCGAGGCTCAGCTCCTGGCACATGAACCACAGGTCGGTGATCCTGCCCTCGTCGTCGAAGTGCAGCACACCGATCTCGTCCCACTCCACGCGCTTGCCGGAGGCCGGGGCGCCGGCGAACGTGCCGGAGTGCAGCGCAGCTCGGCCGGGCCACGTCCCCAGGTCGACCCGCCCCGCCCGGAAGCCGAGAGGGCAGAAGAACCACACGGCCTCAGCCACCTCTGAGCCACCCCGCCCACCGTTCGGGCACCGCCGGCACGGTGGGCGGCCCGTCCGGCAGGCCGACACCGCGCACCGCCGACACGATGGCGACGCGCCATGGAACCGACTCCGTACAGGGCCGCGACCGCGCCGGCGTGGGTGGTGGAAACTCCACGCGTCTCCAGGGTCGGGGGCCAGGTAGGTCAGGTAGCCGAGGAGCACCGTTCCCTCCGGCATCGCCACTGCCATCACGTACCACTGCCACGGCGAGGACAGGACCACGCGGAAGGGCGCCGGCAGTGATCCGGAGGGGCCGCTCGAGCGCAGTCGCCGACGATCTCAACGAGCGCTGAGGACCCGGCTGACCGTTCATCCCCATCGGCGTCGCCGCGGCCTTCGTGAGCCGGCCGCGACTGACAACCAGCGGCGCACCACTGCTGTGCGCGGGCACGCCCCCCACTCGAGGTCCCAGGGCGCTTCGGTGATGCGCCCCGGCTGAGGACCGCGTGGGTTTCGGGCGACCGCGGCACGATAGTCCGCTGCCGTCATGCGCCCTGCGCACGCCTGTCGTCCCTCCCCACCGCCCCGGCGGCATCGGCGATCTCCACCGTAGAGGGCGGCACCGACATCACGGGCCGTGTCCCGGAAGAGGGGTGTGCGCCCTGGTCTGCCGGGGAATGGGCGGTGACCGGCCTCCCGTCGGCGCGGGCGGTGGTCTAGCGTGACCGCGGACACCGGTTCCGCCCGATTGTGAGGCCCTTCGTGCACATCGCGCCCCTCAGCCCCGACGACCCTTCCGAGCTGGGCGGATACGAACTGCTGGGCCGGATCGGGCAGGGCGGGATGCGGCGACTCCCAAGGCTCTCGGCAGCGACCGGACCTGGTCTAAACCAGGGATAGGCCCGAGGTTGTTCCCCTATGGTCGCAGGGTCGGCCATAGGGGCGCTCATCCCCAGTGCTCCTCCTGGTAACGCAGGAGGTCATCGCCGTGGAGTTGCTTGGTGGCGTTGCCGACCCGGACCCAGAAGTCGGTGGCGCCGTTGCCGCCCTTGGCGGGCTTGGCGAACACAGGCTTACCTGCCGCAGCAACGCTGATCTGGCAGACGACATTGCCGGAAATCTCGGGGAAGCGTACGCGGACGGTGGTCGCTGTCGGGGTCGACAGGCTGCTGTCGAGGAGTTGGCGTACGAAGAGCTCATACCCGTCGACGCTGGCCTGGGACTCCAGAGTGGTGAGGTCGTTCTCGATGCCGAGGACGGTTCCGTCGTCGGCGACACCGATGAACAGGTTTCCGCCCTCGCCGTTGAGGAAGCCGCAGACGGCCTTGACGATGTTGTGCCGTAGGGACTTGTCGGCCTGCTGGGTGTGCACGTTCCAGCGAGCGCTGGCCTTGAACTCGGTGCCCTGGGACTCGCCGGCGGCGATCATGTCGGCCGGGGTGGTTGGGACGTACGCGGGGCGTTCTCCTGTGAGTGTTTCGAACGCTTCCCGCACGACCTTGGCGATTAGCTGGCGTCGCCGTTCCAAGAAGGTGAAATAGTCGAGCTGCTGCCAGCCGACCGGGAGTGCGTGCCACCGCACCTGCCGCTCGAGCACCACCGGGTCCATCGCGTCCGTGATTCTCGGCCAGTAATCATGTGGTGCGTCGGTGTTGGACAGCTCGTCTGCCGGCCACGTCACATAGGCCATGTTGGCGATGGCATTGACTTGGCGTCGGTCGGTGATACCCAGTCCGGCGAGCGCCTTGCGGTGGAACAGGTTGTCTCGGTCGACAGCCTTGGCGGGTTGGACTGAAGGGTCCAGCAGATCACGGATTCGCTGGTTGCCAAAGAGCATTTCGGCGTCAAGGATGTTGAGCGCCGCCTGGTAGGCGAACAGCACCGGTGAACGCGACGAGGATGTGTCCAGCCGGTTCGGCAGGGAGATGTCCCAGTAGTCGCCGGTGAAGTTCGCTGCGATGATCCGGTCGAGTTCCGCGGTGAAGGCTCGGCCGTCACCTGGCGGCAGATTACCGATCCGTCCCAGGTCGAACTCCATCTGTGACTCTGGTGAGTTGGAGTACCGACCGGTGGTGTGCGCCATGAAGAACCACCGTCCGATCACGGGACGGAGTTCATCGACCGTCAGTCCGAAGTCGTGGCGCCCGATCAGCCAGATCGCGTAGCTGTACAGCAGGGCGTTGTCGGAGGTGATCATCTTGCGACTGCGGAAGCCGGCCGCCGTGACGCACTGGAAGAACTCATGCCAGCTGGCCAGGTCCAGGACCTTTGTGTGTGCTTGGGCGAGCCGGTCGAACTGCTCCTGCCGTCGAGCGGCGGTGACCTTGCCGGTTTCGAGGTCCTTTCCTCGCAGGACGCTATAGACGTGCTGCAGCCGGGCGCGCCGGAAGGCAACAGCGACGGCTACGCGCAGCAGTTGGTCCGGGCTGGGGTCCAGGAAGGCGTTTCGAGGGCTTGGACCGGGGGGTCCTGCGACCACCGCACCACGACTGAAGTCTTCGAGCTGGCGGCGGCCCTTCTCCCAATGCACTGACATCAGGGTGAGGATGAAGTCGGACTGGTTGAGCTTCACGCCTTCGGAGTTGATGCGCACAAAGATGTCGGCGACCTGCTCCTCGCTGGCCGAGGCACCCAGCTCCACAACCTGGAAGCGGAACTCGTGCAGGTCCCGGACCCTGTCTACGCGTTCTTCGAGCTCATCTTTGGCAGCGTCCGACAGGGGTTGGCCGCTGGCCTGTTCGAGCCGTTGGAAGAACTGCCGGACGGTGGGCTTGTAACCACCTTGGGCCCAGAGCGCGGTGATGTCCGGAATGAAGTGGGCGTCACGCTCGATCGCCGCGTCCGTGACCTCGAACGTCTGGTCCTCCGGGTGGAACGCGATACGAACGTTGATCTCGTCGAAAGACTTAGTGACGATCTTGTGTCCGGTGAGGACAGCGAACAGGGCTGTGAGCCGCTGCTGCCCGTCAACGACCAACAACTGCGGTGCCCGATCACCGACTTCCGTCCCGATCTGCCGCGTTCCCACCTCAGCGCCGGTCTCCCAGAACATCAGGGTGCCGATCGGGTAGCCCCGATACATCGAGTCGAAAAGATCGCGGGTCTTCGCCGCAGACCAGACGAAGGGGCGTTGAATGTCTGGTAATCCGATACGACCGCCTTCGATGTTCTCAATCAGGTGCCGGAGCGTGTAGCCAGTGTCGCGATACAGAGTGGGTGGCACAGCCGAGGGTTCCTAACGTCTGAGGGCAACTGGTAGGCGGAAGCGGTCATGGCGTGGGAACAGCATCAGGTTAGCCTGCGTCACCCTGACCGAGCAGCGCCGCTTCTGTCCGGGGATGCGGCTGGCCGACTCGCTCGCCTCCGGAGGAATACCGCAGGGCGGTAAACAGACCGCGGCACCGGGACCCCTTGACGCCCCCGAGATCGTCATCGTCGACACAGACGGGCCGCCCAAGCTGGTCAGCCCGCACCTGACGGGTCGTCGCAGCGGCTGGTGGCCGGCGAGGACGCTGGTCGCCAACGGCCACTCGTGTCCAGACCGGCTCTACCTCATCGACAGCTGGGAGCGCATCCGGGCCCCAAAGGACGCCAGGTCGCTCGGCGTGTCCGGCAAGCGCTCGCCGACGTCCGGACAGGGAGGCTCCGCCGGGTCAGTGGCTCAGGCAGTAGTTCCGTGGATGTTCAGGTGGGCCGTCAACCACTGCCCTTGGCCGTCCCCAGCCGGAACACAGGAGCCAGCATGCCGAGGTTCGCAGCGAACCTGTCCATGATGTACACCGAGCACGATTTCCTCGACCGCTTCGCCGCGGCCTCGGCTGACGGCTTCGAGGCCGTGGAGTACCTCTTCCCTTATGCGTACGACGCCGCCGAGCTGCGCCGCCGGCTCGACGACCACGGCCTGGAGCAGGTGCTCTTCAACGCCCCTCCCGGAGCGTGGGAGTCCGGAGAGCGCGGAATGGCGGCACTGCCCGGACGCGAGGCGGAGGTGCGTTCCGGGGTCGACCGGGCGCTGGAGTACGCGGCGGCGCTGGGCTGGCCGCGGGTGCACCTGATGGCCGGGCTGGTCCGGCCGGACGCGCCACCGGTCGAGCGGGCCAAGCACCGTGACACCTACCTGACCAACCTGGCCTGGGCCGCGGAGCGGGCCGCCGCGGCCGGCGTCGACATCCTGATCGAGCCGATCAACGGCCGCGACATGCCCGGGTACTTCCTGAGCACCCAGGCCGAGGCACACGCCGTGGTGCAGGAGGTGGGAGCCCCGCATCTCTAAAGTGCAGTTCGACCTCTACCACTGCCAGATCGTCGAGGGTGACCTCACCGCGACCCCTCACGCGACCTGCCGACCGGCCGGGTCGGTCATCTGCAGATCGCGGGCGTGCCCGACCGGGGTGAGCCCGACCAGGGTGAGCTCAACGTCCACCACCTGCTCGACGTGGTCGACGAGCTGGGCTTCGACGGGTGGATCGGCTGCGAGTACCGCCCCTGCGCCGGCACGAGCGAAGGTCTCCGCTGGCTCTACGACTACCGGAGCCGGCGAGGGGAAAACGCATGAGCACCTCATCACAGGTGGCTTGGGCTTCCTGGGCGGACAGGTCGCCGCTGCACTGCTGAAGACGCGGTTCGTTTGCGTGGTGCACCGAGCGACGGGCTGATGCTCGCAGACCCGTCCGTGCCGCTGGATGCGCCCGTGGCGACCGATCCGCTCGTGGATGTCGGACGTCCGAGCCTTGGCAGCCGAACGGGTCGCAAGGGCAGGCTGCGGGAGCAACAGCTGAGCTTTCAGCTCCCCTTGGACCGATCGGGGCCATGAATGCTCCTCTGGCCTCCCGCCTGACACAACGTCCGAACATCGTGCCCGCAACGGACAGATCACGCGTGGGCTCCGTGCGGGGCGTCAGAAATACTCGATGGGCCGGGGCAGTCGCACGCTCCACACGCCGGTGCAGGCCGGTTCCAGCATCATGCCCGGCACGGTCGATCCGGTGCTTGCCGAGGCCGCCCATCAGGTCGCCTTCGGTGATCGGCACGCCGTCACCACCACCATGGCCGCGGAGGACGGACAGCACCACCTCAACGCCTTCGAGCCGATCGTCCGGCCCTTCGTGTCGGAGGTCACACCCCGCATGTGCGCCGGTTTCGAGAGCTGTACCGGCCGCGTGACCGCCCACCCCGGACACATCGGGTCCACCGCACGCCGAGACCGTGGCGGGCAGCCGTCAGGCCCTGCTCCGAGACGCGCGATGAGTCTGGTCGAACTCGGCCCGGTGACGCCTGGTATGTCCGCTCCCGATTTTCGTCGTCGTCACATCCAGTAGAGGAAAAGCATGTCGCTCCTGAAGACCATCGATCCCGACCCGTCCTTCGCACCCCAGGAGTCCGGCCCGCTGCCGGAACGCCTGATTTCCGGCAACCCGACTTACAAGACCTGGGCCCAGGACGCCGCCCGCGGGGAAACGATCAAAACGGGCGTCTGGGAAGCCACGCCCGGCGAGACACACTCGATCAAGGGCGAGCTCTTCGAGTTCTGCCACATCCTTTCCGGCGTCATCGAACTCACGCCGGAAGGCGGCCAGCCGGTGATCTACAAGGCAGGCGACAGCTTTGTCATGAAGCCGGGCTACGTCGGTGTCTGGAAGACCATCGAAACCGTGCGCAAGATCTACCTGACCGTTTCATAAACCCGGCTCAGCGGAGCGGTGCGGGGCGATGGGACCGGGCGGCTACCGCCCGGTCCCATCCATACTGCTCGGCGTCCGGGTCCAGCCAGGTGCCGCAGGTCGGAGAGAGAAAAGCGAGTAGCACGGCGCCCCGGCCGGTAGGAGTCACCGGCCGGGGCGCGTGCTACTCGCCTTCAGTAGTCGACAACGGCGCGAAGTGGCGGGCCCTGCCTGCGGATTTCCCACCCTGGGAGACGGTTTACGGGTTTTTCTGGAGGTGTAACCGCGCCGGGGTCGTCACCTACATCCGCGACCAGTTCCGCCGCAGGATCCGTACCGGCAAGGGCCGCTGCCCGCACCCGGTGACCCTGATCGTCGACTCCCAGTCGGTCAAGGGCGCCTCCACCGTCGGCCGCAACAGCCGGGGCTACGACGCCGCGAAGAAAATCAACGGGCGCAAGCGACATATCACCGTGGACACGCTCGGCCTGCCCGTGATGATCACGGTGACGCCCGCCGACATCCAGGACCGCGACGCCGCACGCGACATATTCTGGCGGCTGCGTCTCACCCAGCCGCAGATCACCCAGTCGTCGACGTCCTTTTCCGGCGCGATGGCCTCGAACGCTGCCCGCTCATCGATGTGAGGGCCCACGGGGTGCTGAAGCAAGATGCCGTGCACTTCGGCGTTCCGTGAGAGGGACTGGAGGGTCTCCACCAGCTCAGCCGTTGTAGTGGTGGCCGGCAGGCTGACAAGCCGAGACTCGATGCCCGCCTTAGCGCAACGCGCCCGCTTCATCCGTACGTACGTCACCGAAGCCGGATCTTCACCCACCAGCACCGTTGCCAGGCAAGGCGTCACACCGACACGCCGCGCAAGCTCTGCCGCCTTGCCTGATGTCTCCTCGACGATGCGTCGGGCATCCGCGCTGCACCCGGCGCCGACAGCCGATCGCTGATCCTGCGGTCAGGACCGGGCTGCTGGTGCAGCAGCGCGGGCCCGGTGCGCGCGGATCTCGTCGTGGTGGTCGGTGGCCCAGCCGATCAGAGATGTCACGATCTCGTGGAGGCCGCGCAAGCGCCCGGCTCAACCCGCTGGTCAAGGCGTTCATCAAGCTGTCGAACATCAAGGCGGGCTTCGAGGACCACACCGGCCTCGACCAGGTCGTCCGCGCCTCGTCCGGCATCGACTGGACCCTGGCCCGCGCCGTCGCCCTCACCGACAAGCCCCTGAGTGGTCCCGTACGGGCAGCCGAGGCCGGCACCGAAAAGCCCGGCGCCCGGATCAACCGCGCCGACCTCGCCCAGTTCCTCGTCCAGACGATCGAGGACGACACCTGGATCCGCAAAGCCCCCCTCGTCTGGAACACACGAGGATGACGCCCCGTGATCCACACCCACCTCATGCGCAACAGCTTTTCGACCTTAGGCGCGCCGTCCTTCGACGGCGACGCCGGACTCGAGTGACGTGACAACAACTGACACCCCCCGCACCGACATCGCGTTCAACCAGCGCCTGCGCGTCGTGTTCGACGATCTTCAGAAGGCGTTCGGGGACGTGGCGCTCAGGCACGGCATCACGCACGAGGAGCTGGGCCAGGCCATCACCTACGTGCAGAAGCTGGTCGAGTCAGGCAACTTCCTGCTGGCGACGACCCTGCTCGTCGCCAATCGCCCGATCGAGGTCAGTTACGGCAGGGCCTACGCCCACCCGGAGAAAACACCTACTCAGGCTGAGCGCGTGTCGTCGACCACGTATCCGCGCCGCTTGTCCACCACGTTGCGCAGCGGTCGGCCCTCGAGGTGGCGGGCGAAGTTGTCGAGGAACACCTCGATGAGCGCCTCCCGCTCGCTGGTGGTCTCGCCCGCCGTGTGCGGGGAGATGATCACGCCGGGCATGTCCCACAGTGGTGATTCGGCAGGCAGCGGTTCCTGAGCGAACACGTCCAGGGCCGCGCCGGCGAGCCGTCCGGCGGCGAGGTGGTCGACCAGCGCCTCCTCGTCGACGAGTCCGCCCCGGCCTACGTTGATCAGCCGCGCCCCCGGCTTCATGGCGGCGAGCACGGGGGCGTCGACCATGCCCCGGGTGCCCTGGGTGAGGGGGGCGGCCAGGACGACGTAGTCCGCTTCTGTCAGGGCGGAGCGCAGGGTCGTCGCACCGTGAACAGTGCCGAAGTCGGGATCGTCCGTGCGGGACTTGCGGCCCGCACCGCTCACTCGCATCCCGACGGCGCGCAACAGCCGGGCGATGGCCCGGCCGATCGGCCCCGTCCCCCAGACCAGCACAGTGCGTCCGGTGATGCCGTCGCTGGGGCGCGGACGCCACTCGCGGCGCCGCTGGTGCTCCCACGTGCCGGGGAAGTCCTTGGCGAGGGCGAGGATCAGGCCCAGGACGTACTCGGCGGTCGGCTGCTCGTAGACCCCGCGGGCG
Source organism: Streptomyces aurantiaciflavus (assembly GCF_049808595.1). Taxonomy (NCBI): domain Bacteria; kingdom Bacillati; phylum Actinomycetota; class Actinomycetes; order Kitasatosporales; family Streptomycetaceae; genus Streptomyces; species Streptomyces aurantiaciflavus. The sequence goes on along the minus strand of NZ_JBNCAQ010000044.1, from coordinate 42,898 downwards.
TTGGTCAGGACAACGTGCGGATCGTCCACCAGGGCGGGGAACAGGAAGGAGTCCACGCCCGCGGAGGACGCGTGGACCCAGCGGGGCGCCTTCTGCGGATCGTCGGGCCACGCCTCCCGGATGGCCGGGGTGATGGTCACCCAGGCCAGGAGGACGTCGGTGCCGGGGAGGAGGTAGGGCAGTTCCTCCTCCGTGGCGTAGACGGTGTCCGCGAGGCGTTCGATGAGTGCGGTGGCGGGGGGCCGGTTGCCGCGGTAGAGGACGACGAGTCGGTCGCGCATGTCAGGCTCCGACGGGGACGGCCATGTACTTGTACTCCAGGAACTCGTCGATGCCGACGCGTCCGCCTTCGCGGCCCAGGCCGGACTGCTTGACGCCGCCGAAGGGCGCGGCGGGGTTGGAGACCAGTCCGGTGTTGATGCCGATCATGCCGCTTTCGAGACGTTCGGCGACACGCAGGGCACGGTCGAGGTTCTGGGTGAACAGGTAGGCGGCCAGGCCGAATTCGGTGTCGTTGGCGGCGGCGACGGCCTCGTCCTCGGTCTCGAAGGTGCGGATCGCGGCGACGGGGCCGAAGATCTCGCTGTCGATGATCGCGGCGTCGGGGGTGATGCCGGTGAGGACGGTGGGCGGGTAGAAGCAGCCCGGCCCTTCGGGGAGTTCACCGCCGGTCAGGACGGTGGCACCGCGCTTGACGGCGTCCTGCACCAGGTCGTGGGCCTTGCTGCGGCCGGCGGCGTCGATGAGGGGGCCGACGTCGGTGCCGGGTTCGGTGCCGGGCCCGACGGTGAGGGCGGCCATGCGTGCGGCGAGGCGGGAGGCGAACTCCTCGGCGACCGAGGTGTGGACGAAGATGCGGTTGGCCGCGCAGCAGGACTCGCCCATGTTGCGCATCTTGGCGACCATGGTGCCCTCGACGGCGGTGTCGAGGTCGGCGTCGTCGAAGACGATGAGAGGAGCGTTGCCGCCCAGTTCCATGGAGGTGCGGATGACGGTGTCGGCGCACTGGGCCAGCAGGATCCGCCCGACCTGGGTGGAGCCGGTGAAGGAGAGCTTGCGGATCTTCCCGCCGCGAAGGAGGGGTTCGACCACGCCGGCGGCGTCGGAGGTGGTGACGACGTTCAGCACACCGGCCGGCAGGCCCGCTTCGGTGAGGATCTCCGCCAGTGCGAGGCTGGTCAGGGGGGTCTGGGGGGCGGGTTTGAGGACGATGGTGCAGCCGGCGGCGATGGCGGGTCCGATCTTGCGGGTGCCCATCGCCAGGGGGAAGTTCCAGGGGGTGATGAGCAGGCAGGGGCCGACGGGCTGACGGGTGACCAGCAGACGGTTCCTGCCGTCGGGGGCGGTCATCATGCCGCCGTCGATACGCACGGCTTCCTCGGAGAACCAGCGGAAGAACTCCGCGCCGTAGGCGACCTCGGCACGCGCCTCGGCCAGGGACTTGCCCATCTCCAGGGTCATCAGCAACGCGAGGTCCTCGGTGCGCGCGATGATGATGTCGTAGGCGCGGCGCAGGATCTCACTGCGCACGCGCGGCGGGGTGGCGGCCCAGGCGGCCTGCGCGGCGACCGCCGCCTCGACCGCACGCCGACCGTCGGCGGGTGAGGCGTCGGCGACCTGGCACAGTTCCTCGCCGGTGGCCGGGTTGTCGACGGACAGGGTCCGGCCGGACTCCGCGTCCTGCCAATCGCCGCCGATGAACAGCTGCTTGGGAACATTACGGACGACAGTCATCGTGGGTATCTCCTTGTAGGTGTAGAGGGGCTGCCGACCGGTCAGCGGATGCGGTCCAGCGTCTTGTAGTAGGCGCCCGCGAAGGGCAGGAACCAGGCAGTGCCGTTGTAGAGGGGGATGCGGGGCGGGGCGATGTCGCGGACGGGGCTGACCTCGGGGTGGCCGTCCATCACCTCGGCCATGACCTGCCCCATGTGCGTGGCCATCTGCACGCCGTGGCCCGCGTAGCCCATGGAGTAGTGGACGCCGTCCTCGGTCTGCCCGGCGTGCACGATGCGGTCCATGGCGAAACCGACGGATCCGCCCCACACGTACTCGATCTTGGTCCGGGAGAGCTGGGGGAAGATCTCGCACATCTCACGGAACAGGACGGCTCCGCTCTTCTTGTCCGACGTGGGGTCGGACGGCGCGAAGCGGGCGCGGCCGCCGAACAGCAGCCGGTTGTCCGGGGTGAGCCGGAAGTAGTGGCAGACCTTGTTGGAATCGACGAGGAGGCGGCCCTTGGGGATGATGTCCCGGGCGAGCTCCTCGCCGAGCGGCTCGGTGACGATGATGAAGCTGCCCACGCAGACCTGCTGGCGGCGCAGCCACGGGAAGTTCTTGTCGGTGTAGGCGTCGGTGGCCATCATGACCTGCCCGGCACGGATGACACCGCGCTCGGTACTGACCTCGAACCGGCCGGCGGCGGTACGCCGCACGCCGATGGCCGCGTTGCGCTCGTGGATCTCGACACCGGTGCGCTCGCACGCCTCGGCCATACCGCGCACGAAGCGGCCGACGTGCAGGGCCGCGCTGAACGGGTCGAGCAGGCCGCCGTGGTAGGCGTCGGAGCCAATCTCGGAACGCAGCTCGGCCTTGCCGATCAGAGTGGTCTCGTGTCCGAAGTACTTGGCCAGGTCGCGTTGTTGGGCCTTCTTGCTCTCGAAGTGGGCGGGGCGGGACGCGACACCCAGGCGTCCGACGCGGCGGAACTGGCAGTCGAGGGATTCCTCGTTCACGAGCCGCTCGACGGTGTCCACGGCCTCGCCGTAGGAGTTGTAGATCTCGCGGGCCCGTTCGAGTCCGTAGCGGCGGATGGCCTGGCCCACGCCGATGGTGAAGCCCAGGTTGGCCATGCCGCCGTTGCGGGCGGAGGCACCGGAGCCGATCTGGCCCTTTTCGACGAGGGTGACGCGGGCGCCCTTGCGGGCGGAGTGGAGGGCGGTGGACAGCCCCGTCAGGCCGGCGCCGACGACCACCAGATCGGTGTCCTCGGTCAGCGGCTTACCGGATCGGTCGGGAAACGCCCCGGCGGTTTCTATCCAGTAGGGAATCGTCTTCATGTCGGGTCCTTGGCGGGGGGTTTCGAAGGGGGCGCGGCCGGGCAGCACCAGGGGCCCGGCCGACGGCGATGTCAGCGGTGGCGCGGCCCGTGTCGGCGCGAGGCTCAGGTGACGGGTTCTACGAGGAGGACGTTCTGGCCGTCCCGGTGGCCGCCGAGTTTGCGAACGAGAGCGACCAATGCGAGGGCGAGGACGCCAGGGCGATGAGGACCGTGCTGACGGCTGTGACGGTCGGGGCGACGTCGAAACGGCGGGCGTTGGAGACCAGGACCTGCAGGGAGCGGGTGTCACGTTCACCGCGGTCGGTCAGCGTCTCCTCCAGCCTCGCTGCCGGAGCCGCTGCCACCCGTCGGTGCCACTGCCTACAGCACCCTTTCGAGGAAGGCCTGGGTTCGTTTCTCACGGGGGTTGGCCAGCACTTCGCGGGCGTCGCCGCGTTCGACTGCGATGCCTTCGTCCATGAACAGCACTTCGTCGGCGACCTCGCGGGCGAAGCCCATCTCGTGGGTGACGAGCAGCATGGTCATTCCGTTGCCGGCGAGGTCGCGCATGACGGCGAGTACTTCACCCACGCGCTCGGGGTCCAGCGCGCTGGTGGGTTCGTCGAACAGCATGATGGTGGGTTCCATCGCCAGCGCGCGGGCGATGGCCACGCGCTGCTGCTGGCCGCCGGAGAGTTGAGCGGGGTACTTGTGGCCACAGCCCTTGAGGCCGACCTTGGCCAGCAGCTCTTGTGCCTGCTCCCGGCAGGTGGCGCGGTCCTTCTTCTGCACCAGCACCGGTCCGGACATGACATTGCTTTCGGCGGTCATGTTCGGGAACAGGTTGAACTGCTGGAACACCATGCCGATGCGGGCACGCTGCTCGGCCAGCCGCTGCGGGCGGACGGCGTGGTAGGCGTCGTCCTTCTCGACGTAGCCGAAGTCCTCTCCATTGACTCGCAGGACTCCGCGGTCGACGGTCTCCAGACCGTTGACGCACCGCAGCAGTGTCGATTTGCCCGATCCGCTGGGCCCAATGATGCAGGAGATCTCCCCGGCCGCGACGGTCAGGTCGATGTCACGCAGGACCTGGTGACGTCCGAAGCTCTTGCACAGCTTGCGTGCGACGATCGTTCCGTCGGCGTTCACAGCAGGGACTCCCTCGTGGTGGGAACTGGCCGGCCCGCCCCCGGCTCGGCCGAGGTGGTGGCCGGGGTCAGCCGCGTCCTGGTCGAGCGGGAGAAACGGCGCTCGATCATGGACTGCGGCACGCTCAGCACCAGCGTCATGATCAGATACCAGAGGCTGGCCACGATCAGCAGCGGAATCGTCTGGTAGTTGCGGGCGTAGATCGACTGTGCGCTGTTCAGCAGGTCGGCGACGCCGAGCACGCTCACCAGCGAGGTCTCCTTGAGCATGCCGATCACCTGGTTGCCGGTGGCCGGGATGACCGCCGGCATGGTCTGCGGGATGATCACGTGTCGAAGCTTGGTGAACCCCGACATGCCCAGGGACTCCGCGGCCTCGTGCTGTCCGCGGCTGACCGATGCGAACCCGCCCCGGATGATCTCGGACATGTAGGCGGCCTGGTTGAGCGTCAGCCCCACGATGGCCGCGGTCATCGGGGTCATGATCGCGTTCACGTTGACCGGCGTGGAGATGTCGGTGAACGGGACGCCGATGGAGAGGTGCGGGTACAGCGCCGCGATGTTGAACCAGAAGACCAGCTGCACGAGCACCGGGGTGCCACGGAAGAAGGTGATGTAGAGCTGGGCCAGCCCGGAAATGGGCCGCTGGTGCGACATCCGCATCACCGCCAGCACCAGCCCCAGCAGCGTGCCCAGAGCCATGCTCGCCACGGTCAGAAGCAGCGTGATCAGCAGGCCGTTGAGGATGGTTTCAGTGGTGAAGTAGCTGAACACCACCGGCCAGCGATAGTTCTCGTTCGTCACCGCGGTCCACACCAGACCGGCGACGATCGCGATCGCGACGGCCCAGGCGACATAGTCGCGCGGACGTTTCGGCGTGATCCGCTTCTTCTCTTCGGCCAGCAGTTGTGACACCGGTCGGCTCCTGGTCTTCGTACCGATCAGATCCGTGGACATGTCAGTCCTGCGGGACGGCCATGGCCGCGGTCTTGATCCCGAGGTCCTTGAGGCCCCAACGGCCCAGCGCCTGGATGTACTTGGGGTCGTCGATGATCGACTGGATGGCAGCCTTCACGGCGGGGGTCAGCGGCGAGTCCTTCTTCAGCGCGACGGTCGCGGGCTTGGTGGCCACCAGGGGCTTGAGGACCTCGAACGTCTTGGGCTGCTGCGCGGCCGCCCACTCGAGCGAGGTGAAGTCGTACATCACCGCGTCGATCCGCTTGGAGACCAGCTGGGTCAGAGCGTCGTTCACGCTGGGCAGGGTCACCGACTTGATGGCCGGCTCGCCCTTGCCCGTACAGTCCTGCTTGGACAGCTGGGGCAGCCACTGGAGCTCCGCGGTGCTGCCGGAGGGGACGGCGACGCGGTGCCCGCACAGCGTGTGGGTGCTCAGCTTCTGCGGGTTGCCGTAAGGGACGGACACTCCGGTCCCGGAGTTGATGTAGTCGACCATGTCGAGCACCTTCAGCCGGTCGCTGGTGGCACCCATGGTGGAGGCGGTGAAGTCGTACCGGTTGGCTTGCAGTCCGGTGATGATGGTGTCGAACTTGACGTTGTTGATCTGGAGTTTCAGGCCGAGCTTGGCAGCGATCAGCCGGGACATGTCCGGGTTGAACCCGATCGGGGTCTTGTTGTCCGACGCCATGAACGTGGTGGGCGGATAGGCCAGGTCCATGGCCACCGAGAGCGTGCCCTTGGCCTTCACCGCCGCGGGCAGCAGCTTCACCGCCTTCGGGTCCGGCTTCACGCCCACCGAGATGTCGTCGGTGTGCTCGGCGGACGCGCCGGCTCCCCCGCCCTGCGTCGTGCCCTTCGCCCCCACGTTCTGCGGGGTGCCGCTCGCCCCGCACGCGGCGAGCGCGAGGGCCAGGGCGGTGGTGACGATCGGGACGCCCAAGTGCCTGTTGACCTGCATGGCGGCGGCCACAGCGCCTGCGGTGCGGAGTACGGTTCTGCGGCCTGTCCGGTTGGTTTCCATGGCGGTGCCTCCTGGAGAATGCTGGGGATACGGGGAATCCGTGATGCGGGGGACGACGTGCGGATCGGACGGGGGGCGGGACGTCGTCAGTCGGCGGCCGGACACACGCAGGGCTCATGGGCGGCCACGCGAGACCGGGGGCGTGTCGGGAAGAAGGTGCTGGGTGAGCGGGTGCGCGTCGCGCGTCAGATGCCCAGCATCTGGTTGAGCTCGTCCAGGGACTTGACGGTCACGTAGTCGTAGCCGTGGGTGACCGGGTCACAGCCGCGGTCCAGGAGGACGAGGTTGCGGAAGCCCATGTCGTGCATCGGCATCAGGTCGTAGCGGGTGTGCGAGGAGACGTGCACGAAGTCCTCGGGGGACGCGTCGAGTTGGTCGAGCATGTACTCGAACGCGGCGTAGCGGGGCTTGTAGTAGCCGGCCTGCTCCGCGGTGAAGACCGCGTGGAAGTCCGCACCGAGCCGGGGCACGCTCTCGGCGAGGAAGGAGTCGTCGGCGTTGGAGAGGATCACCAGCTTGTAGTTCTCGCCCATCTTCTTCAGGGGTTCCGGCACGTCGGCGTGCGGGCCCCAGCTGCGCACGCCGTCGGCGAGCCGCTTGCCCGCGTCCGGGGCCGCCTTGATGCCCCACTTGCGGCAGACCCCCTCGAAGGCGGCCTGCAGCGTCTGCTCGTAGGGGTAGTACTTGTCGAGGACCGAGTCGTAGCGGTAGCCGCGGAACTCCTTGACGAACTGGTCCCAGTGCTCGGCCTGGATCTGGTCACCGACGAGCTCACGCGTGATGGGGGTCATCGGCCACTCGATCAACGTGCCGTAGCAGTCGAACGAGACGTACTTCGGGCGGAACTGGAACGAGGGAATGGGCATGGAGGTGCTCCACTTTCTTGCGTCGGGGGACCGGTCAGGGCCAGCGCGGACCCTCTTTAGACATGCTCATGACAGAGGTGTCGAGAGTGGGGAGTGGGTGGCGATGACGTCGACCATCGCCGGGGATCAGGCGGCGCCGACTCCTGCCGGAGCAAGGAAGTCGACAGGGTGCTGCGTGGTGCCGTCGAGCGCCAGGTCGGCGGCGATCTCTCCCATCGCGGGCGAGAACTTGAAACCGCTGCCGGAGAACCCGGCCATGACGATGATGTCGTCCTCGCCGGGGAGATGACCGACGAGCGGGTTTCCGGACTCCGTGTAGCCCTCCATGTAGGCCGACATCCTGATGGGGTCGGGGCTCAGGTCGGGCATGAGTTCACCAATGAGCTCGCGGAAGGTGCCGAGTTCCTCGGGGCGGACCGTACGGTCGAGCCGTTCGGGCTCGGGCACCGGCGCATGGTATTTGACGGAGAGACCGAGCTTGACGGAGATGCCGTCGGGCGACGGGATCCCGAAGCAGTCGTGGGGTGCGGCGCGCACGAAGGGAGGAGCACCGCCCGCGAACCAGTCGTGGCGGGTGGGCAGGTGCCAGGAGCAGACCACGCGGCGGACATCGATGGTCCGGGGAAGGTCGGGGAGCAGGGTGTTGATCCAGGGGCCCACGGTCACCACGGCGGTGTCCACGTGGTCCGTGCCCTGGTCGGTGACGACCCGAACCCCGCCGCCCGCTGCCGGGACGACCTCCCGCACCGTGGTGTAGCGGTGCAGCAGGGCGCCCAGGTGCTCGGCACGGGCGGCGGCGGCCTGGATGGACGCCTCCGGCCTGATGACGGCGCCCAACCGGTCGAGAACGGCGGTGTGTCCGTCCGGGAGCCGGTGCTGCGGGTAGCGGCGGCCGAGTTCCTCCCGGTCCAAGACCTCGTGATCCAGCCCATGCGCGGCGCTGGTGGACAGGAGGAGGCGCATGGACGGTGAGGCGGTCTCTCCCATCACGAGGCTGCCGCTGCGGCGTCGCAGCGACCGGCCCGTCTCTGCCTGGAGCTGCTCCCACATCCGGTCTGCGAGCCGCAGCAGAGGAATGTACGCAGGCTCGCCGAGGTGGGCGGCTCGGTAGATGCGGCTCTCGCCCCCGGCCGCGCCTCGGTCGTGACCTGGTGCGTACCGGTCGTAGCCGATGACCTCGGCTCCGCGGGCGGCCAGTCGCCACATGGCCTGGCTGCCCATGCTGCCGGCACCGATCACGGCGACGCGCTTCGGGATGCGCATGAGGTCGCTCCTCTCGATGGTGTGGTCCGGGTGGCAGTCGGGCCCCAGCAGGTGCGGAACACCGTGCGGACCTTTCCAGTCCGCATCCTGCTGGGGATGGCGTTCACTTTCCGCCCGGCAGAACCTGCAGGTCAACCCACACAGTGTTCCGACTCGAGGCCTTCTCGAGACGGTCTGTCACTGCGGACGGCCGCACTGCACAAATGAGGGCTCTCCTCTTGTCACGATGAGTGGCCGGTGCGAAGGTGAGCCCGATTCCCTCGGATGAAAGACCCCCTATGCCGCCCAGACACCATGCAACCGGGCACTTCCCTACCCTTAGGGAGGTACTGGGCCTGCCCGTGCTCGCCGAGGGGATGCCGCGCGTGCTGGCCGGCGAGTCGCAACTGGACAGCCCGGTGCGCTGGGTGCATGTCACCGAGCTGCTCAACCCCGCCGATTTCCTGGAGGGCGGCGAGCTGGTGCTGACGACCGGCATGCCGCATCCCGAGGACGCCTCCGAGCTGCGCGGCTACGTCGACCAGCTCGCGGACGTCGGCGCGGCCGGCCTGATCGTGGAGCTCGGTTACCGATACCAGAAGGTGCCCCACGAGCTGGTGGCGGCGTGCCGCGCCCGTGACGTGCCGCTGGTCGAGTTGGCCCGTGGCGTCCGGTTCATCGACGTCACGCAGACGGTGCACGCGCTCATCCTCGACGCCCAGGGGGCCCTGCTGCGCCGCGGGCGGGACATCCAGGACATTTTCACCGCCCTGACACTGCGGGGCGCGGACCCCGAGGAACTGGTGCACACCACCGCGGAGCTCACCGGAGCCCCCGTGGTGCTGGAGGATCTCACCCACCGGGTCCTGATGTGCGAGCTGCTCGGCCGGCCGTACGAGCCGGTGGTGTCGGCCTGGTCGCGGCGTTCGCGGGCCGCCGCGACGCCGGAGAGGATCACGCCGAGCGGCCCGGAGGGGTGGCTGATCGCGCCGGTGCAGGACCACCACGGCCCGTGGGGGCGGCTGGTCCTGCTGGAGGACCGGCTGAGCGCCGAGCCCGACCCGGAACACGTCCTGGTGCTGGAGCGTGCGGCGATCGCGCTGACCATGGCGCGTCTGGCGGGGCAGGCCTGGTGGGAGCGCCGGGCCCACCGCTCCGTACTGCGAGACCTGTACGAACGGCGTTTCCGCTCCCCTGCGGACGCCCGCGCCCGCGCCGAGGCACTAGGACTGCCCACCCTCGGACACCGCCTCTTCGCCGTGGTCATCCGCCACCCGTACACCGGCACCGATGGTGAGCACCTCGACGAACGGATCGGGAAGGCTCTGGCGCACACAGGCATCCGCGCCCTGGTCGGCGAGACCGCCCCTGGCCGCATCGGCGTACTCATGGCTCTGGCACAGGCGAGCGCCTGGCAGCCGGTCGCCGAGCAGATCGGCCGTCTGACCCGGGAGGAGCTCGGACCGCGGGCCGTCGTCGCCGTCGGCCCCGGGGTGACCGACCTCGGCGGGATCGCCCGGTCGTGGCAGGAGGCGGAGCAGACGGCGGAGGCCATCACACCGGCCTCCCCGGAGCGGTGGTTCTACGTCCCCGCCGACGTCCGGCTGCCGGAGTTGCTGGGCGTCCTGCGCGAGGACACCCGTCTTCAGCGGTACGCGGAACGGCAGCTGACCCGCCTCATCGAGCACGACGGCCGTAATGGCGGCGATCTGCTCCCGGCACTGCGCGTCTATCTGGCGGCGGCCGGGAACAAGTCGGTGGCGGCCAAACGTGCCGGCATGTCCCGGCAGGCGTACTACCAGCGCCTCCACACCATCGAACGGCTCCTCGGCTGCGACCTGGAATCAGGTCTGCAGCGCACGTCCCTGCACGTCGCGGTGCTGGTTCTGGACGCGGGAGAAGCAGCTGTTCCCGGCGTGTGACGAGAACGTCGGCCGTAACCCCGCGTCGCCTCGCGGCGACCGGTGCCCCAGGAGACGCCTTGTGTACGTGCGTCGTGTCCGATCCCAAGTTCACCTCATGGCCAGGGCGCTCGAGCGGGACTGCGCGGCACCGGGGCGGCTCGCAAAAGGGCAGAGGGCGCGCGGGAGTGACCGGTGGGCGGCGTCGTCCCTGCCGCCCACCGCGGAAGAACATGGCTCAGAGGAGCTCGATCAGCCTGTCGGTGAACTCGGCGGTGGTCGCGGTTCCGCCCAGGTCACGTGTGCGGGTATCGGTCTTGGCCAGGACCGACGCGATCGCGTCCGTGATGTCCTTGGCCGCGACTGGATGGCCGAGGTGGTCGAGCATCATGGCCGCGGACCAGATCGCGCCCAGCGGGTTGGCGATGCCCTGGCCCGCGATGTCGGGCGCTGAGCCGTGTACCGGCTCGAACATCGAGGGGAAGTCACCCTCGGGGTTGAGGTTGGCCGCCGGGGCGATGCCGATGGATCCGGCGACCGCGGCCGCGAGGTCGCTGAGAATGTCGCCGAAGAGGTTGGAGGCGACGACGACGTCGAAGCGGGCGGGGTCGAGGACGAACTTGGCCGCCAGCGCATCGATGTGCTCCTGGTCCCAGGTGACGCCGGGGTGTTCGGCGGCCCGCTCGGCGATCAGCTCGTCCCAGAACGGCATGGTGTGAATGATGCCGTTGGACTTGGTGGCGGAGGTGAGCTTCCCTCGGCGGCGGGCGGCGAGCGAGAACGCGTAGTCGGCGATACGGGTGACCCCGGCCCGGGTGAACACCGCTTCCTGGACGGCCAGCTCCTCGGACGTGCCCTGGTTCAGCCGTCCCCCGATCTCGCTGTACTCGCCCTCGGCGTTCTCCCGCACGACGACGAGATCGACCTCGCCCGGCTGTGCGCCGCGCACCGGACTGTCGATGCCTGCGAAGACACGGACGGGCCGGAGGTTGACGTACTGGCGGAAGCTGCGCCGTATCGGGATCAGCAACCCCCACAGTGAGACATGGTCCGGCACCCCCGGGTAGCCGACGGCGCCCAGCAGGATCGCGTCCTTGTCGCGCAGCTGGTCGATCCCGTCGGCGGGCATCATCGCGCCCTCCCGCAGGTACCGCTCGCACGACCAGTCGTACGACGTGTAGGACAGGCTGAAGCCGTGGCGGCGGCCGAGAACATCGAGCACCTGCTGTGCAGGGGGCAGTACCTCGGCGCCGATGCCGTCGCCGGGGATCAGGGCAATGCGGTGGTTCGTCGTCATGCCGTCGATTGCAGCAAGGCGGTCCGCGGGGCGTCCAAGACGCAAAGCGGATATCCCTTATAAGCGGCGCCTATCAGCTGCCGGCGGCCGAGATGGCGGCCGTGACGAACGCGGCGGCTGCCGGTGACAGGCTGCCGCGGCGGCTGACGAGAGCGATGTCCAAGGTGGTCTCCGGCTCGATGTCCAGGACGCGGGCGCCCAGCTGCCGGGCGAGGTCCCGCCAGGAATCCATGACCACCGCGAGCCCGACACCGGCCAGTACCAGGGGCATGAGCGACACCCGGTGCTCGGTCTCGGCGGCGACGGTGAACTCGACGCCCTGTTCCCGCAGCGCGTCGACGTAGGCGCGCATCCCGGTACCCGGCTGCCCGACGATCAGCCGCTGTCCTGCAAGCTCCTGGCACTCCACCGCCGTCCGATCAGCGAACGGGCCGTCGGCCGGCACCATCAGCACAAAGCGCTGCCGCCCCAGCGCATGGGAGACGACCTCCTTGTCGGAGAGCGGCCCGGCGGACGCCAAGAGCCCCAGTTCCACGGCACCCGTGCGCACCATGTCGATCACATCACGCGAGGTGAACGCCGCTTTGATGGCCACGGAGACGCCGGGATACCGGTGGCTGAAGGCACTCACCAAACTCGTCAGCGGCTCCACCGCCTGCGACGGCACGGATGCCACGTCCAGGCGCCCCTCACGCAGCTCATGCACCGCCGCGACACTCGCCCGCGCCGTCTCCAAACTCCGCACAGCCTCCCGGGCAGGCTCGATCAGAGCCCTTCCGGCCTCCGTCAGCACTGCCCTACGCCCGATGCGATGGAACAACTGGGAACCGAGATCACGCTCCAGTGCCCGCACGGCCTGCGACAGCGACGGCTGCGACACGTACAGAGCCGAGGCCGCACGGTTGAACCCCCCACGATCAACGATCGCAAGGAAGTACTCCAGCTGCCGAATGTCCATCACGCACCCTCTGCCCCTCAACAAAGCAGCCGACGACTCGATTGGTCCCGACCATGGTTGCGTGAAGGACGGCCTCGACGAAGCACGGACCCCCGATGCACTGACCGTGGTGTCACCGAAGCGCGGTCACAGCTGATCGAGGCGCTCAATGGCCGGCTGAGGCGCTGAGTCACAGCCGTGTCCCGGCGGAGGTCCGAAAACCGGCAGTAGATCAGCGTTCCATGAGCGCCATGCTGCAGGCGCTGCGCCCCTCTCACCGCGGTGATGGGCATGGACGAGGCGGTCGTCGCCACCATGCGGGCCCGCCGCGGCCCGGACTCCGTCACCGGCCTCCCCGAGGGACGTGCCTGGTGGTATGTCGAGTTCGACTGCGACGACGCGGACGCGGTGAAGGCCCGCGCCACCTAGTGCCGCGGCAGGCAACGTTTGCCCGTTGAGGAGCGGGGTCCGGTGCGTGCTCTCGGTGTGCCGGCCGGAAGCCCTCGTACTGGATGTACTTGGGCTTTCGGCCGGTGCGGCGAGAGGGCGTGCCGGGCGTCGCGACGGGGCGAACGTTGCCTGTCGCGGCACTAGCTGCTGGACGTACAGCAGCGCCGGAGAGCCTGGCCGCTTACCTGCGCGACTTCCGCAAGCGCCTGACTCAAGACGCGAGGGAGCGGTGTTGAAGCCTGTGCGGTCGCCACCAGGCGGACCGTCGCCGCGGTGACGACCGCACAGGAGCCCTCGGTGCGCGCAGGCCGGTGCGGTCGGCAAGGACGGCACCCCGGCCCGACCGCGTCATCGCCGCGCCGCTCCCGATGTGCCGGCCTCCACCGCGGCCGCCCATGCCTGGAGTCCCTGGTCCACCGCCGTCTCGTCGATCACCAGGGCCGGGATCATCCGCACGACCTGGTTCCAGGCGCCGCACAGAAGCAGGAGCAGGCCCTGGTCGACAGCGGCACGCTGCACGCGGGCGGCAGTCTCGGGGTCCGGACTGCCGTCCTCGGTGACGAACTCGGTGGCGAGCATGAGCCCGAGGCCGCGTACGTCACCGATGCCTACGGTCCGGTCGGCCACCGCCTCCAGGCCCTGGCGAAGGCGCTTGCCCATCGCCTCGGCGTTCTCGACGAGCTTCTCGTCGCGGACGATGTCGAGGGTGGCGCAGGCCGCGGCGCAGGCGACGGCGTTGGCGCCGTACGTACCGCCCTGCGATCCCGGCCACGCCTTGGCCATCAGCTCGTCGGAGGCGGCGATACCTGCCAGCGGGAAGCCGCTGGCCAGTCCCTTCGCGGTGATGAGGATGTCGGGTGTGACGCCGAAGTGCTCGTGTCCCCAGAATCGGCCAGTGCGGCCCACTCCGGTCTGCACCTCGTCGAGGATCAGCAGGAAGCCGTGCCGGTCGGCCCGATCCCGCAGGCCCTCCAGGAAGGCGCGGGTCGCGGGCACGTACCCGCCCTCGCCAAGCACCGGCTCGACGATGACGGCGGCCGTGTCAGCAGGTGAGGAGATCGTCTGGAGTGTGTAGTCCAGCTCCTGCAGGGCGAATCGTGTCGCGGTCTCCTCGTCCCAGCCGTAGCGGAAGGTCGAAGGGAAGGGGGTGACGACGACACCGCTCATCAACGGGGAGAAGCCGGACCGGAAGCGGGTGCCGGAGGTCGTCATCGAGGCGGCGGCCACCGTACGACCGTGGAAGCCACCGTGGCAGACCAGGATGTTCGGCCGACCGGTGGCCTGCCGGGCCAGCCGCAGCGCCGCCTCCACCGCCTCGCTGCCGGAGTTGGTGAAGAACAGGCTGTCGAGCCCCTCGGGCAAGACCTCGCCCAGCTTGTCGACAAGCCGCTGCAGCGGCTTGTGCATGACTGTCGTGTACTGGCCGTGGACGAGGGTGCCCACCTGTTCCCGGGCAGCCGCTACGACCTTGGGGTGGCAGTGCCCGGTACTGGTCACACCGATGCCGGCGGTGAAGTCGAGGTAGCGGCGGCCGTCATCACCGTAGAGGTGGACGCCCTCTCCCCGGACCGCCACCACGGGCGTGGCCTGGCGAAGGTGCGGCGACAGTGCAGTCATGTTCGTCTCCCGGCGGGTCGTCGGTCTGGCTCCGGTCCGGTCGAGCATCTCCACGTACCTCGATGACGCCAACGCTCGATCTGTCCGCCCGCGCCGCGGCATCTGGACGTTGTGTCAGCCGCATCGGGCATCACGCCCCGCTCGTCCTGCTCACAGCGGCCCTTTCATGGCTCTTGCGCAGGTCAGTGAGGCTTGTCAGGGTGACGGAGCACCCAGGGAGGTCCCATGCGCGAGAAGCACCACACGGCTGCAAGGCCCGTCACCGACGGTCTTGGCGCCTCCTTGGCAGGCCCGGACATGGCCACCGCCGGCCATCCGCTCACCGTGGCCGACGTTCTGGCCCTTCCCGTCCTGTCCGCCGGGCAGCCGCAGGTCGTCACCGGAGCAGACCTGCTCGACCGCCCGGTCCGCTGGGTTCACATGACCGAGCTGACCGACCCTGCCTCCTTCCTCAAGGGCGGCGAGCTCGTACTGACCACCGGTATGCCCCTGCCCGAGGAGCCGGCCGGCGTACGCCGCTACGTGAACGAACTCGCCGACATCGGCGCGGCGGCCTTGGTCATCGAACTGGTCCGCCGTTACCACCGCCCGCCCGACGCCCTGGTCCATGCCTGCGAGGCCCGCGGGCTCCCCCTCGTGACCCTGGCAAAGGACGTCAACTTCCTTGAGGTCACACAGGTCGTCCACGCTCTCATCCTCGGCAACCAGGCCGAGGAGATGCGCCGGACCCAGCGCATTCACGAGGCGTTCACCGCCCTCACCCTGCGCGGCGCTGTGCCCGAGGAGGTCGTACGTGCCGCCGCTGAGATGAGCGGCCACACCGTCGTACTGGAGAACCTGGCCCACCAGGCACTGATCTGCGCGCCCTCCGCAGGCACGGTCGAGGCAGCGCTCAGCGACTGGGAACGGCGTTCACGAGCGACACCTCCCGCCGGCCACACATCCGTGTCCGGACCCGGCGGCTGGCTCGTGACATCCGTGGAGTACCAGGGCGAAAGCTGGGGCCGGGTGGTCATGCTGCCCGCCCCGCCAGGCCAGGCCACCCCCTCGACATTCGGCCCCACGGCTGTGACGGTCCTGGAGAGAGCTGCGATGGCCCTCACCATCGCCCGCGTCATCCACCCCGTGCCCTGGGAACGCACCGCACACCGCAATCTCCTGCGCGACCTCGTCGGACAACGTCACCACTCTCCTACGGACGCCGATGCCCGGGTCGCCGCACTGGGTCTGTCCACCAAGGACTGCAGCTTCATGGCCGTGCTCGCGGACTTCCCTCAAGAGGCCGACGCGACGAAAAGCGAGGCACTCCTCTGCGAAGAGCTGAGGAAGCAAGGGACACAGGCCCTCGTCGGCGTTCTCGGCCCCACGCGCCTCGGCATCCTCCTGTCCCTGCGCCCCGGCCAGTCCTGCCCACCCGTGGTCGAACACCTGAGCCGCACCGTACTCGAGTTGGCGCCGGGGGCCACCGTCAGCGCAGGCAGCGAGGCGACGGACCTCTTCGATGTCGCCCGATCCTTCCGCGAGGCGACCCGCGTCACCGAAGCCACCGAGCCCGGCCAGCCGCTCCCGCCGGGACGCTCCTACCACAAGCCGTCCGACATCGGCCTGCGCCGCCTGCTCTTCGCGCTCCGGGAGGACACCCGGATCCAGGACTTCACCGAGCGCCGGCTCAGCCGGCTCCTCGACCATGATGCCCGCCACGGAACGGACTTGCTGACGACGTTGCGCCACTACCTTGACGCGGCAGGCAACAAGACCCTGGCAGCCCGCTCAGGCTGTCTGTCCCGCGAGACCGTCTACCAACGTCTGCGCAGCATCGAGCGGATACTCGACTGCGATCTCGAGTCCGGCGAACACCGCACCGAACTGCACGTGGCACTCACAGCGCTCGACGTCCTACGGGCCAGGTGAGCCGGAAGGACGAAGCGGTCCGCACATGACGCGTGGACCGCGGTCTCCACGGTCGGCTTCAGGCGCCTTCGACAGGGTCAAGCGGACCCGTCCGCGACATCGCACGCCTTCATCGAGCGGGGGTTCGATGCACTGGACCCAAAAGGGAGCGGAGGACGCCCGAGGGCGATCAGTGAGCGGCTGCGCGAACACATCCGCCTCGCAACAACCAACGCTGGACCCGTACCTGAGCGAGCCTGCCACAAACGAAGGGGGAAGCCGTGACAGCCCACGGTGCGGCTTCTCCCGCCCTTCCGCAAAGACATCGTCGCTGGTCCCGGGTCGCCGCCGTGGTGGCGGCCCCGCGATCGGGATGCTCGCCGCGGTGCATCCGGCGCCCGCCGAGGCGGCGAGGGTGAACACCGTGGCCAAGAGTCTGTCCTCCTCAGGGCTGAGCAGAGTGCGGCAACCAGCTCACCTGGGGATCCGCCCTCAGCTCGCTTGCGACACCGGCTCGCACTCGGCTGCCGCCATCCCGGAGTGCGCGTGCGCGTCGCCTTCCCACCGACAGGACGTGCCGACTGGCGATCGACCCGCGCTATCCGGTCCGAAACAACACCGTCACGCTCCGTCAGAATCAGCGTCGAACGAGCGCCAAGACATTCACCGAACCCGACCCTCACGAAGTTGAGGCAGAGCGTTCTCGACCCGCGCCCCGCTGCGAAACCGCAGGTGGGGCATGTGGCAGTAACCTGCATCATGCTCCACGGGGTGGAGCTTCAGAAACATGTCGGCACGACCCGCCCGCAACCTGGGAAATCAGAAGAGCAGCAGGTCAGACGCCCTTTGTCGCGGGCTCAAGAATCGCCACACATTCCACGTGCGACGTCATCGGAAACAGATCGAACGCCCGCAACGTCCGCACCCGGTACCCCCCGTCCCGGAAGTACCCCAGGTCGCGCGCCAGCGCGGCCGGGTCGCATGCCACATACGCGATCCTCCGTGCCCCCAGCGCCGTCAGGTGCTCCACCGTCCTGCGTCCGGCCCCCGCCCGCGGCGGGTCCAGGACGATGAGGTCGACCTCGCTGATGCCCGTCCGCGGCAGCACGCTCTCGACCTTGCCCTGCTCGATCCGCACGCGGTCGAAGCCCGCGAGGTTGTGCCGGGCGTCCTCGACGGCGCGCTTGCCGGACTCGATGCCGAGCACCGCGCCCTTCTCACCGAGCCGGTCGGCGAGTGCGCCCGCGAAGAGGCCGACTCCGCAGTACAGGTCGAGCGCCGTCTCGCCCTTGCGGGGCAGCAGGCCCTGCATGACGGCGGTGACCAGGGTGTCCGCGGCCTTCGGGTGGACCTGCCAGAAGCCGCCGCTGCCGACGCGGTACGTACGGCCGTCCGCGCGCTCGCGGACGAAGGGGCGGCCGTGGACGCGGTGGACGCCGCCGTCCTTCTCCCCCACGCGCATCACCGACACCGGGCGGTCCAGCTCGACGATGGGCAGGCGTGCGCCCGGCCGGGGGGTGAGGATGACCTGGCGGTCCTGGGAGCCCGTCGCCGCGATCGCCTCGACGGAGGCCATGCCGCTCCAGTCCCGCTTCTCGACGCCCAGCTCGCTGACGCCCTCCGCGGCGATCATGCAGTGGTCGATCGGCTCGACCTCGTGCGAGCGGTGCCGGCGCAGACCGGCCCGGCCCGTCCCGGCGTCCACCGCGTACTGCACGCGCGTGCGCCACTGCGGTACCTGGCCCGCCGGCAGCTTGTCGCCCTCGGCCGGCATCACCGTGCCGTCCCAGCCGGCCTCCTCGGGCGTGAGGCCCGCGAGCCGCTGCAGCTGCTCGGCGACGACCTCGCCCTTCATCCGGCGCTGGGCGCCCGGCTTGGCGTGCTGCCAGTCGCAGCCGCCGCAGCGGCCGGGACCGGAGAAGGGGCAGGGCGCCTCGACCCGGTCCTTGGACGCCGAGAGGATCTCCACCGCGTCGGCGCGCAGGAACCGCGCGCCCTCCTCGCCCTCGGTCACCCGGGCCACGACCCGCTCGCCGGGCAGCGCGTGCCGGACGAACAGCACCTGGCCCGCGTCGGTACGGGCGATGCAGTGGCCGCCGTGGGCGACGGGGCCGATCTCGACCTCGTACTCCTCGCCCACCAGCGAGCCCGCCTGCGAGTTCTTCGGTTCTGCCTGCATGGCGGGGTGACTCCACAACGTCGAACGAGGAACGGCCGGACAACAGCCCACCAGTCTACGTGGCTGTCGTCCGGCCGTTCACCACGAGCCGGTGCGGCGAAGCCGTCAGTCCTTCGAGCTCGATGTGCCCGAGGCCCCCGAGGAGCCCGAGGCGCCTGTGCCCGACGGCTCCTTGGGCCGCCCCTGCTCCGCGGGACCGCGTCGCACCGAGCCCGGAGCGTTCCACTCCTGGCGCCTGCGCGCCCGCTTCTTCGCCAGCTCGGAGGACTGCAGCTGGTACGGCACCGAGGTCACCATCACGCCCGGTGTGAACAGCAGGCGGCCCTTCAGCCTGAGCGCGCTCTGGTTGTGCAGCAGATGCTCGTACCAGTGGCCGACCACGTACTCGGGGATGATCACGGAGACGGCGTCGCGCGGCGACTCCCTGCGCAGGCTCTTGACGTACTCGATGACCGGCCGCGTGACCTCGCGGTAGGGCGAGTCGAGGACCTTCAGCGGGACGTCGATGCCGCGCCGTTCCCACTCGCCGCGCAGCGCCTTCGTCTCGGCGGGGTCGACGTTGACGGTGAGCGCCTCCAGGGTGTCGGAGCGCATCAGCTTGGCGTAGGCCAGGGCGCGCAGCGTCGGGCGGTGGATCTTGGAGATCAGCAGCACCGAGTGCACGCGCGAGGGACGGACGCTGTCGTCGCTGGGGCCCTCGGGGGCGACGAGTTCCGCGGCCACGCTGTCGTAGTGGCGGCGGATCGCGGTCATCGTCCCGTAGAAGATGACCATGCCGAGCAGGGCGACCCAGGCGCCGTGGGTGAACTTCGTGACGAGGACGACGACCAGGACCAGGCCGGTGAAGAAGGCGCCGAAGGTGTTGATCGCGCGGGAGCGGACCATGTGGCGGCGCTTGGCCGGGTCGGTCTCCGTCGCCAGGTGGCGGTTCCAGTGGCGGACCATGCCGGTCTGGCTGAGGGTGAAGGACACGAACACGCCGACGATGTACAGCTGGATCAGGCGCGTGGAGTCGGCGCCGTAGATGACGATCAGCAGGGTCGCCGCGCCGGCCAGCAGCACGATGCCGTTGGAGAAGGCCAGGCGGTCGCCGCGGGTGTGGAGCTGGCGGGGCAGGTAGCGGTCCTGGGCGAGGATCGAGCCGAGGACGGGGAAGCCGTTGTAGGCGGTGTTCGCGGCCAGGAACAGCACCAGGGCCGTCGCCGCCGCCAGCACGACGAACAGGAAGCTGCCCTTGCCGAAGACGGCCTCGGCGACCTGGGTGATCACCGGGTTCTGGACGTAGCCGGAGCCGACGGCGACGCCGTTCTTCAGCAGGTCGGCGGCCGGGTTCTCGGCCATGCGGACGTCGGTGACCAGGGCCAGGACGATGATGCCGCAGAACATGGTGACGGCCAGCAGGCCCATCATCGCGAGCGTGGTCGCCGCGTTCTTGGACTTGGGCTTGCGGAAGGCCGGCACGCCGTTGGAGATCGCCTCGACGCCGGTGAGCGCGGCACAGCCGGAGGAGAAGGCGCGCAGCATGAGGAAGAACAGGGCGAAGCCGGCCAGCCCCTGGTGCTCGGGCTTGATCGTGTACTCGGCCGTCGGCGCCCGCATGGTCTCGTCCAGGACGAGTCCCCGGAACGCACCCCACGCGATCATGATGAAGACGCCCGCGACGAACACGTACGTCGGGATCGCGAAGAGCTTGCCGGACTCCTTGACGCCCCGCAGGTTCATCAGCGTCAGCAGTACGACGACGGCGACCGCGCAGGCCACCTTGTGCTCGACGACGAAGGGGATCGCGGAGCCGAGATTCTCGATGCCGGAGGCGATGGAGACGGCGACGGTCAGGACGTAGTCGACGAGCAGGGCGCTCGCGACGGTGAGGCCGGCCTTGTTGCCGAGGTTGGTGGTGGCCACCTCGTAGTCGCCGCCGCCGCTGGGGTAGGCGTGGACGTTCTGCCGGTAGGAGGCGACCACCGTGAACATCAGCACGACGACCGCGACCGCGATCCACGGGCTGAAGTGGTAGGCCGACACGCCCGCGATGGACAGGACCAGCAACACCTCCCCGGGCGCGTAGGCCACGGAGGAGAGCGGGTCGGAGGCGAAGACGGGTAGGGCGATGCGCTTCGGCAGGAGCGTTTCTCCGAGCCGATCACTGCGCAGTGCGCGCCCGATCAGAATCCGTTTGGGCACGTCGGTCAGTTTGGACACAACAGAGCATCGTAGGCCTTCGAACAGGGGACCGCCCACCCTCCCCCGGGCTCAGCCGGGTGATGCCGGGCCGCGTCTGCCTCCCGGGTGAAATCAGCCAGGGCGCGGCTGCGGATTCGGCGGGTGGGGCGACCGCCATGCCTATATGACAATCCCCGCCCGCTGCCGCCCCTTTCGGAGATTCCATGCACTCGACCGCGGAGCTGATCGGCGCCGCCGGCACCCTCGTCGGCCTCGGCATCCTCACTCTTCTCAGCTTCTGGAGCATCAGCCGTCGCTGAGCCCGTGAACCGTGCGCGGGGGTGCCCTCGACGGACCGCGCGTGTGTAGCTTGGGCGGCGGTCTGAGACCCTGTTAAAGCCAAGTCAGCAATTTTTGACCTCGGAAGGACGGTTGTGCACATCGTCATCATGGGCTGCGGCAGAGTGGGCTCCGCTCTCGCCCAGACCCTGGAGCAGCAGGGGCACACGGTCGCCGTGATCGACCAGGACCCCACCGCCTTCCGACGTCTTGGCTCCTCGTTCGGCGGCCGCCGGGTCACCGGGGTCGGCTTCGACCAGGACACCCTGCGCGAGGCGGGCATCGAGGAGGCCGGCGCCTTCGCCGCCGTCTCCAGCGGCGACAACTCCAACATCATCGCCGCCCGCGTGGCCCGCGAGATGTTCGGCATCGAGAACGTCGCCGCCCGGATCTACGACCCCCGCCGCGCCGAGGTCTACCAGCGGCTGGGCATCCCGACGGTGGCCACGGTCCGCTGGACGGCCGACCAGATGCTGCGCCGGCTGCTCCCCTCGGGCGCCGAACCGTTGTGGCGCGACCCCACCGGCGGCGTCCAGCTCGCCGAGGTGCACGCCGCCGCCTCCTGGGTCGGCCACAAGATCAGCAAGCTGCAGGAGGAGACGGGCGTCCGCGTGGCGTTCCTGACCCGCCTCGGCGAGGCGATCCTGCCCACCTCGCAGACCGTCCTGCAGGAGGGCGACCTGGTGCACGTGATGATGCGCAGCGACGAGGTCGAGAAGGTCGAAGCCACGTTCGCCGAGGGCCCGAAGGAGGACGGTCACTGATGAGGGTCGCCATTGCCGGAGCCGGCGCCGTCGGCCGCTCGATCGCGGGCGAGCTGCTGGAGAACGGCCACGAGGTCCTGCTGATCGACAAGGCGCCGACCGCCATCTCGGTCGAGCGCGTCCCGCAGGCGGAGTGGCTGCTCGCCGACGCCTGCGAGATCACCTCCCTGGACGAGGCGGCGCTCCAGCGCTGCAACGTCGTGATCGCCGCCACGGGTGACGACAAGGTCAACCTGGTCGTGTCCCTGCTGGCGAAGACGGAGTACGGCGTCCCGCGCGTCGTGGCCCGTGTGAACAACCCGAAGAACGAGTGGCTGTTCAACGAGGCCTGGGGCGTCGACGTGGCCGTGTCCACCCCGCGCCTGATGTCCGCCCTGGTCGAGGAGGCGGTGAGCGTCGGCGACCTGGTCCGTCTGCTCCGCTTCAGCCACGGCGACGCCAACCTCGTCGAACTCACCCTCCCCGAGGAGTCGGCCCTGGCCGGCACCCAGGTGGGCGACGTCGAGTGGCCCGAGGACACGAGCCTGGTCACCATCATCCGCGGCACCCGCGTCCTGACCCCGTCCCGCGACGACTCCCTGGAACCGGGTGACGAACTGCTGTTCGTCGCCGCCCAGGCCCGCGAGGAACAGCTGGAGGACCTGCTGTCGGTACGGCGGGAGGAAACGGGCCGCTGAGCCGCCCCGGAACGACGAACGCCGGACGGGCTGACCGATTCAGCCCGTCCGGCGTTCGCACACCTACGAGAATGCGTGCCGGGCGGCCCTACGCCTCCCGGCGGTGCCGCCCGCCGGCCTCCGCGCCCTCCTTCGCCGCGGCCGACTCCTTCGCCGCCCTCTCCTCCGCCTCCATCTCGGCGAAGACGTCGATGGGAGCCGGCGCCTTCGCCAGGAACACCCACGTCAGCCACACGGCCAGCAGGAACGGCGGGATCTTCAGCGCGATCAGCACCCAGCCCAGCTGCGTCGTGTCGGCCCACCAGTACAGCGGAAAGAGAATCGCGCACTTCGCGAGCAGGATCAGTCCCCACGCCCAACTGGCCTTGGCGTAAGCCTTCTTGCGCCCAGGATTCCGCGTCCGCCAGGACAGGTTCTCCTTGAAGACCGGCCCGAGAATCAGGCCGAGCAACGGCACCCCGCACAGCGTCGTGACGATGTACGCCAACGACAGCCCCAGCGTGTAGAGCATGCCGGGCAGATAGAAGTCCTTCGCGTTGCCCGTCATCATCGCGAACACGACACCGAAGGCGACACCGAAGACACCGCTGAAGGCGTGCTTCACGGTGTCCTTCATGGCGAGGCGGACCACGACCAGGACCAGCGACACCGCGAGCGCGGCGATCGCCGACATGTGCAGGTCCTTGTTGATCGTGTAGATCGTGACGAAGAGCAGGCCGGGCAGCACCGTCTCGACCATGCCCCGCACTCCGCCGAACGCCTCGAACAGCGCGGCCTCCGTCACCGTCCGGGCGTCGTCCGCAGATGTCTCTTCGGTCGGCTTGTCGAGTGACGTCACCGGCTACTCCCTACCGAGGGGTCTCAGTTCGTACTTCGGGTTGAACAGCACGCGGCGGCCCCGGCTCATCGAGATCCGGCCCGATGCGATGAGGCGGCGCCCCGGTTCTATCCCCACGATGGAGCGCCTGCCCAGCCACACCACGTCCAGCGCGGCGGAACCGTCGAACAGCTCGGCCTCCAGGGCGGGGACCCCGGCGCGCGGCCGCAGGGTGACCGTGCGCAAGGTACCAGTAACCGTCACTATCTGTCGGTCCTGGCAGTCTCCGATCCGGATGCAGCCGGCCGTGTCGGCGTCCTCCCGCAGCTCCTCGGACTCCAGGTCCTCCTGCGACGAGGAGAGCCGGTCGAGCATGCGCCGGAACCGGCCCACCGGCTTTTCGGAACGAGGGACAGCACTCATATCAGAAGCGTACCGGGGCACACCGACAGGGCCGCACTCACGTACCGACGCCCGAACCGGCCCACATCCACGACCCGGCCCACTCCCGGACTCCGCCCCACTCCCACGATCTGCCCCGCTGTCCCGATCCGGCTCATTTCTCGAACCGGTACCCCATCCCCGGCTCGGTGATGAAGTGCTTGGGGTGCGAGGGGTCCGCCTCCAGCTTTCTGCGCAACTGTGCCATGTACACGCGCAGATAGTTCGTCTCCGTCCCGTACGACGGCCCCCACACCTCCTGCAACAGCTGCTTCTGGCTGACCAGACGGCCGGGGCTGCGCACCAGCACCTCCAGCAGATGCCACTCCGTGGGCGTCAGCCGTACGTCCCTGCCACCCCGGTTGACCTTCTTCGCGGCCAGGTCGACGGTGAAGCCGTCGGTCTCGACCAGGACGTCGTCCTCACCGCCGCCGGCGGGTTCGGCCCGGCGGACGGCGGCCCGCAGCCGGGCCAGCAACTCGTCCATGCCGAAGGGCTTGGTGACGTAGTCGTCGGCGCCCGCGTCGAGCGCCTCGACCTTCTCGTCGGAGGAGTGCCGGGCGGACAGCACCAGGATCGGCACCCGGGTCCAGCCCCGAAGTCCCTTGATCACCTCGACGCCGTCCATGTCGGGCAGTCCCAGGTCGAGGACCACCACGTCCGGGTGACGGGCGGCGGCGAGCCGGAGGGCGGTGGCCCCGTCGTGGGCCGCGTCCACCTCGTACTTGCGCGCCTTGAGGTTGATGACGAGGGCGCGCACGATCTGCGGCTCGTCGTCGATGACGAGGACCCTCGTGGGGGTCTGGGGGGTCCCCCCGGTCGGGCTCACCATGAAGCCTGCCTTTCGGTCGGTGCGGGGTGTTCTCGCGATGTGCCGGGGTCGTCGGGAGGCCGGGGCGGGGCCGGCCGCCCGTCCCCGGCGAGGTCGACAGGCCGTACGTCAGCCGCCCCACCCCGCTCCGTCCGGTCCTCCGCCGCCCGCACGGTGAGCACCATCGTCAGCCCTCCCCCCGGTGTGTCCTCCGCGTTGAGGGTGCCGCCCATCGCCTCGGCGAAGCCGCGCGCGACCGCGAGGCCCAGTCCGACGCCGGCCCCGCGCGGAGCGTCACCGTACCGCTGGAAGGGTTCGAAGATCCGCTCCTTGGCCTCGTCCGGGACGCCCGGCCCGCGGTCCACGACCCGTACCTCCACCCGATGGGCCATGGCGCTCGCCGACACGAGGACGGGCTCGCCGTCCGGGCTGTACTTGACGGCGTTCTCGACCAGGTTGGCCACCGACCGCTCCAGCAGCCCGGAGTCCACGGCGACCATGGGCAGCGTCTCCGGGACGTCCAGCTCCACGCTGTCCTCCGGGACCCCGCCGAGCGCCATCGGCACCACCTCGTCGAGGTCGGTCTCGCGGATGAGCGCGGTGACCGTCCCGGTCTGGAGGCGGGACATGTCGAGCAGGTTGCCGACGAGATGGTCGAGCCGGTCCGCGCCCTCCTCGATCGCCGCCAGCAGTTCGGCCTCGTCCTCCTCGGACCACTCGACGTCGTCCGACCGCAGCGAGGACACCGCCGCCTTGATCCCGGCCAGCGGGGTCCGCAGGTCATGGCTGACCGCGGCCAGCAGCGCCGTCCGGATCCGGTTGCCCTCGGCCAGCGCGCGGGCCCGGTCGGCCTCCTCCTGCAGGCGCCGGCGGTCCAGGACGACGACCGCCTGCGCGGCGAACGCGGCCAGCACCCGCCGGTCCTCGGCGGGCAGCACCCGCCCGGTGAGCGCCAGCGCCACATGGTCCCCGACCGGCACGTCCACGTCGGCGTCCTCCGGCCGCTCCCCCGGTCGCCCGAATCCGGCATGGCCCGCGCAGGTCCAGGGCGCGGTGTCGCTCTCGCGCTCCAGCAGCGCAGCCGACTCCATGCCGAAGGTCTCCCGCACCCGCTCCAGCAGGGCCTCCAGGCTGGTCTCGCCGCGCAGCACGTTGCCGGCCAGGTAGGAGAGGATCTCCGACTCGGCCCGCAGCCGGGCGGCCTGCTGGGTGCGCCGGGCCGCCAGGTCCACCACCGACGCCACCGACACCCCCACCCCGACGAAGATCACGATGGCGACGATGTTCTTGGGGTCGGCGATCGTCCAGTGATGCAGGGGTGGTGTGTAGAAGTAGTTCAGCAGCAGGGAGCCCAGGGCCGCCGAGGCCAGGGCCGGCAGCAGCCCGCCGAGGAGTGCCGCCGCCACCGTCACCGTCAGGAACAGCAGCATGTCGTTGGCCAGGCCGAGGTGGACGGTGCTGAGCAGCACCGCCAGCACGGCCGGACCGGCCAGGCCGACCAGCCAGCCCGAGATGATGCGGGTCCGCCCGAGTCGGGCACCCCGGGCCACCGGCAGCCCTCGCCCCTTGGCGACCTCCTCGTGGGTGACGATGTGCACGTCGAGGTCGGGCCCCGACTCCCGGGCGACCGTCGCTCCGACGCCGGGTCCGAAGACGTACTGCCAGGCCTTGCGGCGGGAGGAGCCGAGGACGATCTGGGTGGCGTTCACACCGCGCGCGAAGTCCAGCAGGGCGGCCGGTATGTCGTCGCCCACGACATGGTGGAAGGTGCCGCCGAGGTCCTCGACGAGGGTGCGTTGCACGGCCAGTTCCTTCGGCGAGGCCGAGGTCAGGCCGTCGCTGCGCGCTATGTAGACGGCGAGCACCTCGCCACCGGCGCCCTTCTCGGCCAGCCGCGCCCCGCGCCGGATCAGCGTCCGTCCCTCCGGGCCGCCGGTCAGCCCGACCACGATCCGCTCCCGCGACCCCCAGATCGCCGACACGCGGTGCTCGCGGCGGTACTGCTGCAGGTACTCGTCGACCCGGTCGGCGACCCACAGCAGGGCCAGTTCCCGCAGGGCGGTGAGGTTTCCGGGGCGGAAGTAGTTCGACAGGGCCGCGTCGACCTTGTCCGGCCGGTAGATGTTGCCGTGCGCCATCCGGCGGCGCAGGGCCTGCGGTGACATGTCGACCAGCTCGATCTGGTCGGCCCGTCGTACGAACTCGTCCGGGACGGTCTCCTGCTGCCGGACCCCCGTGATCGACTCCACGACATCGCCGAGGGACTCCAGGTGCTGGATGTTCACCGTGGAGACGACGTCGATGCCGGCCGCGAGCAGCTCCTCCATGTCCTGCCAGCGCTTGGCGTTGCGCGAACCCGGGACGTTGGTGTGGGCGAGCTCGTCCACCAGGGCGACCTGGGGGCGGCGGGCGAGCACCGCGTCCACGTCCATCTCGGTGAAGACGCCGCCCCGGTACTCCAGCGCGCGGCGCGGGACCTGCTCCAGGCCGTGCAGCATCACCTCGGTGCGCGGCCGGTCGTAGTGCTCCACGACCGCCACCACGCAGTCCGTGCCCCGCTCCACCCGCCGGTGCGCCTCGGACAGCATCGCGTAGGTCTTGCCCACACCCGGTGCCGCACCGAGGTAGATCCGAAGCTTGCCGCGTGCCATGGCCCCATTGTCTTCCCGTACCTGCTGCGTGGGCAGCGTCGACCTTACGGCCAACGATTCCGGCAAAGGGGACGCGATGGTGGGCACGAGACGCCTTTGACGCGACTCTGACGCGGCGGGCACATCCCAGGTCGACCGGGCCATACGCCCTCCCCCTCACTCTTCGTCGCTTCCCTCTCACCGGTTCATCGGATGAGACCCCCCGATCGGTTCACACCGGCCGTCAGGAATCCGCGCAGCAGAAAGGGCCGCACCCACGGGGGTGTGGCCCTTCTCGCGTCTGTCTAGCGGACCTCGGTGATCTCCGGTCCGCGCTGCAGCTGCCCCATGCCGCCGGAGAACCGGGAGCCGGCCTCCTCCTGCTGGACGCCCTCGGGGACCATCTGCGCGTCGTTCGGCAGCTTGAGGACGATCGGGTCGCGGGGCGCCATCGGGCCGTCGCCGCGGACCACGACCGTGTCCCGGAAGATCTGCTCCAGCAGACCGGCCGCCTGCGGCTGCACCGCGCCCTGGCCCGAGATCACACCGCGCAGGAACCAGCGGGGACCGTCCACACCGACGAACCGCACGACCTGGAACCCACCCGTGCCGTCCGGCAGCTGCACCGGCACCTGTGCCCGCAGCTCCCAGCCCAGCGGGCCCTCGACCTCGTCGACGATGCCGCCCTGCTGGGTGATGCCCGAGCCGATCTCCTCGCGCACCTCGCCCCAGATGCCCTCGCGCTTGGGCGCGGCGAAGGCCTGCAACTGGATGGCGCTGTCGCGCAGTACGACGGTGGCCGCGACGATCGCGTCGCCCGCGACCTCGACCCGCAGCTCCATGCCGTCGACCCCGGGCACGAAGAGCCCGCCCAGGTCCACGCGGCCCTCACCGGGGTCGCGCACCTCCGAGCTGTCCCACGGCCCGTCGGGCCGCGGCTCGGGCTCCAGCCGTACGCGCTCGCGCTCACCCTCGCCCGTTACCTCGTCCGCCTCAGTGTCGACACTGTCGACGACCTGCTCGGCCTCGCCGGCCGCGTCCTCGGCGGCACCCTTCTTCTTGCGACGTCCGAACACGTCACTGTCCTTCCCGGTCGGATACGACCGAAGCGTATCGATTCCCACCCGTCGCGCCGCCCATGGCGGCCTGACCGCTTGTGTTGCCTCCGCCGTCCACCGCGGCGTGGCCGCCGGTGGACCCGAAGCCCCCCTCGGCCCGCGCCGAGCCGGGAAGCTCCGCGACCTCCTGGAAGCGGACCCTCTCGACCTGCTGGACGACCAGTTGGGCAATCCGGTCGAAGCGCTCGAACCGCACGGACTCGCGCGGGTCGAGATTCACCACGATCACCTTGATCTCCCCACGGTACCCGGCATCAACCGTCCCCGGGGCATTCACGAGGGCGACGCCGCACCGGGCGGCGAGCCCCGAACGCGGATGCACGAAGGCCGCGTACCCCTCGGGCAGCGCGATGGACACTCCCGTGGGCAGCACCGCCCGCTCCCCCGGCGCCAGCTCCCGGCTCTCGGTGGTCCGCAGATCGGCCCCCGCGTCATCGTCGTGCGCGTACGTCGGAAGCGGTACGTCGGGGTCGACGCGCCGGATCAGGACGTTCACGGGAGGACGGCTCACGGGTTCACCTCGAAGGCGCGGGCACGCCGGACCTGGTCCGGGTCGCTCATGGCGGCCTGGATCTCTTCCTCACGGCCGTGGTGGACGAAGTGCTCGACCTTGACCTCGAGGAAGAGCGCGTCCGCGCGGACGGCGACGGGTCCCTCGGGGCCGCCGATGCGCCCGGTGGCGGTCGAGTAAATCTTCCGGCCGGCCACCGCCGTCACCTCGGCCTCCACGTACAGGGTCGTACCGACGGGCACGGGCCGCACGAAGTCGGTCTCGAGCCGTCCGGTCACGGCGATCGTCCGCAGCAGCCAGTTCAGCGAGCCGAGCGTCTCGTCCAGGGCGCTGGCCAGGACACCGCCGTGCGCCAGGCCGGGCGCCCCCTGGTGAGCGGGCTGCACGGTGAACTCGGCGGTGACGCTGACCCCTTCGCCGGCCCGTGCCTCCAGACGCAGCCCGTGCGACTGCGCACCGCCGCACCCGAAACACTGTTCGTAGTGGGCACCGAGAAGCTCGCCGGGCAGGGGAGCATCGGGGTGCCGAACCGGTTCCACGGCGTCGGCCGGAGGTTGAAGGGCTGCGGAAGTACCTCTCACAGCCGCAGACCTTACCCGCGCGTCGGCGGAATCCGGGCACCGTGCCAAGCTTGGCCTCATGCAGCTCTCCACCACCCCGTACGAAGAACGCCTCACGGCCCCCCGCTCGTGGTGGTTGGTGTCGTTCCTCGTGGGCGTCGCCTTCGCCCTGATCCTGCTGCCCTTCGGCACCCTGCCGCTGCTCGGCGGCCTGGTCGGCGGCACCGCCGCCGCGGCGGTCGTGGCCAGCTCCTACGGCTCCGTCCGCATCCGGGTCGTGGGCGACTCGCTGATCGCGGGCGAGGCGAAGATCCCGGTCACGGCGCTGGGCGAGGCGGAGGTCCTGGACCCCGAGGAGGCGCGCGCCTGGCGTACGTACAAGGCCGACACCCGCGCCTTCCTGCTGCTGCGGGCCTACATCCCCACGGCGCTGCGCGTGGAGGTCGCCGACCCCCAGGACCCGACGCCGTACCTGTACCTGTCGACGCGGGAGCCGGAGCGTCTGGCCGAGGCGCTGCGGACGGCGCGGGAGGCCGCGGCCTAGGCAAAGGTTTCGCCCGCGCCGCGCAAAGACTTCTCAGCCCCTTCTCAGCCCCTTCTCAGTCCCCGGTTTCCTCGGGGGCTTCGCCGAGGGGCAGGGGGCGCTCCGGCCTCTCCAGGGGCGGGAGGTCGGGCAGGGCGTCCCACGGCACCTGGACCTTGCGCAGGTCGGTCCGGATCTTCGCGGCCAGCTTCTTGGTGTCCCGCCGGTTCATGACCGCGCCCACCGCGGCTCCCACCAGGAACGGCATCAGGTTCGGCAGGTCGCGGACCATGCGCTTCATGATCTGCTGGCGCAGCTCGCGCTTCATCTGGCCGCTCAGGGCGCCGTTGAGCGAGGCGGGTTTCATCACGTCGACCCCGCGTTCGCCCGACCACGCGCGCAGATACGCGGTGCTTCGGTCCTTGAGGTTCCCCGGCGGCCGCACGCCGTAGACCTCGTGGAGTTCGGCGATCAGCTTGAGCTCGATCGCCGCGACGCCGGTGATCTCGGCGGCGATCTCGGTCGGCATCGCGGGCGGCACGGGCAGCATGGCCGCCGCGCCGACGCCCGCTCCGACGGTGGAGGTGGCGTTCGCCGCGCCCGTCACGAGCTTGTCGGCGAGCTGCTCCGGCCCGAGGCCGGGGAACTGCCTGCGGAGGGTGGGGAGGTCCCGTACGGGGATCCTCGGGGCGTTCTCGATGATCCGGTCGGCGAGGTAGGCCACGCCCGCCCTGGCGCGGCTGCCGCCCTTGCGGACGCCTTCCCTGGCGCGGCTGCCGCCCTTGCGGACACCATCCCTGGCCAGGTCCACGGCCTTGTCCCGGATCACCGCCGCCCGTCGCCTGGCGACGGGCGCGGCGCCCTGCGCCGGAGCCGGGAGGTCACCCCGGTCGTCCGTCGGTTCGAGCGAGGCCGATCCTGCCGGGACCACTCCCGTACCGGATGAGCCTCGCTCGTCGTCACGCACGCCTTGAGGGCCGTCGGACGGCCCCTTGTCCGCTCCCCGCGAAGGGAGACGGCGCTTCCGAGGAGGGGTCGAGCCAGTCACGGCCGACCCGCCCTCAGTCGCAGTCGCGGCAGATCGGCTGGCCGTTCTTCTCCCGGGCCAGCTGGCTGCGGTGGTGAACCAGGAAGCAGCTCATGCAGGTGAACTCGTCCTGCTGCTTCGGCAGCACCCGGACAGCCAGCTCCTCATTGGAGAGGTCTGCGCCGGGCAGCTCCAGGCCCTCCGCGGCCTCGAACTCGTCGACATCGACGGCGGAGGCGGACTTGTCGTTCCGCCGGGCCTTCAGCTCTTCAAGGCTGTCGGAGTCGACATCGTCGTCGGTCTTGCGTGGGGTGTCGTAATCGGTTGCCATTTCGCCTCTCCCCCTCTGGGTGTCTGCGGTGTCTCCAGCGCACGTAACGCGTGAGAGGCCGGACTTGTGCCCGCCTCGAGGCGGAGATTTTGCCTCACATCAAGGTCTGTTACTCAATCGACACCCAACCGGACTCCTCACGAGTGATCGGGTTGGATGGCGATCGGGACCGTACACGGTCCGAATGTCGCACTTCAAAGGCACCTCACCGTGTACTTCCCGTGATCAGGACCCCTGAAAACCCGGAGTTTCCGGACTTTCCAGCGTCCCTCATGATCACGGAGAGTAGATGGCCGGAAAACCGCCCCTGTGATCGATCACACATGCGGGAGCTGCGTCACAGCCCCGAAAATTCCGCGCAAAGCGAACAACCCCGCGTGTGTCGGCGACATGATCTCAGAGAGGGAGCATGACGCGCATCATGAGCCCTCCCCCTTCACGCGGCTGAGCGGTGATGTGGCCGCCGTGCGCCCGGGCCACGGACCGCACGATGGACAGGCCGAGCCCCACGCCCTTGTCGCTCCCCGTGCGCTCCGTACGCAGCCGCCGGAAGGGCTCGAAGAGGTTGTCGATCTCGTACGCCGGGACGACCGGTCCCGTGTTCGACACGACGAGGACCGCCTGGCCGTGCTGGACCTCGGTGGTCACCTCGACCCAGCCGTCCTCGGGCACGTTGTAGCGCACGGCGTTCTGCACCAGGTTCAGGGCGATCCGCTCCAGCAGCACGCCGTTGCCCTGAACGACGGCCGACTCGCGCTTGCCGCGGATCTCGACGCCCTTGGCCGCGGCCTCGCCGTGCACCTGGTCGATGGCCTGCCCGGCGACCTCGGCGAGGTCCACCGGCTTGCGCTCGACGATCTGGTTGTCGCTGCGGGCGAGCAGCAGCAGGCCCTCCACGAGCTGCTCGCTGCGCTCGTTGGTGGCGAGCAGCGTCTTGCCGAGCTGCTGGAGCTCCACCGGCGCGTTCGGGTCGGAGAGGTGCACCTCGAGGAGCGTGCGGTTGATCGCGAGCGGCGTTCTCAGCTCGTGCGAGGCGTTGCCCACGAAGCGCTGCTGGGCGGTGAAGGCGCGCTGCAACCGCTCCAGCATGTCGTCGAAGGTGTCGGCCAGCTCCTTGAGCTCGTCGTCCGGTCCGTCCAGCTCGATACGGCGGGAGAGGTCGGAGCCGGCGACCGAGCGGGCGGTGCGCAGGATCCTGCCGAGCGGCGCGAGCACACGGCCCGCCATGGCGTAGCCGAAGGCGAAGGCGATGATCGCGAGGCCGAGCAGCGCCAGCAGGGAGCGGCTGAGCAGGTTGTCCAGGGCGTGCCGGCGCTGCTCGTTCACGCACTCGTACATCGCGTGGTTGAGCTCGGTCGCGGTCGGCTTCAGCGGGAAGTTGCAGGTGTCGCTGGCCACCTCACCGGAGATGATCTTGAAAGGCAGTTCGCTGCCCACGTTGAGCGCGCTCGCGGCGAACAGGTAGATGATCGACAGCAGCAGGATGCCGGCGATCAGGAACATCCCGCCGTACAGCAGGGTGAGTCGTATGCGGATCGTCGGGCGCAGCCAGGGGAAGGGAGCCTGCGGCTTCCTGGGGTCCCAGGTGGGCTTGGGGGGCGCCTGGGGAGGCGCGGGTGTCGTGGCCACGGGGTCAGATCCGGTAGCCGGAGCCGGGGACGGTGACGATCACCGGTGGTTCACCGAGCTTTCGGCGCAGGGTCATGACGGTCACGCGCACCACGTTGGTGAACGGATCGGTGTTCTCGTCCCAGGCCTTCTCCAGGAGCTGCTCCGCGGAGACGACCGCGCCCTCGCTGCGCATCAGCACCTCCAGGACGGCGAACTCCTTGGGTGCGAGCTGGACCTCCTTGCCGTCGCGGAAGACCTCGCGGCGGTTGGGGTCGAGCTTGATGCCGGCCCGCTCCAGGACGGGCGGCAGGGGCACGCTGGTGCGCCGGCCGAGGGCACGCACGCGTGCGATGAGCTCGCTGAAGGCGAAGGGCTTGGGGAGATAGTCGTCGGCGCCGATCTCCAGGCCCTCGACGCGGTCGCTGACGTCGCCGGAGGCCGTGAGCATCAGCACGCGCGTGGGCATGCCCAGTTCGACGATCTTGCGGCAGACGTCGTCGCCGTGCACGAGCGGGAGGTCGCGATCGAGGACGACCACGTCGTAGTCGTTGACGCCGATGCGCTCCAGGGCGGCCGCACCGTCGTACACGACGTCGACGGCCATGGCCTCCCGGCGCAGTCCGGTGGCCACCGCATCGGCGAGCAGCTGCTCGTCCTCGACGACGAGTACGCGCACGTCGCTTGTCCTTCCTGTGTCCACCCGCGTAGCGCTCCGTGAGCGCACGCGGGCAGGGGTCTTGGTGGGTGTGTGCTTCCATCCTGCCCTTTTCGGCCATAAGTCGGCGGTAAGGCGGGTGAGGGCGCCATGAAGGACGGGTGTGAAGCCCGGGAATGCCAGATTTTCTCGTTCGGTTGAGGTTTCCGCGGAAGGGAGCGGGGGGAGGACGGCTTTACACCCCGCGATCACGCTCTGCATGTGCCGCAGCACCATGTGGTACTCCGCGATCCACTTGCCGCAGAGTGGGCGTGGGTGTCCGGCACCGTCGCCGCCCAGCAGGGCAGCGTGCTGGGCATCCACCGGAGACGTGATCGCCCCTTCCCGAACCGGCACACCCCCGTGCCACCGACCCACGACCCAGGACGAGGGGGCGCAGCATGGACGCATTCACCGCAGGACTTCTGCAGCGCATAAAGGCGACCGAGTCCGACCTGACGCGGGCTCGTGACGAGGGCGACGACTTCCTCGTCGAGGTGGAGCAGGGCGAGCTCGACGACCTGCGCCGCCTCGCCGCCGAGCACGGCGTGGAAGTCCACGCGTCAAGCGTCTGAGCAGTTCCAGCGCACGACGGAGGGGCCCCGGCGAATCCAGCGCCGGGGCCCCTTCGCGTGCCGAAGCACCTGTCTCAGTCGTGCCAGGCGCCGAAGTCCTCCAGGAGCCGCTGGAGGGGCTCGAAGACGGCCGGGGTCCCCGCGACCGCGAGATCGCGTGAGGGGCGCTCTCCGGGGCGTCCACCGGTCAGTGCGCCCGCCTCCCGGGCGATCAGGTCGCCCGCGGCGAGGTCCCAGGGGTGCAGGCCGCGCTCGTAGTACCCGTCGAGGCGGCCGGCGGCCACGTCGCAGAGATCGACGGCCGCGGAGCCGCCGCGCCGGATGTCCCGCAGCAGTGGTATCAGTTTCTGCGCCACGTCGGCCTGGTGGGCGCGGACCTCGGTGACGTAGTTGAAGCCGGTGGAGATCAGGGCCTGGTCGAGGGGCGCCGGGGGACGGCAGGCGAGGGCGCGCTCGCCCTCCCAGGGGCCGGTCGCCCAGGCCCCGGCGCCGCGCACCGCGTGGTACGTCTCGCCGCGCATCGGGATGGCGACCACCCCGACGACCCTCTCGCCGTCCTGTTCGGCCGCGATGGAGACGGCCCAGGTGGGCAGCCCGTAGAGGTAGTTGACCGTGCCGTCGAGGGGGTCGATCACCCAGCGGATGCCGCTGCTGCCGTCGCTGGAGGCGCCCTCCTCGCCGAGGAAGCCGTCGTCGGGGCGGTGATCGGAGATCAGGCCCGTGATCAGCTTCTCGGCCGCGATGTCCATCTCGGTGACCACGTCGATGGGGCTCGACTTGGTGGCGGCGACCGTGAGGTCGGCCGGGCGGCCGTCCCGCAGCAGCTCGCCGGCCCGGCGGGCGGCTTCCTTGGCGAGCTTGAGCAGGTCCGTGTGCAGGGGGTCGGTCACGGGGATCCTCACGCGTAGGGGCTGTCGGCGCCCGCGGCGGCGGGCCTCGGGGCGCGGGCCGGGCAGCAGCCGACCGGGCAGAGGTCGTGGCTGGCGCCCAGCGCGCCGAGGGCGCACGGGGTGACGTCCCGGCCGCTCTCGGCCGCGGCGCGCTCCAGGACGAGCTCGCGGACGGCGGCGGCGAAGCGCGGGTCGGCGCCAACGGTGGCCGAGCGGCGCACCGGCAGGCCCAGCTCCTCGGCCTTAGCCCTGGCCTCCGTGTCGAGGTCATAGAGGACCTCCATGTGGTCGGAGACGAAGCCGATGGGGGCCATCACGACGGCCGGGACCCCGGCGGCGTGCCGCTCCTCCAGGTGGTCGCAGATGTCGGGCTCCAGCCAGGGGATCTGCGGGGCGCCGGAGCGGGACTGGTAGACGAGCTGCCAGGGGTGGTCGACGCCGGTGCGCTCACGGACGGCGTCGGCGATCAGCCGCGCCACGTCCAGGTGCTGCCTGACGTACGCCCCGCCGTCGCCGTGGTCCTCCACGGGGCCGGAGGTGTCGGCGGCGGCGATGGGGATCGAGTGGGTCGTGAACGCGAGGTGTGCGCCGTCCCGGACGTCCTCGGGGAGGTCGGCGAGGGAGCGGACCACGCCGTCGATCATGGGTTCCAGGAAGCCGGGGTGATTGAAGTAGTGCCGCAGCTTGTCGATCTTCGGCAGCTCCAGGCCCTCGGCCTCCAGGGCGGCCAGCGAGTCGGCGAGGTTCTCGCGGTACTGACGGCAGCCGGAGTACGAGGCGTAGGCGCTGGTGGCGAGGACGAGGATGCGGCGGCGGCCGTCGGCGACCATCTCGCGCAGGGTGTCCGTCAGGTACGGGGCCCAGTTGCGGTTGCCCCAGTGGATCGGCAGGTCCAGGCCGTGGTCGGCGAAGTCCTTGCGCAGGGCGTCCAGCAGGGCGCGGTTCTGGTCGTTGATGGGGCTGACCCCGCCGAACAGGAAGTAGTGCTGACCCACTTCCTTGAGGCGTTCCTTGGGGATGCCGCGCCCGCGCGTCACGTTCTCCAGGAACGGGACCACGTCGTCCGGGCCTTCCGGGCCGCCGAAGGAGAGCAGGAGCAGGGCGTCGTAAGGGGTGGCATCGAGCGCGTCTGGCATGTCTCGATCCTGCCACCCGGCACTGACAGCCGGGAAACGGCGGGGTGTCCGGGAGGGGTGCGCGGACGGGGGCGGCCGGAGGGAGGGCCGGACGGCGCGCGGGGGCGCGCGCGAAGGGGGTCGCAGAGGGTGCGTTAGGGTTGCCTAACTCCGTAAGCTGTATGAGCTGCATTCACGCCTTACCATCCCCGTCGCGCTCCATGCACGCCTTACCGAACCCCGTAGAGCCGCCTTACCTCGCGCCGTGCCGAGCCGCCACGCACGCGTGACCGGACCCACCGGAGACCTCCGTGCCCAGCCCCTACCGCGCCCTGTTCGCCGCCCCCGGCTCCAAGGGTTTCTCCGCCGCGGGGTTCCTCGGCCGGATGCCGCTGTCGATGATGGGCATCGGCGTGGTCACGATGGTCTCCCAGCTCACCGGGCGCTACGGGCTCGCGGGCGCCCTGTCGGCGACCATCGCGCTGGCGGCCGCGGCGATCGGACCGCAGATCTCCCGCCTGGTGGACCAGTACGGGCAGCGCAGGGTGCTGCGCCCCGCCACGCTGGTCGCGCTCGCCGCGGCCGCCGGGCTGCTGCTGGCCGCGCACTTCGACTGGCCGGACTGGGTGCTGTTCGTGTGCGCCGCCGGGATCGGCTCCGTGCCGAGTCTCGGCGCGATGATCCGGGCCCGCTGGGCGGCTGTGTACCGGGGCACCCCACAGCTGCACACCGCGTACTCCTTCGAGTCCGTGGTGGACGAGGTGTGCTTCATCTTCGGGCCGATCATCTCCATCGGGCTGTCCACGGCCTGGTTCCCCGAGGCGGGACCGCTGCTGGCGGCCTGCTTCCTCGCCGTCGGGGTCTTCTGGCTGACCGCGCAGCGGGCCACCGAGCCCGAGCCGCATCCGCGTGAGCGACACGGCCGCGGCACGGCACTGCGCTCACCGGGCCTGCAGGTCCTGGTGGCCACGTTCGCGGCGACCGGGGCGATCTTCGGGGCGGTCGACGTGGTCACCGTCGCCTTCGCCGAGGAGCGGGGCCACAAGGGCGCCGCGAGCGTCGTCCTGGCGCTGTACGCGGCCGGTTCCTGTGCGGCCGGGCTCGTGTTCGGCCTGCTGCGCCCCGAGGGAGCGCCGGAACGGCGCTGGCTGCTGGGCGTGTTCATCATGGCCGTGAGTATGATCCCCCTCCTACTGGTCGGAAACTTGCCGTTTCTGGCCGTGGCGCTGTTCGTTGCGGGTCTGGCCATCGCTCCCACGATGATCACGACCATGTCCCTCATCGAAGAGCACGTACCACGCGCGCAACTGACCGAGGGCATGACCTGGGTGAGCACCGGGCTCGCGGTCGGGGTCGCGCTCGGCTCCTCCATCGCCGGCTGGGTCATCGACGCGGCCGGCGCGCGGGCCGGGTACGGGGTTCCGGCCGTGTCCGGGGCCGTCGCGGTCGCGGTCGGTTTCCTGGGGTACCGCCGGCTCAGCAGGCCGGCTCCGGGTCGGGGAGGCACCGTTGGGCAGCACAGCGAGCGGGAAGAACGGCACGTGGCGTAACTGGGGCGGCACTGTCGTCGCCCGCCCCGCGCGGGAGGTCACGCCCGCCTCCGTCGACGAGCTGGCCGCGGCCGTGCGCCGGGCGGCCGAGGACGGGCTGAAGGTCAAGGCGGTCGGCACCGGCCACTCCTTCACGTCGATCGCCGCGACGGACGGCGTGTTGATCCGTCCTCAGCTGCTGACCGGCATCCGCGACGTCGACCGCGACGACATGACCGTCACGGTGGAGGCCGGCACCCCGCTCAAGAGACTCAACATGGCCCTGGCGCGCGAGGGTCTGTCGCTCACCAACATGGGCGACATCATGGAGCAGACCGTCTCGGGAGCCGCCAGCACCGGCACCCACGGCACGGGCCGTGAGTCGGGCTCGATCGCCGCCCAGATCAAGGGACTCGAGCTGGTCACGGCCGACGGCTCGGTCCTCACCTGCTCCGAGAAGGAGAACCCCGAGGTCTTCGCGGCGGCACGGATCGGCCTCGGCGCCCTCGGCATCGTCACCGCGATCACCTTCGCCGTGGAGCCGGTCTTCCTGCTCACCGCGCGCGAGGAGCCGATGCCGTTCGACAAGGTCCTGGCCGACTTCGACGAACTGTGGGCCGAGAACGAGCACTTCGAGTTCTACTGGTTCCCGCACACCGGCAGCACCAACACCAAGCGCAACAACCGCAGCGCCGGTCCCCGCAAGCCGGTGGGGCAGTTCGCGGGCTGGTTCGAGGACGAGTTCCTCTCCAACGGCGTCTTCCAGGCGGCCCAGTGGGTCGGCCGGGCGGCGCCCGCCACGATCCCGGCGATCGCCCGGATCTCCAGCAAGGCCCTGTCCGCTCGCAGCTACACGGACATTCCCTACAAGGTCTTCACGTCCCCGCGCCGGGTGCGGTTCGTGGAGATGGAGTACGCCGTGCCGCGCGAGGCGGTGACGGAGACACTGCGCGAGCTGAAGGCGATGGTCGACCGCTCCGGCCTGCGGGTCAGCTTCCCGGTCGAGGTGCGCACCGCGCCGGCCGACGACATCACGCTGTCCACCGCGTCCGGACGCGACAGCGCGTACATCGCCGTCCACATGGTGAAGGGCACGCCGTACCAGGCGTACTTCACCGCCGCCGAGCGCATCTTCACCGCGCACGAGGGCCGGCCCCACTGGGGCAAGGTGCACACGCGCGACGCGGAGTACTTCGCCGGGGTCTACCCCCGCTTCGAGGAGTTCACGGCACTGCGGGACCGGCTGGACCCCGACCGCCGGTTCCAGAACGACTACTTGCGCAGGGTTCTGGGGGCGTAGCGGACCCGGCGAGACGCGGTCGCCCCCGCCTGAGGGACACTCAGGCCGGAGCGGCGACGAAACCTTTTTCCGTTTCGGGGGGTTGCGTGAGGTTCGCCACGTTCAAGATCGCGGAAACCGGGCAGCGGGCGGCCAAGTCGCACCCCTTGCCAGAAGTTGGGCGGCGCGCCAATCCACGCACGTGGCCCAAATGGAGTACTGTTGCGAGCCCTGGGTCCGGTCTCCCGCCAGGGCGTCCGGGGCCTTGCTGGACCGCCAGGAGGGGGAATCGTTGCACAGGGTGACGGACTTGGTCACTTAGCGTGGCGAATAGGTAACCGTGCCATAACGGCGATCCAGGGCCTGTGCCCGACACGCCGGGCAACTCGGCAAGGTTGTGGCAGGCTGCACCCGGGCAGGCCACACTCGACTAGCGGAAGCAGCGACGCACGTGACGTCGGCAGGCACCACCCGGGAGGTCCCCATGCCCGAACTGCGTGTCGTGGCCGTCTCGAATGACGGCACACGGCTGGTGCTGAAGGCTGCGGACAGCACGGAGTACACGCTTCCGATCGACGAGCGTCTGCGCGCCGCCGTCCGCGGCGACCGTCCCCGCCTCGGCCAGATCGAGATCGAGGTGGAGAGCCATCTCCGCCCCCGCGACATCCAGGCGCGTATAAGAGCTGGGGCCACGGCGGAGGAAGTCGCGCAGATGGCGGGCATCCCCGTCGACCGCGTCCGTCGCTTCGAGGGCCCCGTGCTGGCCGAGCGTGCCTTCATGGCCGAGCGGGCCCGCAAGACACCCGTCCGCCGGCCCGGTGAGAACGCCGCGGGGCCCCAGCTCGGCGAGGCCGTCCAGGAGCGACTGCTGCTGCGCGGCGCCGAGAAGGACAGCGTCCAGTGGGACTCCTGGCGCCGCGACGACGGCACCTGGGAAGTCCTGCTGGTCTACCGGGTCGCGGGCGAACCGCACTCCGCGAGCTGGACGTACGACCCGCCGCGCCGGCTCGTCCAGGCCGTCGACGACGAGGCGCGCTCGCTGATCGGCGAGTCCGACGACCTGGCCGCTCCCGAGCCCAGCTTTCCGTTCGTCCCCCGCATCGCCCGGCTGCCGCGCGAGCGTTCGATGGATCGCGCCCTCGAGCGGCCGAGCCTGCCCGCGCAGGCGTCCGAGCCGGCCGAGGAGAGCACCGGTGAGCGGGAACGGGACTCGCTGACCAGCCTGCTGGAGGCGGTACCGAGCTTCCGGGGCGACCTGGTCGTTCCCGAACGCCCGTCGGAGGAGCCGGACGAACCCGCGGAGGAACCGGCCGCCGAGGAACCCCCGGCGTCCGCCGCGTCCGCCGGTTCCGCCTACGCGGACGTCCTCATGCCGCCGCGCTCGGTGGGCAGCCATCGCGACCGCCTCATCGGCGCCACCGATCGTCAGGCCGAGGCCGACGGGGTTCGCCCGGGCCGTCGCGCGGCGGTGCCGAGCTGGGACGAGATCGTGTTCGGCACCCGGCGCAAGAAGCAGGAGTAGGACGCCGGGTAAGACACCGAGGGGCGACTCGCCGCGAGGGGCCGCCGGTTCGTGGACATCGGTTCGCACACAGGTTCATACGTAGGGGAGGGGTGCACCTGTTCGGTGTGCCCCTCCCCTACGTGTCGCGCTCCGAGGATCACTGCGGGTCGGGGCCCACGGCGACCGGCCGGGACGGGTCCGACGACCACTCCGACCACGAACCGACGTACAACGCCGCCGGGATGCCCGCCACCGCCAGCGCGAGCACCTCGTGGGCGCCGGAGACGCCCGAGCCGCAGTACACGCCCACCTCGGTGCCCTCGGAAGCCCCCAGCGCCTTGAAGCGGTCCTTCAGGTCCTCGGCGGGCAGAAAGCGGCCGTCCGGGCCCACGTTCTCGTTCGTCGGCGCGGAGACGGCTCCCGGAATGTGCCCGCCGACCCGGTCGATCGGCTCGACCTCGCCCCGGTACCGCTCCCCCGCGCGGGCGTCGAACAGCACACCGGAGCGGGCCAGGGCCGCGGCGCCGTCCGCGTCGAGAAGGCCGTCGGCCGCGGGCGCCGGCTCGAAGTCGCCCTCCGCGGGCGCCGGTACGTCAACCGAGAGGTCCCCCTCCCAGGACGGCAACCCGCCGTCGAGGACCCGCACGTCCGGGTGACCCGTCCAGCGCAGCAGCCACCACGCGCGGGCCGCCGCCCAGCCCTGCCCGCCGTCGTACACGACCACCGGCCGGGCCGCCGACACGCCCGCCCGGCGCATCGCCGTGCCGAACCCCGCCACGTCCGGCAGCGGATGGCGGCCGCGCGTGCCGGGCGCGCCGGCCAGGTCCCGGTCCAGGTCGATGTAGACGGCACCGGGCACATGCCCGGCCTCGTACGCGGCCCGGCCGTCGAACGGCGGCTCCCCGGCCGCCTTCGCCACACTGAGCTGCCAGCGGATGTCGAGCACGACCGGCGGGTTCTCCCCCGTCAGCTCGCTCGCGAGTTCGGATGCGGTGATGATGGCGTTCATGGACACCATCCTTGCGCACGGGGTGGCCCTGTCGTCCATGTCCGGCTACTCTGCTCCGCCGGACAGGCCCGATCACGAGGCGTACGGGATCGGACACATCCCGTACAGCCGATCGACACCCGCCGGACCTCGCCTGGACACGGACGAGGAACCGCACGGCGGGCATCCTGCCGGGACGGGGCGACGGTGCCGCGGCGCGCCCGGAGCATGGGCACCTCGGGCGGTGCGGGCATCGGCTCGAGCGCCGAGGGCGGAATGGACGCGGCCACCGCGAGGGGCCGAGGAGAGAGTGACGATGACCGAGGCACGTGGGTCGGCCGGCCTGAACGGCGAAGCACACGCCCGGTACGCGCCCGGCACACCCTGCTGGGTGAGTCTGATGGTGCACGGACTGGGCGCCACCCAGGAGTTCTACGGTGAGCTGTTCGGTTGGGAATTCCAACCCGGTCCTCAGCAGCTCGGACCGTACGTGCGGGCGCTGCTCGACGGCCGTGAGGTGGCCGGGATCGGTCAACTCCCCCCGGATCGTCACCTCCCCATCGCCTGGACGCCCTACCTCGCCTCGGACAACGTGGACACGACCGCTGAAACGGTGCGCCTGTGCGGCGGCACGCTCGGGGTGGGCCCCCTGGACGCCGCCGACGCCGGGCGCCTGGCCATCTGCTCCGACCCCTCCGGCGCCGTCTTCGGCATCTGGCAGGCGGCCGCCCACCTCGGCACGGACATCACCGGCCTGCCCGGCACCCCCGCCTGGAACGAGCTGCTGACCTTCGAGAGCGTGGGCGTCGCCAAGTTCTACGAGACGGTGTTCGGCTACGAGCAGGAGGCGGTGGTGTCCGCCGACTTCGACTACGTCACGCTGCGCGTCGCAGGCCGTCCGGTCGCCGGCATCCAGGGCGTGGGCAACACGCTGCCCCGGGATCGTGGGCCCCACTGGATGACGTACTTCGAGGTGGCCGACGCGGACGAGGCGGTCGCCGAGGTCGTCCGCCTCGGCGGGTACGTCGTCAATCCGGCCCGGGACAGCGTCCACGGACGTGTGGCCACCGTGGCCGACCCCGAGGGGGCCCGTTTCTCACTGATCCAGGACCCGCGCTGATCCCGACCGCGGAGAGGACCCAGGGCGTGTTTCGAAAGTAGCGTCGTCTGCCCGAAGGGCAGGCCCGGCGGCGTCTGGTGCGTGCGATCGCAAGGCGGAGGGTCGCCCCGGTACTGGTTGTATCGGGGCGAGCCCGACAACGCGGCGAGCATGCGTGCCAGACGCCGCCGGGCAGACGGGACTTTCGAAACACGCCCTAGTCTTCTGAGTCGGGAATTCTGTTCAGATAACTGGCGAGGCGTTCGAGGATTTCGTCCGCGGTCTTCGTCCAGACGTAGGGCTTGGGATCGGTGTTCCACATGGCGATCCAGCTGCGGATGTCCTTCTCCAGCGCGTGGA
>NZ_JBNCAQ010000043.1:4411-83261 GCF_049808595.1 Streptomyces aurantiaciflavus | reverse complement strand
CGGTGCGGCGAGCCCGTCGCGTGTTGGGCGTACGGCTGCCTGCTGCCACAGTCCGACTTGGCTGTGACGAGCTGAGCGACGGGCTCCTGCCGCACCGCCACGACCCGCTCCCGTGCCATGGCGGCCGCGGGAGCGTCGTGGCTGCGCCGCAGCGACCACGGCTCGCTCCCGTGCGATGGCGACTGCGGGAGCGATGTGGCTGCGCCGGGCCGCCACGAACCGGGCCCGCCGTCTCGCGGCTGCGGGAGCGTCGTGGCTGCGCCGCAGCGGCCACGGCTCGCTCCCGCCGTCTCGCGGACGGTGGGGGCGTCGCGCCGCGGCGACCCGCTTGCGCGGCGACCCGCTCCCGCCGGAGGGCGGCTGCGGGGCGTTCGAGGTGCGGACGGGGTTTGGTGGCTTTGGGCGGGAGGGTGGCGGAGGCGGTGGGGGGTGGAGTGTCAGTGGGGCGTGGCAGGATCGGGGGCGTGGCAGAGACAGCATCGAAGAAGACCGAGAACACCTCCGGCGGCGAGCGGCCCCGGCTGATGCTCATGGACGGGCACTCGCTGGCATACCGCGCGTTCTTCGCGCTGCCCGCGGAGAATTTCACGACCGCGACGGGCCAGCCGACGAACGCGATCTACGGCTTCGCGTCGATGCTGGCCAACACCCTGCGTGATGAGGCGCCCACGCACTTCGCGGTCGCCTTCGACGTCTCCCGCAAGACCTGGCGCTCCGAGGAGTTCACGGAGTACAAGGCGAACCGGTCCAAGACCCCGGACGAGTTCAAGGGGCAGGTCGAGCTGATCGGCGAGCTGCTCGACGCGATGCACGTCT
The DNA here is from genome assembly GCF_049808595.1 of Streptomyces aurantiaciflavus. Lineage (NCBI taxonomy): Bacteria > Bacillati > Actinomycetota > Actinomycetes > Kitasatosporales > Streptomycetaceae > Streptomyces > Streptomyces aurantiaciflavus. The sequence goes on along the minus strand of NZ_JBNCAQ010000043.1, from coordinate 82,445 downwards.
CGCGGTTCGCGATCGACGGCTTCGAGGCCGACGACGTCATCGCCACGCTGGCCACGCAGGCCGAGGCCGCGGGCTTCGAGGTGCTGATCGTCACCGGTGACCGCGACTCCTTCCAGCTGGTCAGCGAGCACACCACCGTGCTGTATCCGACGAAGGGCGTCTCCGAGCTGACCCGCTTCACCCCGGAGAAGGTCCTCGAGAAGTACGGGTTGACGCCCGCGCAGTACCCCGACTTCGCGGCCCTGCGCGGCGACCCGTCCGACAACCTCCCGGGCATCCCCGGCGTCGGCGAGAAGACGGCCGCGAAGTGGATCAACCAGTTCGGTTCGTTCGCGGAGCTGGTCGAGCGGGTCGACGAGGTCAAGGGCAAGGCGGGGCAGAACCTCCGCGACCACCTTGAGGCCGTCAAGCTCAACCGCCGCCTGACCGAGCTCGAGCGGAGCGTGGAGCTGCCCAAGGGGGTCGCCGACCTGGCACGCGCGCCGTACGACCGCAAGGCCGTCGCGATGGTCCTGGACACCCTCGAGATCAGGAATCCCTCGCTGCGAGAGCGGCTGCTCGCCGTCGACCCGGGCGGCGCGGAGGCCGAGGCGACCCCCGTCGTCGCGGCCGGCGTGGAGCTGGACGGCGCGATGCTGGGTACGGGCGAGCTGGCCGGCTGGCTCGCCGAGCACGGCACCGGGCCTCTCGGCATCGCCACCGTCGACACCTGGGCGCTGGGCACCGGCTCGGTCGCCGAGGTCGCGCTCGCCACGTCCGGCGGAGCGGCCGCCTGGTTCGACCCGTCGGAGCTGGACGAGGCCGACGAGAACGCGTGGGCGGCCTGGCTGGCCGCCGAGGACCGCCCCAAGGTCCTGCACGACGCCAAGGGCGCCATGCGTGTCTTCGCCGAGCACGGCTGGAGCGTCGACGGCGTGTCCATGGACACCGCCCTCGCCGCCTACCTGGTCAAGCCCGGCCGTCGCTCCTTCGACCTCGACGCGCTGTCCCTGGAGTACCTCCACCGGGAGCTGGCCCCCGCCGCCACGGCCGACGGACAGCTCGCCTTCGGCGCCGACGAGGGCGCCGAGGCCGAGGCCCTGATGGTGCAGGCCCGCGCGATCCTCGACCTGGGCGAGGCGTTCCAGACCCGGCTGGAGGAGGTCGGCGCCGCGGACCTGCTGCGCGACATGGAGCTGCCCACCTCCGCCCTCCTCGCCCGCATGGAGCGGCACGGCATCGCCGCCGACCGCGCCCACCTGGAGGCCATGGAGCAGATGTTCGCCGGCGCCGTCCAGCAGGCGGTGAAGGAGGCGCACGCCGCGGCCGGGCACGAGTTCAACCTGGGCTCGCCCAAGCAGCTCCAGGAGGTCCTCTTCGGCGAACTGGCCCTGCCGAAGACGAAGAAGACGAAGACCGGCTACACGACGGACGCCGACGCCCTGGCCTGGCTCGCGACCCAGACCGACAACGAACTGCCGGTCATCATGCTCCGCCACCGCGAACAGGCGAAGCTCCGCGTCACCGTCGAGGGCCTGATCAAGACGATCGCCGCCGACGGCCGTATCCACACCACCTTCAACCAGACGGTCGCCGCGACCGGCCGACTGTCGTCGACGGACCCGAACCTGCAGAACATCCCCGTCCGCACGGACGAGGGCCGGGCCATCCGCCGCGGCTTCGTCGTCGGCGAGGGCTTCGAGTCCCTGATGACCGCCGACTACAGCCAGATCGAACTGCGCGTCATGGCCCACCTCTCCGAGGACGAGGGCCTCATCGAGGCCTTCACCTCGGGCGAGGACCTGCACACCACGGCGGCCTCCCAAGTGTTCGGCGTCGCGCCCGCCGCGGTGGACGCCGAGATGCGCCGCAAGATCAAGGCGATGTCGTACGGCCTCGCGTACGGCCTGTCGGCGTTCGGCCTGTCCCAGCAGCTGAACATCGAGGCGGCGGAGGCACGCGCGCTGATGGACGCGTACTTCGAGCGCTTCGGCGGCGTACGGGACTACCTGCGCCGGGCCGTCGACGAGGCCCGCGCGACCGGCTACACGGCGACGCTCTTCGGGCGTCGCCGCTACCTCCCCGACCTCAACAGCGACAACCGTCAGCGACGCGAGGCGGCCGAGCGGATGGCCCTCAACGCACCCATCCAGGGCACCGCGGCCGACATCGTCAAGATCGCCATGCTGAAGGTGGACCGGGCGCTGCGGGAGGCCGGCCTCAAGTCCCGCATGCTCCTCCAGGTCCACGACGAAATCGTGCTGGAGATCGCCCCCGGCGAGCGCGCGGCCGCGGAGGAACTCGTCCGACGGGAAATGTCCGACGCCGTCCACCTCAGGGCGCCCCTGGATGTCTCGGTGGGCTCGGGGGCGGACTGGGAATCGGCAGCGCACTAGCGTCCGGCGGGAGCGGGGAGGTAGCTCGGGCGGGTGGAGGGGGCCTGCCGGCCGGGGTAGGGCTTTTGGGGCGGCCCGGCGGGTCCTGTCGTGGGCGGGGGAGGGGCTTTCGGGGGAGGCCGGGCTTGTGGCTCGGGCGGTCCCGGCCGCTTTCCCCGTCTTCCACGAGTGCTTGCTCGTTCGACGAGCGCCCGCTCGCCCTCTGTGAGGGGCGGAAGGGTCCTGCTGGGGGGAAGAGGGTCGGCGGGGGCCCGGCGCGCCCGCCAGGGCCGGTCGGCCGGGGGCGCCGCCTCGCGCCCCCGGCCGTCGCCGACGCCCTGTGCGTCGCGCCGGACCGCTGTCCTCGTCGGGCACGCGGCGCCGGGCATCGAGCGCCTCAGTGCACGCTGACCCCTTCCGGCCGCTCCGCGGGCTCCCGGGTGGCCGGGCGCCCCACGCGCACGCCCACGGCGTACAGCAGCAGGCCCAGGACCAGGCCGGCGCCCGCCCCGAAGCACAGGGTCGGGATCAGTTCGTACGGCTTGGCGCGTGAGCCCCAGTACTCCCACCACCGAGTGGCCCGCCGGACCGCCGCGACCAGCGCGCAGCCGCCGATGACGGCCGCGGCCCACCATCGGTCCCGCGACGACAGCAGGGGCACGCCGACCGGCTCGCCGGCGGGTGTTCTGCGCAGCGCGCGCGTCAGGAAGACCGCGATCACGACCGCGGCGACGGCCGAACCGCCGTACTGCAGGTACCAGTACAGCGGTGAACCGGCCACCTTCTCGCCCAGTACGGGAAACAGCCGCATGCCCCACCGGTCGAGGTGGGTGAAGGCGTCCCACACCACGTGCGTCAGCGCGCCGAGCGCCGCAGAGACGTACCACCACAGCAGCGTGGACGGGCGGACACGCGCGCGTGGTGCCCCGCAGCGCGTCAGGGTGGCCGTGCGGCCCTGCCGGGCCCGGGGCAGCAGCGCGACGAGCGGCTCGCGCACCAGCAGCCACAGCCCGACCAGTGCCCAGGCGACGAGCACGTCGATGGTGAACACGCCGGCGAAGGAGTGCGTGACGTCACCGAACTCCATGGCCTCGGACAGGACACTCGCCGCGTAGTAGGTCATGTCGGGCGAAAAGGAGCCTGCGACGAGAACGGCCGGGACGAGCGGCCCGCGACCGGTGCCGTCGGCGCGCAGGGCGGGCAGCACGGCCGCCGCATGGCTGAGAGTGAACGGCAACCGGGCTCCCCGTGGCGGACGTTGCCGGACGGGCCGGCCAGTGGTTCGACGACGTGACCAGTATGCGGGACCCGCCTCAGCCCCCAGCAGACATGGACAAGGGGTGAACAGCGGGATCGAACGGGTGCCGATGCAAACGAAGTTGTCGTAGGGTCGCCTGGGTTGCCGTACCGACAGGCGCGGTCGAACAACCGAACAGAACAGTACGAACCGTCCGGGAGTGCAACCTGCGGGGCGGGATGATCGTCCCAACAGGGCGAGCGAAGCAGACGCAGACGGGCGCTCGAGGGTCCACGGGAGGGGTTCACTTCATGTCGGCGCATTTCGGCACGAGGCTGCGCAAGGGAGCGGTCAACACCACCGTGGCCGCGGTGGCCGTCGCGGCCCTGGCCGCGTCCCAGGCACCCGACGTGACGGCCGGCGGCCAGGCCGGCGGACACGCCGCCGCCGACGCCCCGTCCGCCGACACGGGCGCCCACGACAGCGCCACCGGCAACTCGCCGTACTACACGGACCTGCCGCCCCTGAACAGCCCCACCCCCTCGCCGAGCCAGAGCACCGGCACCACGCCGGCCGCCACCGGCGACACCGAGGCCGGCATCCCCGCGACCGTCCTGGACGCCTACAAGAAGGCCGCGGCGGCGCTCGCCGACACCAAGCCCGGCTGCAACCTGCCCTGGGAACTCCTCGCCGCCATCGGCAAGGTCGAGTCCGGCCAGGCCCGCGGCGGCAACGTCACCGCCGACGGCACCACCATCTCGCCGATCCTCGGCCCGGTCCTCAACGGCAACGGCTTCGCCAACATCAGCGACACCGACAACGGCGCCTACGACGGCGACAGCACCTACGACCGCGCCGTGGGCCCCATGCAGTTCATCCCGTCGACCTGGGCATGGGCGGGCCGCGACGGCAACGGCGACGGCAAGAAGGACCCCAACAACATCTACGACGCCGCCCTCGCCGCCGGCCACTACCTGTGCCGCAACAGCTGGGACCTGTCCACCGACTCCGGGCTGCGCAGCGCGATCCTCAGCTACAACAACTCGACGGAGTACTACAACACCGTCCGGTCGTGGCTGGAGTACTACCGCAAGGGCACCCACGAGGTCCCGGACGGCACCGGCACCCTGCCGTCCAACCGCAGCGACGAAAACTACGGCGGCGGCACGACCACCACGCCCTCGACCACCCCGCCGGCCACGACACCTCCGGCGACCCCCAAGCCGCCCACCCAGCCCAACAAGCCCGGCGGCGGCACGACGACGCCGCCGGCCACTCCGCCGGCTACTCCGCCGGCCACCCCGCCCGCGACCCCGACCGACACGGTCGACCACCTCGAAGACGCGGGCACGGCGAAGCTCACCGCCATGGCGGGCGACGCGTTCACCGAGAAGATCAGCACCCGGACCGAGACCAAGGCGGGCAAGGCGGTCGCCAAGGTCAGGGTCCGCTTCACCATCGTCGGCGACACCGACACCACCTTCACCGGCGGCGAGAACGTGGCCACCGTCCTCACCGACAGCAGGGGCGTCGCCACCGCGCCCGCCCTCGCGGCGGGCGAGACGACCGGCACCTTCACCGTCCGCGCCACCGTCGTGGGCCGCCTGGTCCCCGCCCTGGACTACACGGCCACCGTCACCGCCCGCGCCGCCGACGCCCTCGCCCGCACCACCAGCACCGCGCTGACCTGCGTGGCCGGCGGCGAGTTCGCCGACCAGGTCGAGGTGAAGGCCACCTACAAGGGCGCCACGGCGGACAAGGTCGCCGCCACCGCCACCCTGATCAAGTCGGCCGACGACAGCACCGCGAACGACAAGGGCCCCTACTTCAAGGACGCCGCGGGCAACAAGATCCGCACCCTGACGGACCTGCAGACGGACGCGAGCGGCCTGCTGACACTGCCGAAGCTCTACGCGGACGACACCACCGGCACGTTCCTGCTGCGCGTCACCACCACGGGCGGAGCCACCCTCACGGTCGAACTGACCGTCACGGCAGCCCCGTCGTCCTCACCGAGCCCGTCGGAGAGTCCCTCCGAGAGCGCGTCCGCGAGCCCCTCCGCGTCCACCACGACCGGCTCGTAAGCCCTCCCCGCGACAGCCCCGGCGGCGCCTCCTCCCAGCGAGCGGGGCGCCGCCGTCGTGTACGACGTGTTCTCATCTCGCCCGCCCGTTGCTACGGTGCCGGACCTGACGCACCATCAGTTTCCGTGGTCGGTTCCTGTGGCCGCTCGCCGGGAGGCCCGTATGCGTGCCCTGATCGCCGCCGCGACCGGCCTCGCCGTCGCGCTCGCCCTGGTCCTCACGCTCACCGCCCTGGGCACACCGGCCGGCGAGACCTCCCCGAAGCCGCTGCTGACGACGGTGCCCGCACACCCGTAACCGCCCGGCAGGGAGGCCGAGATGCGCCGCAAGGCCAGTCTGATCCTGCTCGCCCTCGCCGTGTTCTTCGCGGCGCTGTCACCGCTGCTGCGCTGGTACGCCTTCCCGCGCCTGGCCAAGGTCCCGGCGAACACGTACCAGGACATGGTCCTGGAGGCCAGGAACGCCACTCTCCTCGACTACGGCACGATGACCGCCCGCACGGTCCCCAAGGTCACCATCGTCCAGACCCTCAAGGGCAACGTGGAGGCCTCGGAGAAGATCGAGGCGACCGCAGGCCGCGACGTCGTCGTCTGGGACGGCCTGTCCTACGTCCAGGGCCCCGACGGAAAGATGGTCTCCAAGGTCCCCGAGCGCTACATCTTCGACGCCCACACCCAGGAACCCGTGCACGCCACCGGCGAAATGGTCGACGGCGACCCCGTCCGCCGGGAGGGCCTCGAGTTCAAGTGGCCCTTCCTCACCGAGAAGCGGGACTACGAGTACTTCGACGCCCAGGCCCGCGTCACCGCCCCCATCCACTACAAGGGCACCCAGGACTTCCACGGCCTGGAGGTCTACTACTTCGAGCAGACCATTCCCTGGACCAAGGTCCCCATGCCCAGGACCATGCCCGTCCAGGGCATCACCCCCGAGACCGTCGCCAAGACCGGCACCACCCGCTGGTACACCACGGTCCGCAAGTTCTGGGTCGAACCGCTCACCGGAGCACCCGTCAACGGCGAGGAGATCCACAAGGAGGAACTGCGCGGCGGCACCCTGCTCGGCGGCCGCGACAAGGTGACCGCGTTCGCCGGACACGTGAAGATGCGCGAGGACTACGTCGACCACACGGTGGACCTGGTCAAGTCCAACCGCACCCTCGTCCTGCTGATGACCTCCTACCTGCCCTGGGGCTTGCTGCTCCTCGGCATCCTCCTGCTGGCCCTCTCGCTCTACCTGGAGGCCCGCGGCCGCCGCCCCGACGAGCCCACACCCGCCGAGCCCGCCGAACCCGAGCCGGTCACCGCCTGAGCCGCGCGTTGGTGTGCCGGGTCGGCTCGGCACCGGCCGGATCCTCCGGCCACGGATGCTTCGGATACCGACCCCGCAGCTCCGCCCGTACGCCGTTGTAGCCGTCCTTCCAGAAGGAGGCGAGGTCGGCGGTGACGGCCGCGGGCCGCCCGGCGGGGGAGAGCAGATGCACGAGCAGCGGCACCCCCGCGACGCGGGGCGACTCCTGCAGCCCGAACATCTCCTGCAACTTCACCGCGAGCACGGGCTGCTCCGGGTTCGCGTAGTCGATCCGGATCCTGGACCCACTCGGTACGGTGATCCGCTCGGGCGCCAGCTCGTCCAGCCGGGCCGCCTCACCCGAGGCCCAGGGCAGCAGCCGGGCGAGGGCCTCCCCGGCGTCGATCCGCGCCAGGTCGGCGCGCCGCCGGGCCCGGCCGAGCTCCGGCTCCAACCAGTCGTCCACGCGCGCGTGCAGCGACGCGTCGGAAACGTCCGGCCAGGGCTCCCCGAGGCGCAGCCGCAGAAAGCCCAGCCGCTGCCGCAGCACGAGCGCCTCCGGCGACCACCGCAGCAGCGCCAGCCCCTCCTGCCGCAGCCCTTCGAGGACCGCCTGCCGTACGAGCACGGGGTCGGCGTCCCTGAGCGGCCGCGCCCCCAGCTCCACCGCACCGAGCCGCTCGACCCGCCGGGCCACGACATCACCGTCGGACCAGTGGACCTCGTCCCGTTCGTCGAGCAGCGCGCCGCCGGCGAGCCGGGCCACCTCCTCGTCGACGACCGCCGCGAGCTGCACACGCGCGTGGCCCTTGCCCACGGGACGGTCGGCCACGGCCACGGCGATCCAGCCGGAGCCACGCAGAGCGGAACCGTCCCGGATCTCGGCGCGGGTTCCGGAGACCATGAGGCAGGAGCCACCGTCGGCCCTGGCGAGACGCTCGGGGAAGGCGAGGGCGGCGACGAGCCCGGCCACTTGGTCGTCCCGGACGCTTCGTCCTGCCTCGAGACCGACGGGCAACGGAGTGCCGTCGGAGGGCGGGCGGCAGAGGTCGGCCGGGACGACGGCCCGCAGTCGCCGCACCTCCGCCCGCCACCGCGAGCCGTAGGCGTCACCCCCACGCCGGGCACCCCGCACAGCGGCCGCCAGATCGTCGCCGTACTCCCGTGGCGCCTCCTCACTCAGCAGGGCGACCACCTCCGCGGCCCGCTCCACACCGACCAGCGCCGCCCCGTCCAGCAGCGCCCGCCCCAGCCGGGGGTGCAGCCCCAGCCGAGTCAGCCGCACACCCCGGTCCGTGGCCCGACCGGCGGAGTCCACCGCGCCGATCGCCGTCAGCAGACGACGCGCAGCCGCCATCGCCCCGCCCGGCGGCGGATCCAGCAACGCCAGCCCGGAGGCGTCGGGATCGCCCCAGCAGGCCGCCTGAAGGGCGAACGCGGTGAGGTCGGCCACCTTGATCTCCGGGGACGGGAAACGCGGCAGACGGGCGTCCTCCGCCTCCGCCCAGCACCGGTACACCACGCCCGGCGCCTCACGCCCGGCGCGCCCGGCCCGCTGCCGCCCGGCCGCGTGGGAGGCCCGCACCGTCGCGAGCGCGCTCAGCCCGCGCGCGTGGTCCACCCGCGGCTCCCGCGCGAGCCCCGAGTCGACGACCACCCGCACCCCGGGCACCGTCAGCGACGACTCGGCGACGGAGGTGGCCAGGACCACCCGGCGCCGCTCGCCCGGCGCCAGCACCGCGTCCTGCACGGCCGCCGGCGCCCGCCCGTGCACCTGGAGCACGTCCACCCCGTCCAGGTCCCCGAGCTGCCCCGCGACCCGGGCGATCTCACCGACGCCGGGCAGGAAGCACAGCACGTCCCCCGACCGCTCGGCCAGCGCCCGCCGCACCACCGACGCCACGTGCGCGAGCAGCGCTGGGTCGACCCACATGCCGTGCGGCGGCCGTACGGCGCGGGCCGGGGGCGCCCAGACCGCCTCCACGTCGTACGAGGAGCCCTGCGCCTCGACCACCGGCGCGCCGCCCAGCAGCCGCGACCAGCCCTCCGTGTCGGTCGTCGCCGAGGCGGCCACCAGCCGCAGCTCCGGCCGCAGCGCCTCCCGCACGTCCCACAGGAAGGCGGCCGCCGTGTCCGCGTCCAGATGCCGTTCGTGGCACTCGTCCAGGACCACCACGTCGACGCCGGTCAGCTCCTGGTCGCGCTGGAGGCGTTGCAGCAGCACACCGGTCGTGACGACCTCCACGCGCGTGTGCCGCCCGACGACCCGCTCCCCGCGCACGGTGTACCCGACGCTGTCGCCGGCCTTCTCGCCCAGCAGCCACGCCATCCGCCGGGCCGCCGCCCGCGCCGCGATCCGCCGCGGCTCGGCCACGACCACCCGCCGGACGGGCCCCTCGCCCAGCAACCCCGCCAGCGCCAACGGCACCAGCGTCGTCTTGCCGGTGCCGGGCGGAGCGGCCAGCACGGCGGTCCCGTGCCCGGCCAGGGCGTCGTTCACAGCGGGCAGAGCGGCCCGCACGGGCAGCGCGTCCAGGGCGTCGTAACGGATCACGTCCCCAGTGTCGTACGCCCCCGGCAACGCCCTTCACGCGCGCGCGTGCGTGGGTGAAGAGAAGAATCGTGCGTGCAGAACGAAGAGCCGTGGCGAGGTGCGATCAGTCCCTCTCGCACACGAAGATCGCCGTCCCCGGGATCAGGTTCCCGCGCAGCGGCGACCAGCCGCCCCACTCCGAGGTGTTCCAGGCGGGCCACTCCGGCTCGACCAGGTCCACCAGCCGGAAGCCCGCCGTCACGATGTCGCGGACGCGGTCGCCGAGCGTGCGGTGGTGCTCGACGTAGACCGCGCCGCCCTCCTCGTCCTGCTCGACGTAGGGGGTGCGGTCGAAGTAGGAGGCGGAGACCGACAGGCCCTCGGGGCCCGGCTCGTCCGGGAAGGCCCAGCGGATCGGATGGGTCACCGAGAAGACGAAACGGCCGCCCGGACGCAGCACCCGCCGCACCTCCTTCAGCACCAGCACCGGGTCGGCGACGAAGGGCAGCGCCCCGTACGCCGAGCACGCCAGGTCGAAGGAGCCGTCCGCGAAGGGCAGCGCGGCCGCGTCGGCGCAGACGAGGGGGAACGTTCCGCCGATGCGCAGGGCGTGCTGGAGCTGGCGGTGGGAGAGGTCCAGGGCGACCGGGCGCGCGCCCTGCGCGGCCAGCCAGCGCGAGCACTGGGCCGCGCCGGCGCCGATCTCCAGGACGTCCCTGCCCTTCAGCTCTTCAGAGGGGCCGAGCAGCTCGGCCTCCACCTCGTCGAGTCCCTCGGGGCACCACACGAAGCGGTCGTCGCCCAGGAACGTGCCGTGCTCGATCTGGTACTCGTCCGCGTTGCGGTCCCACCAGCCCCGGTTGGCGCGGGCGCTCTCCGTGACGCCGGCGTCGCGGCGGGTGGCCTCCGGCTCGAACGCCGGCTCGGACGATACGGACTCTTGGATGATCGGCTCCCTCGTCGTACTCTTCGGTCCAACCCACCCCGGCGGTGCCATCCAGGCGTCGCCCGAGGGTCTTCCTGAGGCCCGCGTGGCCTCGGGAGACAGGTTGTGTGCCGGAAATGCGGCGATCCGCCCCGGGTGTGCGCCTTCGCGCATTGACCCTGCCCGGCTGCCCCCGTATGCTACAAGTTGCGCTGCGGGCCTGCGCACCTCAGACGTAGCAGGCTGCGCTCGCATCTGTTGTATGTCCCCTCGGTTGTCGAGGCGCCATCGCCGGTTTCCGCTGGTGAGGCGCTTCCTTGGCTGTCCGGCTTCTGCAGAGCGAAACGGGCTCCCGGCGTAAGCAGTACCTACGACTTCAATGTCCGTACCGGAGCCCTTTCCCACATGACGAGCAGCACCGAGACCACCGCCACCACCCCGCAGGTAGCGGTCAACGACATCGGTAACGAGGAAGCCTTCCTCGCAGCGATCGACGAGACGATCAAGTACTTCAACGACGGCGACATCGTCGACGGCGTCATCGTGAAGGTCGACCGGGACGAGGTCCTGCTCGACATCGGTTACAAGACCGAAGGTGTCATCCCGAGCCGCGAGCTCTCGATCAAGCACGACGTCGACCCCAACGAGGTCGTCGCCGTCGGCGACGAGATCGAGGCCCTGGTCCTCCAGAAGGAGGACAAGGAAGGCCGCCTGATCCTCTCGAAGAAGCGCGCCCAGTACGAGCGTGCCTGGGGCACCATCGAGAAGATCAAGGAAGAGGACGGCATCGTCACCGGTACCGTCATCGAGGTCGTCAAGGGTGGTCTCATCCTCGACATCGGCCTCCGCGGCTTCCTCCCGGCCTCCCTGGTCGAGATGCGCCGCGTCCGCGACCTCCAGCCCTACGTGGGCAAGGAGCTCGAGGCGAAGATCATCGAGCTGGACAAGAACCGCAACAACGTGGTCCTGTCCCGCCGTGCCTGGCTCGAGCAGACCCAGTCCGAGGTCCGCCAGACGTTCCTCACGACCCTCCAGAAGGGTCAGGTCCGCTCCGGTGTGGTCTCCTCGATCGTCAACTTCGGTGCCTTCGTGGACCTGGGTGGCGTCGACGGTCTGGTCCACGTCTCCGAGCTGTCCTGGAAGCACATCGACCACCCCTCCGAGGTCGTCGAGGTCGGCCAGGAGGTCACGGTCGAGGTCCTCGACGTCGACATGGACCGCGAGCGCGTCTCCCTGTCGCTGAAGGCGACCCAGGAAGACCCGTGGCAGCAGTTCGCCCGCACCCACCAGATCGGCCAGGTCGTGCCCGGCAAGGTCACGAAGCTGGTTCCGTTCGGTGCGTTCGTCCGCGTGGACGAGGGCATCGAGGGTCTGGTTCACATCTCCGAGCTGGCCGAGCGCCACGTGGAGATCCCGGAGCAGGTCGTCCAGGTCAACGACGAGATCTTCGTCAAGGTCATCGACATCGACCTCGAGCGCCGTCGCATCAGCCTCTCGCTGAAGCAGGCCAACGAGTCCTTCGGTGCCGACCCGGCCTCGGTCGAGTTCGACCCGACCCTGTACGGCATGGCCGCGTCCTACGACGACCAGGGCAACTACATCTACCCCGAGGGCTTCGACCCCGAGACCAACGACTGGCTCGAGGGCTACGAGAAGCAGCGCGAGGAGTGGGAGCGCCAGTACGCCGAGGCGCAGACCCGCTTCGAGCAGCACCAGCAGCAGGTCATCAAGTCCCGCGAGGCCGACGCCGCTGCCGCCGCCGAGGGTGGCGAGGCCGCCGCTCCGGCCGCGACCGGCGGTTCGTACTCCTCCGAGGGCGCCGACACCTCCGGCGCGCTGGCCTCGGACGAGGCGCTGGCCGCGCTGCGCGAGAAGCTGGCCGGTGGCCAGAGCTGAACGCTAGCCGCTGAGGCTTAGCCGCTCGCTGAGGGCCCGCACCTGAAAAGGTGCGGGCCCTCAGCGTTGCCCGGGGGCAGGAGGGCAGGCCTGTCGTCGCCTGGCTGCGGGCCGGTGGGGGCTTGTCGCGCAGTTCCCCGCGCCCCTCGGGCCGGACGGCCCACCCGCACCCCCGGGCGCGGTCCGGCGCCCGGCGACCCGGCGTACCCCTCGCCCTCGAAGAGACGTGCGGGCACGCGAGGGGTGGCGTGCCGTCCATCACCGCGCGTGTCGGCGTCCTCGAACCGTCCGCCCTGAGGAGGCCGCAAGAAGTCACCTGATCTTGGGCGCCGGACGGGAATGCCCACGCCCGTACGGGCGTTGTGCAGTACGAACACGAGGAGGAGCGGTCCAAGTGCTTGATCCGCAGGGTTTGTACGCATGGGAGCCGAAGGGGCTGGCCGTCGTCGACATGGCGCTCGCCCAGGAGTCGGCCGGACTTGTCATGCTCTACCACTTCGACGGATACATCGACGCGGGCGAGACCGGCGACCAGATCGTCGACCGGCTCCTCGACGCGCTGCCCCACCAGGTCGTCGCCCGCTTCGACCACGACCGGCTCGTGGACTACCGCGCCCGCCGTCCACTGCTGACGTTCAAGCGCGACCGGTGGAGCGACTACGAGGAGCCGGCCATCGAGGTACGGCTGGTCCAGGACACCACCGGAGCGCCCTTCCTGCTGCTGTCCGGGCCCGAACCGGACGTGGAGTGGGAGCGCTTCGCCGCCGCCGTCAAGCAGATCGTGGAGCGGCTGGGCGTCCGCCTGTCCGTGAACTTCCACGGCATCCCCATGGGCGTCCCGCACACCCGCCCCGTGGGCCTGACCCCGCACGGCAACCGCACGGACCTCGTCCCCGGCCACAGCAGCCCCTTCGACGAGGCCCAGGTCCCCGGCAGCGCCGAGGCGCTCGTCGAGTACCGCCTCATGGACGCCGGCCACGACGTCCTGGGCGTCGCCGCGCACGTCCCGCACTACATCGCCCGCTCCGCCTACCCGGACGCGGCCCTGACCGTCCTGGAGGCCATCACGGCCGCCACCGGACTGGTCCTGCCGGGCATCGCGCACTCCCTGCGCACGGACGCACACCGTACGCAGACCGAGATCGACCGCCAGATCCAGGAGGGCGACGAGGAGCTCACCGCCCTCGTCCAGGGCCTGGAGCACCAGTACGACGCCGCCGCGGGCGCCGAGACCCGGGGCAACATGCTGGCCGAGCCGGTGGACATCCCCTCGGCGGACGAGATCGGGCGGGAGTTCGAGAAGTTCCTGGCCGAGCGGGAGGGCGAGGGCTGAGCTCTCTCAAAGGGCTGTTCCGCGGGGTCGGCCGGGTGTGCTGTCAGTGGCAGGCCCTAAGCTTCCGGTCATGCTGAAGGTGGGCCTGACCGGCGGGATCGGCGCCGGCAAGAGCGAGGTGTCGCGGCTGCTCGTCGCGTGCGGTGCCGTGCTGATCGACGCGGACCGCATCGCACGCGAGGTCGTCGAGCCCGGTACGCCCGGCCTCGCCGCGATCGTCGAGGCCTTCGGCGAGGACGTCCTCGCCGAGGACGGCAGCCTCGACCGCCCCGGACTGGGCTCGATCGTCTTCACCGACCCGGAGAAACTCGCGGTCCTCAACGCGATCGTGCACCCCCTCGTCGGCGCCCGCTCCCGCGAGCTGGAGGCCGCCGCCCCCGAGGACGCCGTCGTCGTCCACGACGTCCCCCTCCTCACCGAGAACGGCCTCGCGCCGTTGTACGACGTCGTGGTCGTCGTCGACGCCCCGCCCGAGACCCAGCTGGAGCGGCTCGTCCGGCTGCGCGGCATGACCGAGGAGGACGCACGCGCGCGCATGGCCGCGCAGGCCACGCGCGATGAACGCCGGGAGATCGCGGACATCGTGATCGACAACGACGTACCGCTGGCGGACCTCGAAAGACGCGTCAAGGACGTGTGGGCCGATCTGGCACGCCGGGCGCGCACGCCCCACGCGCGCCCGGGATCGTCGGAGGAATAGCGTCCCCCGCTGCACGCGTTGAACGCTTCCAGCAAGGGAAGGAATGTGCCGTGCCCGATACCAGCGGTTCGACCGGACGTACCCCGGAGACGCACGTCATCGACTTCCGTGCCGCGGAGCAGCTGCTCGCCGCACGGGATCCGCGGGGCGCGGTGAAGCTGCTCGACGGTGTCATCGCCGCGCACCCCGAGAACACCGCCGCCCGCCTGCTGCGCGCGCGTGCCTTCTTCGCCGCCGCGCAACTGCGCCCCGCCGAGCTCGAGTTCACGATCGTCCTGGAGCGGGAGCCGGACAACGCGTTCGCGCACTTCGCGCTCGCCCGCACCTACGAACGACAGGGCCGCAGCGACCAGGCCAAGCGCCACTTCCGCCTGGCCGCCGCGCTGGACCCCAACCCGCAGTACCTGAAGGCGGCGCGTTTCGACTCGTGAGCACGGGCGGTCCCAGGTGCCGGTGCGGCCTCAGGGGTGGTGCTGCTCCGGCGGCCGGTACGGCGGGATGTCGCGGCCCGGCTGGTAGTGCGGCCCCTGCCGAACGTGCCTGAGGATCATCGCCAGATCGACGGTGATCACCAGCCACAGCACGCCGCAGGCGATCGCCCACCCGACGCGCCCCGCGAGCGCGAACGCGGCCGTTCCGAAGATCGCCCAGAGCAGCCCCCACACGGTCAGCCACAGTCGCACCCTCAGTGCGCTGCGCGCTGTCGTCGGCTCACTGCCCGTACGCATACGGATCACCACTCCCTCTTGAAACGTACTCTTCGGCTCGGGCGTTCTCCAAGGGAGTCGTAGATCGAAGAGGGGGTCTTCTCGTGCTGCCGGACCGCGACGAACTGGCCGAGGTGCTTCTCGACCTCGGAGTACCGCACCAGGACATCGACGAACCCGTGCGGCTGAGCCACCGGGTCGTGGGCGACCCGGAGACGCTCCGGTTCCTGGAGGAAGCCGTGGCAGGCCTCGTGGAGGGAATGGGCGGGATACGCGGGACGGTCGACGTGCCGGACCTCCCGGGCGCGTCGGGCGCGCTCGCGCGCTTCTTCCCGCTGTACGTGTTCGTCGCCGCGCTGCCGTATGTGCGGGCCCACCACCGTGAGCGCGGCATCCCGGAAGAAGTCTCGCGGCGCACGCTCGCAGACGTCGGCCGGGGCGTCGCCTGGTACCGCCGGTGGCACGGCACGGGGGGCCTGCTGTCCCCACGGTGGCTGTCCCTGCACTTCCACGGCGAGCTGTACCAACTGGGCCGGCTGCAGTTCCAGCGGGACCGCGTCGGGCGGTGGACGAGCCACTCGCCGGCTGCGGCGGGTCTCGCCGTCGGCCCGGACGAGCCCGCCCTGTCCCTGCATGTGCCGGACTTCATGGGGCCGTTGTCCTCCGAGGCCTGCGACCGCTCGCTCACGCGCGCGCGGGAGTTCTTCGCCCGGCACTATCCCGAGGAGCCCCACGCGGTCGCCACCTGCGCTTCGTGGCTGCTCGACCCGGAACTGAAGCGGTACCTGCCGGCGGACTCCAACATCGTCCGCTTCCAGGAGCGGTTCCAGGTCAGCCAGGTGCCCGAGGAACCCGAGGACAGCACACCGGTCCGCTTCGTCTTCGGCACCACCGACATACCGCTGGACCGGCTCCCGCGCCGGAGCGTCCTCGAGCGGGCCGTCGTGGACCACCTGCGGGAGGGCGGCCACTGGTACGTCGCGTCCGGCTGGTTCGCGCTGTAGGCGACCAGAACAGAGGAACGTCCCTCGAACGGGTGAACCGGGCGTGAAGGGGAACGGCCGGGCCCAGGTGGGCCGTTGGACGGGCATGACGGTTCACATGCGAGAGGGATACGAGGGCACGGGCCCCGGTGCGATCACCCCGGACGGCTGCGCGGTCGAGTTCTACAGCCGTCTGCCGGTGAGAGACGAACCGGACGTCATCTCCGCTGCGGTGCCCGCAGGCGCGCACATCCTGGAGCTGGGCAGCGGCGTGGGCCGCGTGACCCACGCCCTCCTGGAGCGCGGGTTCACGGTCACGGCGGTGGACGAGTCCGCCGAGATGCTCGACCGCGTCCGCGGCGCGCGCACGATATGCAGCCCGATCGAGGACCTCGACCTGGGCGAGACGTTCGACGTGGTGATGCTCGCGTCGTTCCTCGTGCACAACGGGGACATCGAGGTCCGGCGCGGCATACTGCGCACCTGCGCACGCCACGTCGCGAAGGACGGGTACGTGCTGATCCAGCGGGAGGGAGAGGACTTCCACACCAACGTGCCGCGTGAACGCGTCGACCCGAGCGGCTTCACCTCCCGGATCCTGTCGGCGGATCCGGTCGGCGACGGGGTCCACTCGGTACACGCGGAGTACGTCTTCCCGGACGCGGTATGGACCCAGACGTTCCGCTCCCGGCCACTGACCAAAGAACAGTTCGAGGAGGCCCTGGCGGAGGCGGGCCTGAGGGTGGACCGGTATCTGACGGAGGACCGGATATGGGTGCGGGCGGTGTTGGTGGGGGAGTAGCCGGGGCCCAGGGGCTGTGGGGAAGTGGATGGCAGAAGCCGCTGCCGGTGCTGACCACAGCTGGACAGCGGGGCGATGCACCGCAGTTCGAGCCGGTACGGGGCTCGATCAGGTGCCCCGGATCGGTCCTGGGTGGCTCCGGGAGGCGCCCTGAGCGGGTGCGTGCCCCACGAGGTGCGACAACCTGTCGTCCGCTACGAGGCAACCGTGCAGGTCGCAGCCTCAATGAGTGGCTGTGACCAGCGGTTTCTAGCCCGCCCTCTCCTCCACGCTTCGAGCGGTCCTCCGCTCGCGTCCCCAGGCGGCCAGTGGCTGGAGTGCGTCGTTGAGGCGCTTGCCGTCCTCGGTCAGTGAGTACTCGACGCGGGGCGGCACCTCGTCGTAGGAGACGCGGTGCACGACGCCGTCTGCTTCCATCTCGCGCAGGTGGGAGGCGAGCACCTTCTCGGTGATCCCGGGAAGCAGTCGGCGCAGCTGGCCGAAGCGGCGGTAGGGGTGTTCGTGGAGTGCCCAGAGGATCAGCACCTTCCACTTACCGCCGATCACCTCCATCGCGGTGTCGATCCCGCAGGTGTGTCCGTCTGGTGCGCCCGGCCGATTCAGCGTCGTCATGCCCCACCCTTCTGCCCTGCTCGCTCTCCCCGGGGTAACCACCCACTCCGAAGTGCGTACTTGATCACCTCCGGGCTCGCGACCAGCCTAATCGGCATGACACACCACACTGTTGAGAAGAACTCCGTCACGCTGCTGGGCCTCGGCGCGATGGGCACCGCGCTGGCCCGTGCCTGGCTTGCCGCCGGCCACCCGCTCACGGTCTGGAACCGCACCCCCGTCCGTGCCGCGGCGCTCTCCGCCGAGGGGGCAAAGGTCGCGGACAGCGCCGCTGAGGCGGTCGCAGCGAACACCCTGGTCGTTGTCTGTCTGTTGGATGACGCCTCGCTCGACGAGGTGTTGGCCGACACCGACCTCTCCGACCGGGACCTGGTCAACCTGACCACCAGCACCCCTGCCCAGGCCCGCGCCCGCGCCGAGTGGGCCCGTAAGCGCGGCGCACGCTACCTGGACGGCGGGATCATGGCTGTCCCGCCGATGATCGGTGTCCCGGAGGCCGGCGGCTATGTCTTCTACAGCGGCTCGCGGGAGTTGTTCGAGCGGCACCAGGAGACGTTGGGCGTCCCGGCCGGCACCACCTACGTCGGCGAGGACGCGGGCTTCGCGGCCCTGCACGACGTGGCCCTGCTCAGCGCCATGTACGGGATGTTCGCCGGGGCCGCGCACGCCTTCGCCCTGATCCGCAAGGAGGACATCGACCCCGCGTCGTTCGCTCCGCTGCTCGCCGACTGGCTCGTCGCGATGGCCCCGGCAGTCCACCAGACCGCCGACCAGTTGCGGAGCGGCGACTACACCAAGGGTGTCGTCTCCCATCTCGCCATGCAGGTGGCCGGCACGCCGACCTTCCTGAGCACTGCCGAGCAGCAGGGCGTCAGCCCGGAACTGCTCAGCCCCTACTTCGAGCTGATGCGCCGCCGCCTGGACGAGGGCAGCGGTGAGGAGGGCCTGACGGGTGTCATCGACATGCTGGTGCGCTGACTGACGCCTGCCGCCCCGGACCGCCGATGCGGTCGTAGCCCTCGCCTCGGTTGGTTGGCGATGAGCTGAGTCCCGCCCTGGCACCGTTCCCCAGTGCCGCTCCCCCGGCCGGCGGAGGCCCGGTGCAGGCCGCTTGCAGCGACGGGCGGCACCAGATGTGTAGCCGGTGCGGCTTACCGTGGAGGCATGGATGCCGCTCATGCCCTCGCCGCCCTCGACCGGCGTGTGGCGGGCTGCCGGGCCTGTCCGCGGCTGGTGGCCTGGCGTGAGGAGGTGGCCGGGACGAAGCGGGCGGCCTTCGCCGACTGGACGTACTGGGGGCGCCCGGTGCCCGGCTTCGGTCCGTCCGACGCCCGTCTGCTGATCGTGGGGCTCGCCCCGGCGGCGCACGGCGGCAACCGCACCGGCCGCATGTTCACCGGTGACCGCTCGGGGGACGTGCTGTACCAGGCGCTGTACGACGTGGGGCTGGCCTCGCAGCCCACCTCCGTCTCCGCCGGCGACGGACTCGAACTGTACGGCGTGCGCGTCACCGCGCCCGTGCACTGCGCACCGCCCGCCAACAGGCCCACGCCTGAGGAGCGGGACACCTGCCGGCCCTGGCTCGTCCAGGAACTGAAATTGCTGCGGCCGACGCTGCGGGCGGTCGTCGTGCTGGGCGCCTTCGGCTGGCAGGCCGCGCTGCCCGCGTTCGCCGAGGCCGGCTGGGCCGTCCCCCGCCCCCGGCCCGCCTTCGCGCACGGGGCACGGGTGTCGCTGGACGGCCTCGACGTCTTCGGCTGCTTCCACGTGAGCCAGCGCAACACCTTCACCGGACGGCTCACCCCCGAGATGCTGCGGGAGGTGCTGCGGACGGCGGCGGCAGCGGCGGGGCTGCCCTGATCGCCCGCCGCTGCCGCCCCTGCGGTCGGACCTCGGACGATCCGGGCCGCGGAGATCGCCCGCTTCGACACCTCGTGGCAGCTCCCGGAATCAGGAGGGCTCGGGAAGCTCCCCGAAGAGGTGCAGCACGGTGGATCGGTAGTTGGCCTGCACATGCCGCAGCGCGTGGGCGCGGGCCCGGTCGGGGTCGCCGGAGGCGATCGCCTCGTACAGGTCGCGGTGTTCGGTGAGGAGCTGCGGCCACTCCTCGTTCTGCCGGGTGAGCCAGCGCAGGCGGCCGTCGACCGGTTCCATGACGGAGATCAGCAGGCTGTTGCCGGCCAGGGCGAGGATGCGGTCGTGGAAGCGGGTGTTGATGTCGGTGATGGCCTCCGCGTCCCCGGCGCTGGTCGCCGAGGCCGCCTGGTCGAGCAGCTCCCGCAGCTCGGCTAGTGCCTCCGGGGTCGCCCGGGACGCGGCCAGTCCCGCCGCGTACACCTCCAGTGCCTCGCGCAGTTCGAAGAGTTCCTTGACGTCGGAGCGGCTCAGCCGGCGCACGACGGTCCGGCGCGGGGTCTCGAAGAGGACGAAGCCCTCGGCGACCAGGGCGCGGATGGCCTCCCGGACCGGGACCCGGGAGACGCCGAACCGCTCGGCCAGTTCCCGTTCGACCAGCCGGTCGCCGGGGCGCAGCCGGCCCGAGATGATCTCCTGCCGCAGGGTGGCCAGGACGCGTTCGCGGACCGCGCCGAGGGGTTCGATCTTCGCCGGGGAGCTCATGGGTGCCATCTTCGCCGATGCGAGAGGTCTTTTACGGAGCCGTAACGGGACGGACATCGGTCAGAACTCTTGACGGCGGGACCATGACAGGAGTTTGGTATACCAAACGACGCGCCGAGCGGCCCTCGCGTGCCGCACCCCTCCTCCGTCCCCTCGCTCATGGAGGTCCCGTGTCCCTCGCCGACCGCGCCGAAGCCACCGGCGCCCCAGCGTTCGTCCCCGATCCCCGGCTCACCAACGAAGACCTCGCACCCGCGCAGAAGCGGACCTGGAAGGTCTTCGACCTCTTCGCCCTGTGGATGTCCGACGTCCACAACCTCGGCAACTACACCTTCGCCGCCGGCCTGCTGGTCCTCGGTATGAACGTATGGCAGGTCTTCACCTCCCTCCTCGTCGGCTTCGTGCTGATCTACATCGGCATGAACTGGATGGGGAAGATCGGCCAGCGCCACGGCGTCCCCTTCCCCGTGGTCAGCCGGATCAGCTTCGGCGTCTGGGGCGCCAACATCCCCGCCCTGATCCGGGCCGTGATCGCCATCATGTGGTACGGCATCCAGACCTACCTCGCTTCCGTCGCCGTCAACGTGATGCTGCTGGCGGCCTGGCCGGGTCTGGAGTCGTGGACGCACAGTTCCTTCCTGGGGCTCGACGCGCTCGGCTGGCTCTCCTTCGTCTCGCTGTGGCTGATCCAGGCGCTGATCATCAGCCAGGGCATGGAGTCGGTGCGCAAGTTCCAGGACTTCTGCGGTCCCGCGATCTGGCTCGTGATGATCGCGCTGGCCGTCTGGGTCCTGGCCAAGGCCGACTGGACCATCTCCCTCACCTCCACCCCGCACCCGGTCTCCGTGGGCGAGCAGTGGCGGCAGTGGTTCGGCGCGATCGGCCTGATCCTCGCCACCTACGGCACGCTGATGCTGAACTTCTGCGACTTCTCCCGCTTCGCGCCGGACTACCGGACGGTCCGGCGCGGCAACTTCTGGGGTCTGCCCATCAACTCGACCGCCTTCGTGGTCGTCTCGGTCATCGTCACGGCCGGCTCGCTGGAGGTGTTCGGCGAGGCCATCACCGACCCGGCGGAGCTCGTCGCCAAGGTCGGCAACACCTGGGTGCTCGTCCTGGCCGCGCTGACCTTCGCCATCGCCACCATGGGCGTCAACATCGTCGCCAACTTCGTCTCCCCGGCGTACGACCTCGCCAACGTCTGGCCGCAGAAGATCACCTTCAAGGTCGGCGGCCTGATCAGCACGGTGGCGGCGCTGGTCGTCACCCCCTGGAACCTCTTCTCCAACCCCACCGTCGTCAACTACTTCCTCGGCGGCCTCGGCGCCTTCCTCGGCCCGCTGTTCGGCGTGATCATGGTCGACTACTACTGGGTCAAGCGCGGCCGCGTCGACGTCGACGAGCTGTTCGACGCCCGCCCCGGCACCCGCTACTACTACCGCAAGGGCGTCAACCCCAAGGCGCTGTGGGCGTTCCTCCCCTCGGCGGCGGTCGCGGCGGTGCTCGCGCTGGTGAAGACCTTCAGCGATGTCGCCCCGTACTCCTGGTTCATCGGCACGGCGCTGGCAGCCGGTCTGTACCTACTTCTGTGCCGCAGCGAGCGGGCCGCCGGGTCCGCCGTGGTCCCCGAGAAGACCGTGGAGGTCTGAGAAGCGTGCGCATCGTCGTCACCAACTGCAACACCACGCAGGAGATGACCGCGGAGATCGTACGAGGTGCCCGGGCCGCCGCAGGCCCGGGCACCACCGTGACCGGGCTGACCCCCGCGTGGGGCCCCGAGTCCGCCGAGGGCTGGCTCGACAGCTACCTCTCGGCGGCCGCCGTCCTCGACACCCTGCGCACGTACGACGGACCGCCCTACGACGCCGTCGTCATGGCCGGCTTCGGCGAGCACGGGCGCGAGGGCGTACGGGAACTGGTCGACGTGCCCGTCGTCGACATCACGGAGGCGGCCGCACACCTGGCCTGTCTGCTGGGGCGGCGGTACGGGGTCGTGACGACGCTCGAACGGTCGTGCGGCCAGATCGAGGACAGCCTGGAACTCGCAGGCGTGGGCCGCAACTGCGCCGCCGTCGTCGGCACCGGTCTGGGCGTCCTCGACCTCGGCGACCCCCACCGCACGCAGGCGGCCTTCCTCGCCGCGGCGGAACGCGCCCGGGAGGCGGGCGCCGAGGTCCTCGTCCTGGGCTGCGCCGGGATGACCGGGCTGCAGCGGACGGTGAGCGAGAAGCTGGGCGTTCCGGTGGTCGACGGCGTGGGAGCGGCGGTGAAGCTCGCGGAGGCACTGGTGGGGATGGGGCTGCGGACGAGCCGGGCGGGGAGTTTCGCCAAGCCGGTGCCGAAGCGGCGGGACTGGCGGCCACCGGCGCGGTGATCCCGACCAGGTCCGCGATCACCCGCTCGACCGGACGTGCCGGACGTACGGAGTGTCCACCCTCCAGCCGTTCTTCTGAGCCACCTCCTCGAAAACGCCGATCTTGTAGGCGAGCCCCTCCGGCTCGCCGATGTCGCACCATCTGCCGGCCTCGGCCCACTCTTCCTCCCCTCGTACCAACGGCCGCCCCCGCAGAGCGAGATGGAGCGCCAGTGTCGATCGCGCGTAGAGACGTACGGCGTCACGCCTGTCCGGAAGGTCGTGGTACTGCTCGGTCTCCCGCAGTCGTAGCCGTCCGTCCGCGGTGCCGGCCACGAGCAGCGGAACGGCGTCCCCTCGGGGACCGGTCACCATGAACGTCAACTCGTCCTCGTCTCCCCGCACTTCGTAGCGCGGCAGGTACGACAGCCGGGCCAGTCCCAGAGAGTGCTTCCAGGACGTGACCCACATGCCGCGCCGGAGGTAGTAGCGGACGGTCTCCTGCCAGGTCCAGTACGTGTCCAGGCGGAACCCGTGCAGCCCTTCGGCGCGGCAGGCCTCGTACACCGTGTCCAGCACGGTCGAGGCGAGGCCCTGCCGCCGGGCCACGGGATGGACGTAGAGCGAGGAGACGTGCAGCGCGCCCGCTCCCCTGGGCCAGGTGTCGAGGGCGATGGTCCCCAAGGGCCCGCGCTGCCCGCACCGGTCTTCCGGCGCACAGATCCAGTACCTCCTGCGGAACTCGTCGTCGTGCCGGTGCTCCCGCCCTGCCGCACCCAGTCCGAGACGCCAGCGCTTCTCGCTCGACACCGTGAGCGAGTCGGGGTCGAGGCACTCGCCGAGGGCGCCCTCGGCGAGTGAGGCGAGATCCCAGAGCCCGAAGCGGCGGCCCTCGCCGAAGACGACGGGACGCAACTCGGGGCGGGCCGCGAGGCGTTCGTGCACGCGGGTGGCTTGATCGTCGTTCATGCGCCCGGAGCGTAGGGACGCCGCCTGCCCGCCGGCCCGGCGTCCTCGCAGCTCCACCCGGCCATGTCATCCCGGCGGTGGACCGCACTCCCGTTCACTCAGCCGGCGTTCGCACTCCTGTGCAAGTTCGGGGTACGCCTCGGCGATGGCCGCGTAGACCCTGCGCCGCAGCAACTCCTCGGCCGCCGCGCGCCCGGTGCCGGCGTGCAGACCGTCCAACAGCTCGTCGTAGCGGGTCAGCCGATGACGCAGATAGGTCACTTTCCAGCGGACGAGCGCGTCGGAGTCGGCACTCTCGACCGTGGCGGGCGGACCGGGCACCTGGCTCCATCGCTCGCCCACCCGTTCCCCGTCCCGGCGGTTGCGGTGCTCGACCGCGGCCGCCGCCAGCCGGTCCGCAGCCAGCCGCGGCACCTCCAGAGGTTCCGCCGCGATCCGCGCCAGCACTTCTCGCCGCCTGCGGAGGGCGGCGGCCCGCGCCGCGGCGGACCGCCGTGCGGCAGCGGCCGCCACGGCCCGGAACTCGTCGCTCCACTCGGCCGCCTCGACCCGCTCCACGAGGTAGAGGCGGGTCTGCGGAGCCGTGGGGAACAGCGGGTTGGCCCGCAACAAATCCGGCTCACCGAGCAGTTGGCGCACCATGCCCGACGTCCACCCACGCGCCCGCAGCCCGGCCGCCGACAGATGAGTGCGCGCCGACGGCGCGTCCGGACCGCTTTCTGGCCGCGGACTGCCTTCCGGCGGCGGACTGCCTTGCGGCGGCGGACTGCCTTGCGGCGGCGGACTGCCTTGCGGCGGCGGACTGCCTTCCGGCTTCCGGTCACCTTCCGGCCTCGGGTCACCTTCCGGCTCGCGCCCGTTTCCCTCCGGCTGCTTGCGATTCCTTCCGCGCGTCATCATCATCTCCCCCGTCGTTACGCTGAGTGACGACTTCATTGATAACGCGTACCACTGACAATCACCCTCGCGGCCGCAGTCGCCGCAGGCCGACCCGTGTCCAACCGCCGGAGAAATCGCGTGGAGACACACCCCACGGCTCCGTACGCTGCGCTCATGGCCACTCTCGACGACTCCGCCTTCCTCGACGCCACCGCCGACCGCCTGGCCTCCCTCCCCACCGTCCGGGCCGTCGCCCTCGGCGGCTCCCGCGCCCAGGGCACCCCCACCCCCGACAGCGACTGGGACCTGGCGATCTACTACCGCGGCCCCTTCGACCCAGCCGATCTGCGCGCCCTCGGCTGGGAGGGCGAGGTCTGCGAGGTCGGCGGCTGGGGTGGCGGGGTGTTCAACGGGGGTGCCTGGCTGACGGTCGACGGGCGGCGCGTCGACGTCCACTACCGCGACCTCGACGTGGTGGAGCACGAGTCGGCGGAGGCGGAGGAGGGGCGGTTCCGGGTGGAGCCGTTGATGTTCCATCTCGCGGGGATTCCGAGCTACCTGGTCGTCGCGGAGCTGGCGATCAACCGGGTGCTGCGCGGTGAACTCCCGCGGCCGGCCGCGTATCCGCAGAAGCTGCGCCGGACGGCGTGCGAACGCTGGTACGGCACCGCGCGCGCCACCCTCGCCTACGCCGCGGCCGCCCACGCCCCCCACGGCCGACGGACGGAGACAGCCGGTGCGCTGGCCGTGGCCGCCACGCAGACCGGGCACGCCGTGCTGGCCGCGCGCGGGGAGTGGGTGACGAACGAGAAGCGGTTGCTGGAGCGGGCCGGGCTCAGGGAGGTCGACGACCTCGTGGCCGAGGTGGGCCGAGGGAGCGTCCCGGAGGCGCTCGAACGGGCCGGGGTGCTCTTCGCGGAGAGGGTGGAGGCGGCGACGGCGTCGCGCGCGTGAGGAGCCGCCTGTTCGACGCCCCCAAGGGGTTGCGTTCATAAAGAACGCGGGATCCGGGCGAAGTGTCACCTCGGCGAAACGTAACCGTGCGACCTCCACCAAGATCGCGCCGTACCGTGGAGACACAGCCCGCACACCGCCGCACACGCACCACAGCGCACACTCCACAGCCCCGGCCGCCGTCGCCCGAAGGCACACCCCGCCCTCGTCCCGACAGGAGCTTCGTGTCCCCGCGTTCCGCCGTTGCCGTTCGCACACTCGGCGCTCTGCCGCCCTGGCTCGCCCACGCCCTGCGCGCTCAGCGCGGCCCTGTGCCCTGGAGCGCGGTCGTGCGCGCCGCGCTGGCCGCAGGGCCGCTGCTCCTCGTCGCTGTGCTCGCCGGCCGTACGTCACTCGGGGTCGTCGCCGCGATCGCCGCCATGCTCGCCGGGATCAACGACCGGCCCGGCAGCCGACGCGTCTCGGTGAAGCGGCTCGGCGCGCCCGCGCTGGCGGGAGCCGCGGGACTCCTCTTGGGGACGTACGCCGGGGAGCGCGCCGGGCCCGTGGTGCTGACCGTGCTGCTCACTCTCGTCGGGCTGGTCGCCGGGAGTGTCAGCGCCGTGGGGCCTGTCGCCTCCGGTGCCGGGACCCAGTTGCTCGTCGCCTCCGCCATCGGGGCGGGGATGCCGTTGCCCGAGTCCGGGTGGCAGCGGGCGCTCGCCTTCCTCGTGGGGGCCGGGTGGCTCATCGCGCTGCGGCTGGTCCTCCCGACCCCCGGCGCCCTCGCCGGAGACTTCCGGTTCGACGGGGAGCGGGAGGCCGTCGCGGCCGTCTACGACGCCGTGGCGGAGCTTCTCGATGCCACGGGCTCGCCGGAGGCCACCGCCCGGCGCGCCGCACTCACCGCCGCCCTCGATCACGCGCAGGACGCTCTCGCCGGGCCCCGGCTGCGGCGCTACGCCACTTCCGCGGCCGAGCGGCGGCTGCACGCGCAGTACGCCGCCGCGTTGCCGCTCGCCGAGGCCGCGACCGCGCTGGCCTGGGCGGGGGACCCCGTCGCCGGGCGGACGTCCGAAGGGCCCCGGCGGCTGGCCGCCGCCGTGCGCGAGAACACGCACACCGGGCCGTTGCCCGCCCCCAGCCGTTCGGCGCCCGGGCTGCGTGCACTCGACGACGCCCTGCTGCGGGCCGCCGAAGCCTTCGACCGGGGCAAGGGGAGCGACCTGCACACCCGTCGGCGCGGTGTCGGCGAACTGCTCCGGGCCGCTTTCGGGGCCGGTGGACGGGAGTACGGGCTGCGGGTCGCCCTCTGCTTCGGGGCCGGCGTTGCCGTCGCCCAGGTTCTGCATCACGCCCGCTGGTACGGGCAGCACGAACACTGGTACTGGCTGCCCGCCACCACCGTCTTCCTGGTCAAGCCCGACCTCGGTCCGCTCGCCTCACGTGTGCTGTGCCGTGCGGCCGGGACCGTCCTCGGGGCCCTCGTCTTCGCCGGGTTCGCCGCCGTGCTGCCCCGGCCGGAGGGGCTGATCGCGCTCGTCGCCCTCAGCGGAGCGCTCATTCCCGTCGCCACGCGGCACTTCGCCGCGCAGACCGCCGTCGTCACCGTCCTCGTCCTCGCCCTGGTGATGGTCGGCGGCGAGCCGCAGGCCTCCGCCGGC
Organism: Streptomyces aurantiaciflavus; assembly: GCF_049808595.1. Taxonomy (NCBI): domain Bacteria; kingdom Bacillati; phylum Actinomycetota; class Actinomycetes; order Kitasatosporales; family Streptomycetaceae; genus Streptomyces; species Streptomyces aurantiaciflavus. The sequence goes on along the minus strand of NZ_JBNCAQ010000043.1, from coordinate 55,572 downwards.
CGGATCGGTGAAACGCTGCTGGCCTGCGCGATCGTGCTGATCGTGGGACATCTGCCGATGCCGGGACAGCGGGCCGGCGGGGTGCGTGCGCGGCTCGCCGCGGCCGTGAGCGCCGCGCACGCCTACCTCGCCCATGTGCTGCGCGAGTCCGACGCCCCCGCACTGCGCGCGGACACCGGCCCCGACCGCCGCGCCGTCCGCTGGACCCTGCGCCGCGAGGCCTACCGCACCCTCGCCGAGGCCCGCGGCGCCATCTCCCGTGCCGCCGCCGAACTCCCCGCGCTCGCCCGGCACTCCGAAGGCGCGGAAGAGATCGCCGACACCCTCGAACGGCTCGTCGACACCACCACCGCCTGCGCCGTACACCTCGACGACACGGGGCGCCTCACCCCCGAGCACGCCGCCCACCTGGCCGAACTCCTGGACGAACTGGCAGAGGAACGCGAGCGGGCCGGACTCCGGATACCGGCTCTGCCCGTCGCGGTGTAGCGCCGGCGCGGCGGCATACCGCTGGGGCCGGGCAGGCCACTGTCCGTGCGCCGCTGTGGGGCTGGGACCGGGCGGTCCACTGCCCGTGGCCCGTGTGGAGCCGCGGCGGCCACTGTCCGTGCCCCGCGTGGGGCCAGGGCGGGCCGAGCACCCGTACGACCCCAAGGGTGTTCCCCAAGTCACCCGCGCCGCCCCCGGCCCGGCGGCAGGTTCGGGACACAGTGCGCGCCACGGCTCACGCGACCCGCCGACGGCGTCGTACGTTGACGCAATGACGTCATCTCGCGCCGCCGACCTCGTCATCGCCCACTGCGCCGTCCTCGTGCACGAGGGGCAGGAAGGGCCCGGCGTGCCCGGTGGAGACGCGGTTCGCGGCGAGGAGGAGCGTGTCACGTTCCTCGAGGATGCCGCCGTCGTCGTACGGGACGGCCTCGTCGTCGCCGTCGTCACCGCCGCCGAAGCGGCCGAAGTCCCCGCCGTCGAGCGGCTCGACGCCCGGGGCCAGGTCGCGATGCCCGGGCTGGTCAACTGCCATACGCACGCGCCGATGGTCGCCCTGCGCGGTCTCGCCGAGGACCTGCCCACGCAGGAGTGGTTCAACGACGTCGTCTGGCCGGTCGAGTCCAACCTCACCGAGCAGGACGTCGAACTGGGCGCGCGGCTCGCCTGCGCCGAGATGATCCGCGGCGGTGTCACCTGCTTCGCCGACCACTACTTCGCCATGGACGCGGTCGCGGCCGTCGTGGCGGAGTGCGGGATCCGGGCCCACCTGGGCCAGGCGTACTTCTCCTCGCAGGGCGAGCGAGGCCGGGAGGAGTCCCTGGAGTTCGCGCTCCGTCACCGCGGCGGCGCCGACGGCCGGATCACCACCGCCCTCGCCCCGCACGCCCCCTACACCGTGACCGACGCCGACCTCTCCGCCACCGCCGAACTCGCCCGCGCCCACGGCCTCCCCGTCCACTTGCACGCCTCCGAGAACCGCGACCAGGCCGACACCAGTCTCGCCCGGCACGGCCTCACCCCCGTCGAGGTCCTGGAACGCACCGGCATCCTCGACACCGACGTCCTCATCGCCCACGGCACCGGCATCCTCGAACGCGACCTGCCCGTCCTCGCACGCGCGCGTGGCCGTACGGCCGTGGCGACCGCGCCGCGCGGCTACCTCAAGTTCGCCTGGCCCACGACCACCCCGATCCGGGCCCTGCGCGAGATCGGTGTCCCCGTCGGACTCGCCACGGACGGCGCCGCCTCCAACAACTCCCTGGACGTCTGGGAGTCGATGGCGCTCACCTCACTGATCCAGAAGTCGACCGAGGGCGACCCCCGCTGGCTGACCTCCCGCCAGGCGCTGCACCACGCCACGCTGCAGAGCGCGCGAGCCGTCGGACTGGGGGACCGGATCGGCAGCATCGCCCCCGGGCGGCGCGCCGACCTCGTCCTCGTCGACCTCACCGGCCCGCACACCCAGCCCGTGCACGACCTCGCCGCGACCCTCGTCCACAGCGCCCGCTCCTCCGACGTACGCACCACGATCGTCGACGGCCGGATCCTCATGCGCGACCGCGAGCTGCTCACTCTCGACGTCCCGGCGGTCGTACGCGAGCTGGGGGAGCGCATGCCCGCGCTCCTGGACCGCAGCCACGGCAGACGGATCCAGGAGTACGACACCTGAGAGAGCCTCGGGCGGTGCCGTCACGACCGGTGCGACTTCTGACGCGCAGTGTGATGGTTGTGTTCCGCGGGTGACCGGATTTTCACACTCCGCGCTGAACTCGTGTCAACTACGTCTCAGTACCGTCACCGGGCGAGGCGTTCCGCACCCCGGGAGCGTTAACTCCTACAAGTACAACGCTTGTCTGGAGGTGCGAGATGGTGAACGGGCGAACAGTGCTCGAACGCTTTCCCGCAGGCGGGCCGCGCGGGTCGTGGCCGGCGGAGGAGTTCGCGCACGCGCGACGTATGGAGGGACTGGCCGCCGAGGTGGTCATGGACCTCGCGACGGACACGTTCCTGGTGATCGTCCGGGGCGAGGCCGCGGACTGACGGTTCAGCCCGCCTTCGAGGAGGCGGGCACCTGTGGGGATGCCTCCGCGGACAGCTGCGGGGGCACCTGGGTGGCGAACTGCTCCGCCTGGAGCGCGTACAGCTCCGCGTAGACGCCGCCTTTCGCCAGCAGTTCGTCCGGGGTGCCGGACTCCACGAGCCGGCCCTGGTCCAGGACGTGCACCAGGTCCGCGTGGCGGACCGACGCCAGCCGGTGTGTGATCAGGACGACCGTCTGGCCGCCGTCGGCCAGCGCGCGGATCTTCTCGAAGACCTCCAGCTCGGCCCGGGCGTCCAGGGCCGCCGTCGGCTCGTCCACGATCAGGATGCGGCCGCGCCGGTACGCCGCCCGCGCGATGCCCAGCCGCTGCCACTGTCCGCCGGACAACTCGTGCCCGCCGCTGAAGTTACGGGCCAGCAAGGTGTCCAGTCCCCGTGGCAGGTCCGCGACCACGTCCTCGGCGCCCGCCTCGCCGATCGCGGTGGACAGCCGGTCCTCGGTGAGGGGCGCGGAGGACCGGCCGACGGCGACGTTGACCCGGGCCGTGAACGGCCAGCGCTTGAAGTCCTGCGCCACCATCGCGATGCGTTCGGCCAGTTGGTGCCGGTCCGCCTCCGCCGCGTCCACGTCGTCCCACAGGATCCGGCCCTGGTCCGGCTTGTACAGCCCCGCCAGCAGCTTCACCAGGGTCGTCTTGCCCGAGCCGTTCTCGCCGACGAGCGCGATGATCCGGCCGAGGGGGAGGGTGAGGGTGACGTCGTCGAGGGCGGGACGGGCCGACTCGCCCGGATAGCCGAAGCTGACGTTCTCGAAGCGGATCTCCCGCGGATCCTCCGGCAGGGCCGTGCCGCCCACCGGGATCGCCCGCTCGGCCGCCTCCCCGTACAGGCGTTGCAGATCGCCCACGAACAGGGCTTCCTCGTGGAGCTGGTTGATCTCCAGGACGAGGGTGTTCAGGCTCGCGGAGCCGCTGCGGATCGCGATCACGGCCGTTCCCGCCACCGCCAGCGCCATCGTCCCGGTGATCAGCAGCCCGCCGAGCGTGGCGTACGTCGCCGCCGTCGCCAGGCCCGTCCAGGCCGCCGCGAACAGGCCGGTGCGGGCCGCGAGCCGGGCCAGCCGGGCCTGCTCCGCCTCCGCCGTCTCCGACATCGAGCGGAAGTGGCGCAGCAGGAAGGGGCCGACCCCGTGGACGCGGATCTCCGGCGCGGCCGCCGGTTCGGTGAGCAGGCTCGCGAGGAGATGCCCCGCGCGCGCGTGCTGCACCCAGGTGTGGAAGGACTCGTACCGGCGCCGGGCGTTCGTCAGGGCGCTCCAGGCGCTGGGCAGTGTCATCGTCACCAGCAGCGGCAGCAGAAGCGGATGCAGGACGGTCAGGACGCCGGCCGCCGCGGCCAGCGAGATGATCGCGTTGATCACCCGCGTGCCGTACATGATCATCCGGCCCGCCGACCGGGCGCCGTACTGGGCGGTGTCCAGCAGCTTGTGGAAGGCGTGGTCCTCGATCGCGGCCAGCTCCACGGCGGCCGCCCGTTCCAGGTACAGCTCGGTCGCAACCCGCTCCACCTTGGGCTCCAGCCGCCCGGTGGCGTACGTCGACGCCGCCCGCAGCACCGCCCCGACGAGCAGGGCCGCGGCCATCGCCGCCAGCGCGGGAGCGGCGCCGCGCAGCCGGTCCTCGATCGAGCCCTCGCCGACCAGCCGGCCCAGGATGGTGTTCATGGCCAGGAGGCTCACCGCCTGTACCGCGCCTCGGCCCGCCTCCGCGGCCAGTACGACCCATGCGGCCCGTGGGTCGGCCTGCCGGGCCAGGCGGAGGCTGGCGGCGAGCAGGGCGGGCAGCCGGGCCAGCATGGCGCGGAAGTTCAGCTCCAGGAAGGCGTCCCGGTGCTGGTTCCAGCCCATGTCGTAACGGAGCGGACCCCCGAAGAGCAGCCGCTCCGACTCGGACACCTCGCGCTCGTCGGGTCGCTGCCGTTTCCGGCTCTTCGGACGCTTCAGTTTCGGCACCTTCCGCACCGTTGGCCTCCCCCGATCGTGGACAAGTGGCCACTATCGCGGGCGCGACCGCGGGAGGGCAGGGCGCAGGACGGGGGCAGGCGATGCGCGCGGGCGTGCGCCCGGCCCCGCGCGCGAGGTGGGGGGCGTCGTCGGGGGTGATCGGTGCGGAACGGGTGGCGCGGTGCGCCGGTGCGGCGCTGTACGCGCCGAGCGGACCTTGTGCGGACCTTGTACGGAGGGCTTACGCGCGGTAAGAAGCGCGTACGTGGTGCAGGGAGGGGCGTACGCGCAGGAGGCAGGGGCGTACCCGGATCACGGCGGGGACGGCTTCCCGCGGAGGCGGCCTACGCGCTGATCGGCCGCGACCAGGTGGGTGGTGTGTCCGTGAGGCGGCACAGGGTCAGGTAGAGGGGGATCGGCGGTGTGTACGGAAGCGTGCCGTCCGGTCGGTGGATGAGGGCGGGATCCTGCGGGGAGTCCGGAACGATCGCGCCTATGGCGTAGTGCGCGGGGGCGGGCCATTCCAGGGCCTGGTCGGAGTCCGAGGGGACGAGCCACCACCAGTTCGCCTCGTCGGCGTACACGCAGCCCACGCGTTGCAGCCGGGTCATGACCAGGTACCCGAGGCGGGCCGGTACGGCGACGGCGTCGCAGCCCAGCGGGGCCGTCATGCCGTCGGGCACGATCAGGCGGCGGGGGGCCGCCGGGGCGCCCAGGCGACGCCGGAGTCGTACGAGGGTGTCCAGGCTGAGCGCCGGGGCCCGGCCGGGCGCGGCACTCACGCGGGGTCCCGGTCGCGGTCCCGCTCGGTCCCGGGGTGGGGGCGCCAGGAGGGCGCCTCGCCGTGGGTGTCGAGGGCGTGGTCGGCCGGCCGTACGGAACCGGCCGTGGGGCCGCCGGCCGCCGGGCCGTGCTGCCGCTGCCGCGCCACGCGCGCGAGGGGGCCGTCGGCCAGGAAGGCGCGGTGCGCCCGCCCGAAGCCGGGGCCGGATGTCCGGTCCTCCGCGTCGAGGCCGCGGTGCCCCTGCTCGCCGTGGCCGGCGGTGTCGTCCTCGCCGCCGGAGCCGTCGGCCGGCCCCGGCTTCGGGCGGGCGCCCCAGCCGAGGTCGCCCCGGGGAGCGGGGAGGTCGTCGCAGGAGACGGGCTCGGTGACGTCGTCACGCTGTCCGGCGTGATCGTGGGAGCCCTCGCCGCCGCGGGGCAGGTCGGCCCAGACCAACAGGCCCGGTCCGTCCTCCTGGGCGCCCCACGCGTGACAGAGGGCGTCGACGAGGAACAGTCCCCTCCCGTGCTCCTCCTCGGGGCGTTGCGGGGACGGGTGCGGTTCGCCCGGTGCGCAGCCCTCGTCGCGCACGGCTATGCGCACGAGGTCGTCGCCGTCGTGCAGTTCGCAGACGACGGTGCCGCTCGCGGTGTGCACGATGGCGTTGGTGACGAGTTCGGATATGACCAGAGCAGCCGTGTCACAGGTGTCCTCGCACACCGACCAGCCGGTCAGCCGGGCCCGGGCCAGGCGTCTTGCCTGCGCGGGCGAGCCCGGATGGGCGGCCAGTTCGAATCGGAACCGGCGCTCGGCAGCGGCCTGGTCGGGGCCTGCTCCCGCGGCACCGAGACCCTGGGGGTGGCCTGCGGCGGCGTCTGTTCCTAAGGGCGCGAACGGAATCACGCTTGCCACTATCGCCGCGCCGTGAACACTTGGCAAGTGTCACTCTGAAAAATGCAGAGTGCTGTGTGACGCGGTGGAGCGCCGTGGCACACTGCTCGCAACAGCACGTCGAGCGGCGCCAGTTGGGATCACCGGAGATCCGTACTCACTCGTACAGGTCTTCGAATCGGTTTCGAATGGCGCCGCAGGGCTGTCGGGATTCTTTTTCGTGACCGGCCGGTCGGGGCCCAGCGTGGCTCAACTGACCGTCCGGGCGGGCTCTTCGTGGAGGTGGAGCGTGAGCGAACCGCGGTCCGCGCCGACGGTGGGACAGGTCGTCCTCGGCCGGCGCCTGCTGGACCTGCGGGAGCGCGCCGGCCTCAAGCGCGAGGAAGCCGCCCGTATTCTGCGCGTCGCGCCCGCCACGGTCCGCCGCATGGAGATGGCCGAGGTCGCCCTCAAGATTCCGTACCTCCAACTGCTGCTGAAGGCGTACGGCGTGAGCGACGAGGAGGCCGAGGGCTTCGTCCGGTTGGCCGAGGAGGCCAACAAGCCCGGTTGGTGGCAGCGTTTCCACGACGTCCTGCCCGGCTGGTTCTCGATGCATGTCAGCCTGGAGGGCGCGGCCACCCTGATCCGCCAGTACGAGCCGCACTTCGTCCCCGGCCTGCTGCAGACCGAGGACTACGCGCGTGGCGTCCTGAGGTCCGGCGCCATCGGCCAGACCCGGCCGGAGGACATCGAGAGCCTCGTCGACCTGCGCATGCAACGCCAGGAACTGCTCACCCGTCAGGACGCGCCCCACTTGTGGGTCGTCATGGACGAGACGGTGCTGCGCCGCCCGGTCGGCGGCCCGGAGGTGATGCGCGCGCAGATCGACAAACTGCTCGAGGCCGCGAAGCTGCCCAACGTGACGCTGCAGGTCGCCCCGTTCTCCTCGGGGCCGCATCCCGGCACGTACGGGCCCTTCGTGCTCTTCCGATTCGCCATGCCGGAGCTTCCGGACATGGTCTACAGCGAGTACCTGACCGGCGCCGTCTACCTCGACGCGCGCACCGAGGTGGCGACCCACCTCGAGGTCATGGACCGCATGGCGGCGCAGGCCGCTACGGCACATCGCACGAAGGAGATCCTCCGGGATCTCCGCAAGGAGCTGTGAATGGATCGCATCAAGCCGCGCAAACGGGTCTACAACGGCATGCCCGCGCGGGACTTGGGCAGCGAAGGCTGGCACAAGCCGTGGAGCGGCGGCAACGGCGGGAACTGCCTGGAGGCGATGAAGCTCGCCGACGGCCGGATCGCCGTCCGTCAGTCCACCGACCCGGACGGTCCGGCCCTGATCTACACCACCGACGAGATGACGGCCTTCATCGAGGGGGCGAAGGCGGGGGAGGCGGACTTCCTGCTGTCCTGACGTGATTGTCTTTCTCTGAGTTCAACTTCCTTGTAATGGTAATGACTTGATTACTCATTGTGTCTTACGGAGTGCCTCATGACCGGGCAGGACCCCACCACTCCCCTCGAGATCGACACCAGCAGGCCGCATCCGGCACGGATGTACGACTGGTACCTCGGCGGGAAGGACAACTACCCCGTCGACGAGGAGATGGGCCGGCAGATGCTGGCCCTCGACCCGCGGGTCCCGGTCATGGCGAGGGTCAACCGCGCCTTCATGCACCGGGCCACCCGCTGGCTCGCCGGGAACGGCGTCCGCCAGTTCCTCGACATCGGCACGGGCATCCCGACCGAGCCGAACCTCCACCAGGTCGCCCAGCAGATCGCGCCCGACGCACGCGTGGTCTACTGCGACAACGACCCGATCGTGCTGGCCCACGCGGCCGCCCTGCTGCGCAGTACGCCCGAGGGCGTCACGGAGTACCTGCAGGCGGACGTCCGCGACCCGGCCGCCATCGTCGAAGAGGCCGGGAAGATCCTGGACTTCGACCGGCCGGTCGCCCTGTCGCTGGTCGCGCTGCTGCACTTCGTCTCCGACGAGGACGGGGCGCACGAACTGGTCGACCGACTGCTCGCCGAACTCCCCTCCGGCAGCTACCTGATGATGACCCACGCCACCGCCGACTTCACCCCGGAGGAGTCCGCGGCGGCCACGGAGAAGCTGAAGGCGGCCGGCGTCACCCTGGCCCTGCGCTCCCGCGAGGAGTTCGCCCGCTTCTTCGACACCCTCGACCTGGTCGAACCCGGCGTCGCGGTGGTATCCGAGTGGCACCCCGAACTCGGCGACCCCGTGCCGGGCCAGGACGACGGCGTGATACCGGGCTACGGGGCGGTGGGGCGCAAGCGCTGACACACGGCCGCGGAAGCCGGTGGCCGGCAGCACTGACCTCCGGGGGCTGCGGGCGCCGGCGGCCGCAGGTGCGCGCGCCCGGGCTGCGGCTCCGAGGCCCTGGCCGCGGACGGCGGTGGGCGGGACGTCCCGTCGACCCGGTGGCCGTGGGCGGCCCTGGCGACGGGCAGGGTGGCGGGGACGGACGGGCGCCGCTGCCCCGACGGGCGGGCGCGGTCACACCGTCGGCTCAGACGCGCATGGGCCGGTCGTACGGCCCGATCGGCGCCGGCAGCCGCGAACTTCCCGTCAGATGGCGGTCGACGGCCGCCGCCACCGCCCGCCCCTCCGCGATCGCCCACACGATCAGCGACTGGCCGCGTGCCGCGTCCCCGGCGGCGAACACGCCGGGGACGTTCGTCGCGAAGTCCGCGTCCCGGGCGATCGTGCCGCGCGGCTCCAGCGCGAGCCCCAGCTGCTCGACGAGCCCGTCCTCCCGGTCGGGCCCCGAGAAGCCCAGCGCGAGCAGCACCAGGTCGGTCGGAAGCGCCCGCCCGGTGCCCTCCACCGGCCGCCGTTCCGCGTCGACCTCGACGAGGTGCAGCGAGCGGACATGCCCGTTCTCGTCGCCGGTGAAGCGGAGCGTGGACGCCGCGAACAGCCGCGCGTCCGCGTCCGCCGCCGGCGCCGACTGCAGATCGCGCGCCTCCTCGTGCGCCGCCGACAGCCGGTAGATCTTCGGGTACGTCGGCCAGGGATCGGTGTCCTCGTCGCGCTCCACCCCCGGCTGGGCGTAGATGTCCAGCTGGGTCACGGACGCCGCACCCTCCCGCACGGCCGTCCCCAGACAGTCCGCGCCGGTGTCGCCGCCGCCCACGATCACGACGTGCTTGCCCGCGGCGGACATCGGCGAGGCCTCCAGATCGCCCTCGCACACCCGGTTGGCCAGCGGCAGGTACTCCATCGCCTGATGGATGCCGGTCAGCTCCCGCCCCGGAACGTGCAGTTCCCGCCACGCGGTCGCCCCGGTGGCGATCACCACGGCGTCGTAGCGGGCCCGCAGATCGGCGGCCATGACGTCCCGTCCGACCTGCGTCGACGTCCGGAACTTGGTCCCCTCGGCCCGCATCTGCTCGATGCGCCGGTCCAGATGGTGCTTCTCCATCTTGAACGCGGGGATGCCGTACCGCATCAGACCGCCGATCCGGTCGTCCTTCTCGTACACGGCGACCGTGTGCCCGGCCCGGGTCAGCTGCTGCGCCGCGGCCAGACCGGTGGGTCCGGAACCGATCACCGCGACCGTCCGCCCGGACAGCCGGTCCGGCGGCCGCGGCGGCGTGAAACCCTCCTCCCAGGCCCGGTCGGCGATGGCGACCTCGACGTTCTTGATGGTGACGGCCGGCTGGTTGATGGCGAGCACACAGCCGGCCTCACAGGGCGCCGGACACAACCGCCCCGTGAACTCGGGGAAGTTGTTGGTCGCGTGCAGCCGGTCGCTCGCCGCCCGCCAGTCCTCCCGCGACACCAGGTCGTTCCACTCGGGGATCAGGTTGCCGAGCGGGCAGGCGTCGTGGCAGAAGGGGATACCGCAGTCCATGCAGCGGTCGGCCTGCTTGCTGATGATGGGGAGCAGGGCTCCGGGGACGTACACCTCGTCCCAGTCCCGGACCCGCTCCTCGACCGGCCGACGGGGCCAGTCCTGGCGGGGCGTGGTCATGAATCCCTTGGGATCGCCCATGGCCGTGTTCCTTGCGTACGCGTGCGGCGGGCCGTGCGTCATCGGGCGGCACTCTTGCGGCCACGATACGTCCCATCGGTACCCCGCGCAGAGGGTCGGACAGCGCTTTCTCGCGGGCGGGGACCGGGCCTGCCGTCAGGTGAGAGCCAGGACGTACGCCAGGGCGGCTCCGGCCGAGGCGACCGTACGGACGTGGTTCCACGCCGTCCACTCGCGCACATACGTCGGCCAGTACGAGGCCGCCTCCGCGGTGCCCGGCGCCAGCTTCAGCAGGGCGTCGTTGCGAGGCACGTTCGCGATCATGGTCACCCCGAACGAGCCGAACAGATACAGCGCGCTGCCCAGCAGCAACTCCACCCTCCCGTCGCCGGGCCACAGCACGAACGTCACCACCGCGAGCACCGCGCACACCCCCGCCGAGCCGACGAACACGATCATGAACGCCGGCATCACCGCGGTCACGTTGATCGCCTTCATCGCGGCGACGCCCTGTGCGGGCGGCAGCGAGGCGAGGCCCTTCATCACGAACGTCGAGAACCCGTAGAAGACCCCTGCCACCAGCCCCGTCCCCAGCACCCCGAGCACCGTCAGCACGAAATACGGTCCATCGATCATGTCAACGTCAACTCCCACGTCGAGCCGGGAACACGCCCGGTACCGTCCGTCACCCCCAAGTCAATTCCCGCAGGTGAACGGTGACCATCGCCGAGAGCCTCGAAAACATACGGGAGCGTCCAGAGCACCCGGCGCCTCACGGCGCGGCGGAGCCGAGCCCCGCTCTCCACCCCCACTCCCGCAGCACCGTCTCCACCCCCGCCGCGATCCGCAGGCGTGCCTCGTGCCGTGGCACCCCGCCCATCAGCAAACGGTCGTACGGCGTGTCCAGATGCCGTACGGACGCCACGACCGCGGAGACGACCGCCCCCTCGGACAACGCCCGTCCGGCGGCGCTGCGCCCCACCCGGCCGCTGCCCCGCACCGACGCGTGCCCGGCGATCGCGCGGGCCCGGTCCGGCGGGCAGCCGGGAAGCAGCCGCAGGATCTCCGCCGCGAAGGCCTCCGTGAACCGTGCGTCCTCCGCCGCCCGGCGCCGCGCGTCCCTCACCCGGCGCCGCCGCCTCGCCTCGGCGTCCGCCAGGCACCGTGCCTCGGCCCGGGCCAGCCCGGCCTCCTCGACGAGGACGCCCTGCCGCTCGTAGCGCCCCTTGCGCCGGTTGAACCGGACGACCACCACCGACAGCCCGCTCTCCTCCCGTGACCTGCGGGTCAGCGCCGTGTCGCCGCGCGGCAGGAACACCAGGTGGCCGAGGTCGGCACAGTCGAGGCAGCGCGGCGCACCGTCCTCCAGGACCACCATCGGCTGCGGTCCACGCCGGCACTCGGCGCAGTGGCGCCGCCGCAGCGGCTGCACGACGACAGGCCCGGTGCGGGGCGGGGGAGTTGCGAGGGCCGGCATACGGGCTTCATTCCCGCTGATGAGCCCGGCACCACATGATCGTCCTGCGGTCCGAGGGGCCTCCACGGGATGGCACGCGACGGTCTCCTGTCGCGCACCGCGCACGACGACACCCCCCGCTTCGAAAGACGCTCTCACTCCCCTCGGCCGCGCCCTGATCCCCGCCCCGACGCCGCTCGTGCCTGCCCCTGCCTGGAGCGAGACGCACCTCCGGCATCTGCTCGCCGCCAGCCGAGCGCACGAGCGCGACGCATCCCGCCCGGAACCTGACGCATCATGGGCCCTGTGCGACTCGAAGCGATCACCTGGGAACGGCTCGGCGACCTCCTCGCGGACCGGCTGCTCGACCTGAAGCCCGACGACGGCAGCCCCTGGCCGCGCATCGCCTTCGACGGCGCCCCGGCGGCCCACCCCGGCGACCTCGCCGAACGCGTCACCGAAGCGCTGCGCACCCGCGGTCGCCCCTCCCGCGTCGTCGGCACCCACGGTTTCCTGCGCCCCGCCTCCCTCCGCCTGGAGCACGGCCACCACGACGTGGACGCCTACTACGACGGCTGGTTCGACACCAGCGCGCTGTGGCGCGAGGTGTTCAACCCCCTCGAACCCGGCGGCGACGGCCGGATCCTGCCCGACCTCCGGGATCCCGTCACCGACCGCGCCACCCGCAGCTCCTACGTCCAACTCCCGCCCGGTGGTTTCCTGTTGCTGCACGGCCCCCTCCTGTTGCGCCACTGGTTCCCCTTCGACCTCACCGTCCACGTCTCCCTCTCCCCGGCCGCCCTGCGCCGCCGCACCCCGGAAGCCGACCACTGGACGCTGCCCGCCTTCGAGCGCTACGCCGAGGAGACGGATCCGGCGGCCACGGCCGACGTCCTCGTCCGCGCGGACGACCCACGGCATCCGGCGTGGAACGGCTGAGCGGTGAACGCCCGGGTCGGTGACCCTGAGCGCCTGAGCCGGTGAACGCCTGGCCTGGAGAACGCCTGGGCCAGTGGACACCTCAGCCGCCCGAGCCGGTGAACGCCTGGGCTGGTGGACACCTCAGCCGCCTGAGCCGGTGAACGCCTGGGCTGGTGGGCACCTCAGCCGCCTGAGCCGGTGAACGCCCGGGGCGGTGAGCGGCCGGCCGGCGACCGGTTGAGCCGGTGCAGGGTGAGTCCGTGTGCGGGTGATTCGGTAAACCGCTTTTCAATGCACGTGCATGTAATTATGCTGCTGTCATGACGATCTCCTCGAACACCTCCTTCTCCTTCGACGCCCCCGTCCGTGCCCTTCTCGACGGCAGGAACTTCGCCTCGGTCGCCACCCTCGGCCCCGACGGCGCCCCGCAGAACTCCGTGGTGTGGATCAAACGCGAGGGCGACACCGTCCTCTTCTCCTCCATCGACCGACGGCAGAAGGTGCGCAACCTCCGCCGTGACCCCCGCATCAGCCTGACGGTCTTCGACCTCGCCAACCCCTACACCTCGGTCGAGATCCGCGGTACCGCCGAGATCCTCCCGGACGAGGACAAGCGGCTTCCGCACGAGCTCGCGCACAAGTACCTCGGCATCGACCCGCCCGAGGAGAAGGAGGACGAGGTGCGCGTGATCATCCGGGTCGTGCCGCGGAAGGTGGTGGGGTTCTCGGCGTGAAAGCGCGGCTCCCGCGAAGACCCGGCCGCTGAAGGTGCACCCGCCGATCCGCCCGGCGAAAATGAAGGGTCGGTACACGTCGAACTCTGGGCGCCGGGACAGTGGCGCGTTCCGCGTCGCGCCGGCCGCCCGGCACCGGGAGGTACACCATGACCACCGCCGGACAGATCATGCACCGGGGCGCCCAGTGGATCCCCGCTCACGAGACCCTCGACCGCGCCGCCCAGCTGATGCGCGAACTCAATGTCGGAGCGCTGCCCATCAGCGACGAGAACGAGCGGCTCTGCGGCATCCTCACCGACCGGGACATCGTCGTGGGCTGCGTGGCCATGGGCCACGACCCCTCCAGGGTCACCGCCGGTGACCTGGCCCAGGGCACACCGCGCTGGATCGACGCCGGAGCCGACGTCAGCGAGGTGATCCAGGAGATGCAGGAGCACCAGATCCGCCGGCTGCCGGTGATCGAGAACAAGCGCCTGGTGGGCATGATCAGCGAGGCCGATCTCGCCCAGAACCTTTCCGAGGACCAGATGGCGCACTGGGCGGAGAGCGTCTACGCCAGGACCGGCCCCACCCGGCACTGACGCCGGCGCCCGGCGCCGGCGACATCGGCGATCAGAGCCAGCCGTTGCGCCGGAAGCCCCGGTAGACCACCAGGCAGGCGACGGATATCACCGCGATGACCAGGCCGTAGCCGTACCGCCAGTGCAGCTCCGGCATGTGGTCGAAGTTCATGCCGTACACCCCGCAGACCATCGTCGGCACGGCGATGATCGCGGCCCAGGCGGTGATCTTCCGCATGTCCTCGTTCTGCGCGACCGTGACCTGCGCGAGGTGCGCCTGCAGGATCGAGTTGAGCAGTTCGTCGAACGCGGCGATCTGCTCCGTGGCCCGCATCAGATGGTCGGAGACGTCCCGGAAGTACGCCTGTATCTCCAGGTCGACCACCCGCATCGGCCGGTCGGCGAGCTCCAGCAGAGGCCGGCTGAGCGGCACCACCGCCCGCTTCAGCTCCAGGAGCTCCCGCTTGAGCTGGTAGATGCGCCCGGGGTCGGCCCGCGCGCCGGTCTGGGCGAAGACATCCATCTCGACCTGGTCGATGTCCGCCTGGACGGCGTCGATGACGTTGAGGTAGTCGTCGACCACGTGGTCCGCGATCGCGTGCAGCACAGCGGACGGCCCCTTGGCGAGCTGGTGGGGGTCGGACTCCAGCTCCTCGCGCAGAGGGCCCAGCGAGCCGTGCCGTCCGTGCCGCACCGAGATGACGAAGTCCTGGCCGACGAACACCATGATCTCGCCGGTGTTGACCACCTCGCTCGTCGCCGTCAACTGCTCGTGCTCGACGTAGCAGACCGTCTTGAACACCGCGAACAGCGTCTCGCCGTACCGCTCCACCTTCGGGCGCTGATGGGCCTCGACCGCGTCCTCGACCGCCAGCGGATGCAGGTCGAACAGTTCGGCGATGCCCGCGAACTCGTCGTTCGTCGGCTCGTGGAGCCCGAGCCAGACGAAGCCGTGACCGCTCTTGCGCACCCGCTCCACCGTGTCGACGAGATCTCCGCCGACCGGCGCACGGGCGCCGTCCTGGTACGTCACGCAGTTCACCACCGAGGAGCCCAGCGGGGAGCGGGCAGGGTGGCTCAGATCGACCCGGGCGCGCCGCCGGGCCAGCCGAGCCATCTTCCTCAGACCACCGACCGTCCCCAGGCCGGTGACCTTCCGCAGATTCCCTGCCATGGTCATCTGGATCTCCTCGTGGATCTCCCCGTGGCGCGTTCCTGCGCCCTGGCGCGCCAGTCTGCCAGGCTCGCGTAGGCCGTGGGTAAGCCTGTGGAAAGGGGTCGTTCCGCTTTGTTCCCGCCTGTGGACGGCCTGAGGAGGGTCTGCCCGCGACACGGACTCCCATCCCTGCCCCACCCCTTCCCGTCCTTGCCCCACCCCTTCCCTTTCCGCCTCCGCGCCGACCGCTCCGGCCAGGGCACACCGGCCGCGTCGACCGCCTCGCGCAACCGGGGCAACTGGGATGATCGCCGCATGACGCGAACCGACGGGTACCTCCTCGACAATCGAAGGACCGAGGCGGGAGAACGCTTTGACGCTCTCGCCACCCTCTTCGACCCCACGACGTTCCGGCACCTCGAACGCCTCGGCGTCGGACCCGGCTGGCGCTGCTGGGAGGTCGGGGCGGGCGGCACCTCCGTGGTGTCCTGGCTGGCGAAGAAGGTCGGGCCGACCGGCAAGGTCGTCGCGACCGACATCGACACCTCGCGGCTGACCCCGGCCGCCCGCCCACCGGTCGAGGTACGCGTCCACGATGTCGGCGCCGAGGCGCCGCCGGCGGACGGCTTCGACCTGGTGCACGCCCGGCTCGTCCTGGTCCATGTGCCGGACCGGGAGCGGGCGTTGCAGTCGATGATCAAGTCCCTGCGCGCCGGCGGCCGCCTCCTCGTCGAGGACGCGGACCCCGCCCTGCAGCCCCTGCTCTGCCCCGACGAGCACGGCCCCGAACAGCAACTGGCGAACCGGCTGCGGCACGGCTTCCGCAAACTCCTCGCCGACCGGGGCGCCGACCTCTCCTACGGCCGAACCCTCCCGCGCCTGCTCCGCGAAGCGGGCCTGCACCAAGTCGAGGCCGACGCCTACTTCCCCGTCACCTCGCCCGCCTGCGCCGCCCTGGAGGCCGCCACGGTCCGCCAGATCCGCGCCGACCTCGTCACCGCCGACCTGGCCACCGACGAGGACATCGACCGTCACCTCGCCAACATCGCCTCGGGCAGCATGGACCTGGCGACGGCGCCGATGATCTCGGCGTGGGGACGGAAGGGGTAGGGCCGGTTGCCTCAAGGGGTGGGGAACGGCTGCCTCAAGGATGGGAACGGCTGTCACAAGGGGTGGGGAACGGCTGCCTCAAGGATGGGAACGGCTGTCTCAAGGGGTGGGGAACGGCTGCCTCGAGGCTGGGGACGGATGTCTCCTCAACCACCGTGTGACGGGGGCTGGGACGTGGCGCGCGGTTCGCTCCTCGCATCCGTATGGCACCGGCATCTGCGTCAGCGGTATCGCGGAGGAGGCGTGACGCTTCCCAACGGACGGGTGCGCGCCCACAGTCGGTGCGGTGCCGTCGCCCGGCCCGGGCGTGTCGCCGCTGGCTGTACGGGCTACGGACCGTCGGCGTGCTGTCTTCGGTGGGCGTTGCCGATTGCCGGTGCGGTGCGGTGCGGTGTGGTGCGGTCGCCCGGTGCCGGGACGTGTCGCCGCCGTGGCGATGTGTCCTGGTCGCGCCGGCTGTGGGACCACCAGCGGCACAACCTCAGTCGGCGGGGGCTCTGTCCACCGCCGATGTCGTGCCGTCACACGTCACCGGCCCTGTCACCGGCGCCGTGACGCCTTCGGCCGGCGCGGACGGGGCCACGGCCGACGCCGTGCCGTCCCCGGGCGTGGGCGGCCTCCCGCCCACCCGTTCCACCGCCCGCGCGCCCGCCCTGCACCCCTCGGTCGCCGCGTCCCCGGGCTCGGCGCCCGCCAGGAGGGCGGCGAGGAACGCGCCCGTGAAGGCGTCGCCGGCGCCGGTGGTGTCCCGGGGTGTCGCGCGGACGGCGGGGGCCCGGGCGATCACGGCGCCGTCCCGGGCCACCAGCGCACCGTCCGCCCCCTGTTTGGCCACCACCAGCGGGACACGGCGGCTCAGTTCGGCCGCCGCGTCCGCCCCGTCGGGCAACCCGGTCAACAGGCACGCCTCGTCACGACTGGGCAGCAGCACGTCCAGACCTTGCACGAGCGTCAGAAAGCGGTCCACACCCAACTTCACCAGGAATCCCGCCGACGCCGGGTCGAGGCTCACCGGCACCCCACGCGCGCGTGCCGACGTCAACGCCGTCCGTACCAGCGCGCGTCCGGACGCGGAGAACAACAGGTAACCCGACAGGTGCAGCCGGTCCACCCCGTCGAGCAGGGCATCCGACCAGTCGCCGGGACCGAGCCGCAGCGAGGCACCGCTGTCCGTGAGGAACGTCCGCTCGGCCGCCGCCCCGGTGTCGACCAGGCAGATCACCGTCCCGGTCGCCGCCTCGGGATCGACGACGAGCCGGGGCCGCACCCCGCTGCCGATCAGCTCCCGTTCGTGCCAGGCCGCGGCGTCCGCACCCACCCGACCGAGCAGCCGTACGTCCGCACACCCCCAGTGCGCCGCCCAGCACGCCACGTTGGCGCCCGCCCCGCCCGGCAGGGTCCGGATCACGGCAGCCGTGTCCGTCCCCGAGGCCAGCGGCCCCCGATGCCGCGCGACGACGTCCGTCACGACATCCCCGACGACCAGCAAGGACCCGCCGCGCGGACGCCCGGCCGCGGGCTCACCGGCTCCCCGTTCCGGCCCGCCCGCCCCGCCGGCCCCGTCCACCGCCCCGGTCACACCCCGGCCCACGCCGCGGCGATCCGTCCCGCAAGGCGTACGTTGCCGCGCACGGCCGCCAGATTGGCGCTCAGGGACGCGCCGTCGGTGTGCCGGACCAGGTAGTCGAGCAGGAACGGTGTCACGGCCTGGCCGGTCACGCCCTCCGTCTCGCACGCGTGCAGCGCGTCGGTGAGCACACGCGCGTGCAGCTCCGGATCCAGCTGCTCGGCCTCCGGCACCGGATTGGCGACGATCAGCGCGGACTCCGGTGCGCCCAGCCTGTCCTGAGCCCGCATCACCTCCGCGACCTGCTGCGGGCTGTCCAGTGTCCAGTCGACCGGATGCCCGGAGTCGGACAGGTAGAAGCCCGGGAAGCGGTCCGTGCCGTACCCGGCCACGGCGACACCCAGCGTCTCCAGCCGCTGCAGGGTCGCCGGCACGTCCAGGATCGACTTCACCCCGGCGCACACCACGGTGATCCGCGTGCGCGCCAGCAGCCCCAGATCGGCCGACTCGTCCTGGGTCACCGTCCACTCCCGGTGCACCCCGCCGAGCCCGCCCGTCGCGAACACGCGTACCCCCGCCAGCGCCGCCAGCAGCGCCGTCGCCGACACCGTGGTCGCCCCGCTCGCCCCCGAGGCCACCGCGAGCGGCAGATCACGGTGGCCCAGCTTGCGGATCCCGTCCTCGTTGGCGACCCGCTCCAGCTGCTCCTTGTCGAGGCCGACGTGGGGCCGCCCGTCCAGCACGGCGATCGTCGCCGGTACGGCGCCCTCCGCGCGCACGACCTGCTCCAGCTCCAGCGCCACCTGCACGTTGCGCGGGCGCGGCAGCCCATGGGCGATGATCGTGGACTCCAGGGCCACCACGGGGCGACGCGCGTCGACCGCCTCCCGCACCTCTTCCGACACCACCAGCACCACGGCCTGCCTCCCGTCCTTCGGTCTTCCCTCATCTCTGGCGGGCGGCGCCTCCGGTCAAACCCTTGCGGCCTGTGGGGGACGACACCAGCCTGGAATGCATGACGGACAACGCCACACGTCTCGACCACGTCGTCCTGTGGGTCCGCGACCCGCTTGCCGCGGCCGACTTCTACGAGAGGACCGTCGGCCTGGAGCCCGTCCGGGTCGACGAGTTCGCCGCGGGCGAGGCGCCGTTCCCCTCCGTACGCGTCAACGACGAAGCGCTCCTCGACCTGATGCCGCTGACCACGGCGGAACGCATGACGATGCTCCCCGGGGCCGCCGACAGCGCGGGACATCCGGTGAACCACATCTGTCTCTCCCTGCCCCGGGAGGCCTTCGACGCACTCGGTACGCGCCTGGCGGACCACGCCGTCCCCGTGTCGGAGGTCTCCCACGGATCCTTCGGCGCCCGCGGCAAGGCAACCCGCAGCTTCTACTTCCGCGACCCGGACGGCAACGTCATCGAGGTACGGCACTACGACTGACGCGCGGGTGACCCGGCCGGCCCCGCCCACCCCTGTCTCAGCCGCCGCCCGGTGCGCCTCCCGCCGCGCTGCCCCGCGTGAACAGCGCCAGCCCCGCCATGGGGACGAGCAGGCACGCCGCGGCCAGGTTCAGCCACGCGTAGCTCGCCTGTGCCACCATCAGTCCGGCGATCGCTCCGCCGACGCCGGCCGAGGTGTTCATGGCGAGGTCCGACAGGCCCTGGGCGGCGGCCCGCGCGGACTGCGGCACCGCGTCCGTGAGCAGCGCGGAGCCGGACACCAGACCGGCCGACCATCCGAGACCCAGCACGAAGAGCCCGACGGCGGTCTGCCCGTGCCGGTCACCCGCCGTCCCGGCCAGGAACAGCGCAC
The DNA here is from genome assembly GCF_049808595.1 of Streptomyces aurantiaciflavus. NCBI lineage: Bacteria > Bacillati > Actinomycetota > Actinomycetes > Kitasatosporales > Streptomycetaceae > Streptomyces > Streptomyces aurantiaciflavus. The sequence continues at coordinate 36,069 of NZ_JBNCAQ010000043.1, read as the reverse complement.
AGGCCAGCAGTCCTGCCGCGAGCCCTGTCACCGACAGCCGTCCCACCCGGTCCGCCAGCCGCCCCATCAGCGGCGAGAACGCGTACATGCCCGCGATGTGCCCGCTGATGACCAGCCCGATCAGATCGATGCCCGCCCCGTGGTGGGCGAGGTCGACCGGGGTCATCGACATGACCGAGACCATCGCCGTGTGCGACACGGCCACCGTCACGAGCGCGAGCCGGGCACGGGGCGAGGCGAGGACGGCGTCCAGCCCGGCGCGCAGGGAACGGGCCCCGGGGGAGCGTTCGTCCTCCGGGGCGAGCGCGCGGGCCGTCAGCAGAGGGTCGGGACGCAGCAGCACGGCCACCACGACCGCCGCTGTGAGGAAGATCCCCGCCGCCCACAGGAACGGCCCCGCCGCCTCGGGTGTCCCGAGGCCGGAGACGCTGCGGCCGGCGGGCGCGGCGATATTCGGCCCCAGGACCGCGCCGAGGGTGGTCGCCCACACGACGTGCGAGATCGCCCGGGCCCGCCGCTGCGGCTCGGCCAGGTCGGCGGCCGCGAACCGCGCCTGCAGGTTCGCCGACGACGCAGCGCCGAACGCGGCCATGCCGCACAGCAGCAGCGGAAAGCTCCCCACCCCCGCCGCCAGCACGACCACACCGGCGCCAAGGGCGCCCACGAGGTAGCCCAGCACCAGCCCCGGCCGGCGCCCGCGCGCGGTCATCAGCGCGGCCATCGGCATCGACAGCACGGCCGTACCGGCGACGGTCGCGGTGGGCGCGAGCCCGGACAGCGCCTCGGTACCGCTGACCTGCTGGGCCAGTACGGTGCCCAGCGCGAGGCCCGTGGTGACGCCGAGCCCGCCGAGGATCTGGCTCGAGACCAGCACCGCGGTCGTACGGCGCCGCAGGGCGGGCAGACGGTCGGCGGAAACGGGCGGGCCGGCGGCACGCTCGACGGCGGTCACGCCGTACACCAGGACGGGCCGCAGCCGCCGTACAGCGGCGGTTCACCGTCGTACCGGTGTGTGAGACGGGTGGTCATCGGCGCAGTCTCCCCCTTGCTGTCTTTCCTGCCCAGACCCCGGACCCCGACTCCGAACAGCGGCTCGGACGAGCGGCGCGGCTCAGAACAGCGGCTCGGGCAGTACCCCTTCCAGAGCGAGCAGCCGGCGCTTGGTCTCCAGACCGCCCCCGAAGCCGCCGATCCCCCCGTCGCTCTCCACGACCCGATGGCAGGGCACGACCACCGGCAGGGGATTGGCGCCCATCGCCGTCCCCACCGCCTGCGCGGCCCCCGGCTGTCCCACCCGCCTGGCCAGATCGCCGTAACCGACGACCGCCCCGTACGGGACGCCGGAGGCGAGCTCGCGCAGGACCTGCCGGTTGAAGCCGGAGATCAGCGACCAGTCCAGGGGCAGCTCGAAGTCCCGTCGCTCACCGGCGAAGTACGCCTCGACCTGGCGTATCGCCTCGGCCAGCAGCGGGGAGCCGGGCGCCTCCACCGGCTCGGCGCCCAGGCGCTCCGCGAGGCGGCCGAGCACCTTGTCGCGCACCGCGTCGGTGGCGTGGAACACGACGTTGACCAGGCCCTCTCGGGTCGCGGCCAGCAGCAGCGGACCGATGTCGGTGCCGACGACGGTCCACACGACCTGCTGCTCGTACTGCCCATGGCTGTCCATGCGCCCACCGTACGGCCTGCCACTGACAACGCCCCGGACAGCGGTGGTCACGGGCCCGGAGGCGGTCGTACCTCAGGGCTGGAACAAGGCCCGCCGCACCACGTCCGGCCGGTTGGTGATGACGCCGTCGACGCCGTACCCGGCCACGGTGCGGGCGACGGAGGCGTGGTCGACGGTCCAGACGAAGACCTCCAGCGGCCTTCCGTGCGGCCCCGTCACCGCGTGCACCGCTGACACGTACTCCCGGGAAAGGGACGTGTACGAGGGGTTGATCAGGTCGGCGAAGCGCGCGTACCCCGGCAGGTCCGTCACGGGCGGCTTGCCCAGCAGCCCGGTCGTGACCGCCGGCTTCAGATCGTGGACGGTCCGCAGACTGTCGGCGCTGAAGGTCTGGACGATCAGCCGGCCGGAGAGATGCTGCCGGTCGAGCCAGCCCTCGTTGCCGAGGGCCTTGAGGGTCTGCTGCTCGATCCCCGGATACAGCTGCGGATTCTTGATCTCCAGAAGCAGCTTCTGATGGTGGTGATCGACACGGCGGACGTACTCCTTCAGCGTCGGCACGCGCGCGCCCGCGTACGCGGAGCCGAACCAGCTCCCCGCGTCGAGCCGCGCGATCTCGGCCGCGGTGAAGTCCTTCACCTTCCACGGAGCACGCCCGGGGAAGACCTTCTCGACATCGGTCGTACGGCTGAGGCTGTCGTCGTGGATCACCACCAGTTCGCCGTCCTTGGTGCGCTGGACGTCGTTCTCCACCCAGCGGGCCCCCAGATCGGCCGCAGCGTCGACGGCCGCCAGGGTGTTCTCGGGGGCCTGCGCGGAAGCGCCCCGGTGGGCGATCACCTCGGGCCGGGCCCCGATGCCGGCGCGGGCGTCGTGGACGGGGGACACAAGGGCGACTGCGCCCAGGAGCGCGGTGGCCGTGACGGCGACTGCACGCGCGTGCATGCGTACTCCTCGCGAAGAGCGATCACGTAGAGCTCCACTGTGACAGCAGACGGTCAACAGCGGGGAAGTGCGGGATGGCCACAGAACGAAAGGAGACGCCTGGGCGCGCACACCGGTGCCGCACATGTGGGGTAAGGGCGTGTTTCTTTGCCGGAAAATCGTTCGACCATTCCGGTGGGGGTCATACTCTCTGCGTCACCCCTGGCCGCTCGCGCCGTCCTGGGAGGGGGCGCGTTTCAGGGATTCAGCAACAGGGCGGAAGGGCAACCGCGCATGCACGGCACGGTCGACGGATTCAGCTACGGACTCGTCACACCGCTGGTGGCCTACCTCATGGCCTGCCTCGGTGGCGCCCTCGGCCTGCGCTGCACCACCAGAGCCCTCCTCGTCGCTCACTCCTGGCGCCCCGGATGGCTCGCCCTCGGCTCGGCGGCGATCGGCTCCGGCATCTGGACCATGCACTTCGTCGCCATGATGGGCTTCACGGTCGCGGGCGCCCCGATCCACTACGACAAACCGACCACCTACGCCAGCCTGGGCGTCGCCATCGTCATGGTGGGCGTCGGGATCTTCATAGTCGGTTACAAGGGCGCCACGGGCACCGCGCTGTTCACCGGGGGCACCATCACCGGCCTGGGCATCGCCTCCATGCACTACCTGGGCATGGCCGGGATGCGCTTCAGCGGCAAACTGCAGTACAACACGCTCACCGTGGCCGTCTCCGTCGCCATAGCCATGGCCGCCGCCACCGCCGCCCTGTGGGCCGCCGGACAGGTCAGGGGCTTCCTGTGGAGCGTGGGCGCCAGCCTCGTCATGGGGCTGGCCGTCTCCGGCATGCACTACACGGGCATGGCCGCCGTGAGCGTCCACCTCCACGCCACCGGCACGCCGTCCTCGGGCGACTCTCCCGCCGGTCTGCTCGCGCCGATGCTGATCGGCCCCCTCGCCTTCCTCTGTCTCGCGGGTGTCGTGGTCCTCTTCGACCCGCTGATGGTCATGGGCAGGCCCGGGACCCCCGTCGAGCACAAGCCCGGCGTCCCCGCCCACCGTCACGCCCCGCACCCCGTCCGCCGGGCACCGCTGCGCACCCGCCGCAACGTGGCCCACCACGAGTCCAGGACCCCGCAGAACCGCTGATCGGACCCGGTTGTCAGTGGCGGGTCGTACGGTGGATGACATGCGGCCCGTTTCCCACATCGAACGCACGGTGGCGCCCTTCGAGGTCGTCAGCCCCTACCAGCCCAGCGGCGACCAGCCGACGGCCATCGCCGAGCTGGCCCAGCGCATCGAGGCCGGTGAGAAGGACGTCGTCCTCCTCGGCGCGACCGGCACCGGCAAGTCCGCCACCACCGCGTGGATGATCGAGAAGCTCCAGCGCCCCACGCTCGTGATGGCGCCGAACAAGACACTGGCCGCCCAGCTGGCGAACGAGTTCCGCGAGCTGCTGCCCAACAACGCGGTCGAGTACTTCGTCTCGTACTACGACTACTACCAGCCCGAGGCGTACGTCCCGCAGTCGGACACCTACATCGAGAAGGACTCCTCGATCAACGAGGAGGTCGAGCGGCTGCGGCACTCGGCGACCAACTCGCTGCTCACCCGTCGCGATGTGGTCGTGGTCGCCTCGGTCTCCTGCATCTACGGCCTCGGCACTCCACAGGAGTACGTGGACCGCATGGTCCCCCTCAAGGTCGGCGACGAGCTCGACCGGGACGAGCTGCTGCGCCGCTTCGTGGACATCCAGTACACGCGCAACGACATGGCGTTCACCCGCGGCACCTTCCGGGTGCGCGGCGACACCATCGAGATCTTCCCGGTCTACGAGGAGCTCGCCGTCCGCATCGAGATGTTCGGCGACGAGATCGAGGCCCTCTCCACCCTCCACCCGCTCACCGGCGAGATCATCAGCGACGACCAGCAGCTCTACGTCTTCCCGGCCTCCCACTACGTCGCCGGCCCCGAGCGTCTGGAGCGGGCCGTCAACGACATCGAGAAGGAACTCGGCGAGCGCCTCGCCGAGCTGGAGAAGCAGGGCAAGCTCCTGGAGGCCCAGCGTCTGCGGATGCGCACGACGTACGACATCGAGATGCTCCGTCAGATCGGATCCTGCTCCGGCGTGGAGAACTACTCGATGCACTTCGACGGCCGCTCGCCCGGCTCTCCGCCGAACACCCTGCTCGACTACTTCCCGGACGACTTCCTGCTCGTGATCGACGAGTCCCACGTCACCGTCCCGCAGATCGGCGCCATGTACGAGGGGGACGCCTCCCGCAAGCGCACCCTCGTCGACCACGGCTTCCGGCTGCCCTCCGCCCTCGACAACCGCCCCCTGAAGTGGGAGGAGTTCCAGGAGCGCATCGGGCAGACCGTCTATCTGTCGGCGACACCCGGCAAGTACGAGCTCTCGCGCGGTGACGGCGTCGTCGAGCAGATCATCCGCCCCACCGGCCTCGTCGACCCCGAGGTCGTCGTCAAGCCCACCGAGGGCCAGATCGACGACCTGGTGCACGAGATCCGCACACGCGTCGAGAAGGACGAACGCGTCCTGGTCACCACACTCACCAAGAAGATGGCCGAGGACCTCACCGACTACTTCCTGGAACTCGGCATCCAGGTGCGCTACCTCCACAGCGACGTCGACACCCTGCGCCGCATCGAGCTGCTGCGTGAGCTGCGCGCCGGCGAGTTCGACGTCCTGGTCGGCATCAACCTCCTGCGGGAGGGCCTCGACCTGCCCGAGGTGTCCCTGGTGGCGATCCTCGACGCCGACAAGGAGGGTTTCCTGCGCTCCGGCACCTCGCTCATCCAGACCATCGGCCGCGCGGCGCGCAATGTCTCCGGTCAGGTCCACATGTACGCCGACAAGATCACCCCGGGTATGGAGCGGGCCATCGAGGAGACCAACCGCCGCCGGGAGAAGCAGATCGCCTACAACAAGGAGCACGGCATCGACCCGCAGCCGCTCCGCAAGAAGATCAACGACATCGTCGCGCAGATCGCTCGCGAGGAGGTCGACACCGAACAGCTGCTGGGCTCGGGCTACCGCGCCAAGAAGGACGGCCGGGGCACCAAGGCCCCGGTGCCCTCCCTCGGCGACAAGGCGGCCAAGGGCGCGAAGCCCGCCAAGACGGCCAAGTCCGCCAGGGCGAAGGCGAAGGAGACGGTCCCGACCGACCGCCCCGCGGCCCAACTCGCCGAGCAGATCGAGGAGATGACGGAGCGCATGCGGGCCGCCGCGGCGGACCTCCAGTTCGAGGTCGCGGCCCGACTCCGCGACGAGGTCGCCGAGATGAAGAAGGAACTGCGCCAGATGAAGGAGGCCGGTCTGGCCTGACGGCCCGGCCGGGCCCGGCCGCCGTACGCACTGTGTTGCAAGAACGACACAAAGTGCGGACCTGGGTACGGCAGTGTCAGTGCCCTTGCGTAGGGTTTTCGTCAACCGCGGGGTCCGCGGCAACAGGGGACAGCTCGAGAGGGGAATCAGCGCGTGACCGTCAACATGACCAAGGGTCAGGCCATCAGTCTGCAGAAGAACGACGGGGGCAGCCTGACCGCGGTGCGCATGGGTCTCGGCTGGCAGGCGGCCCCCCGGCGCGGCCTGTTCGGCTCCCGCACCCGGGAGATCGACCTCGACGCCTCCGCCGTTCTGTTCGCGGACAAGCAGCCGGTCGACGTCGTCTTCTTCCGCCACCTGGTGAGCGACGACGGCTCCGTCCGCCACACCGGTGACAACCTCGTCGGCGGTGTCGGCCAGGGCGGCGACGACGAGGCGATCCTCGTCGACCTGGCCCGCGTCCCGGTCCACATCGACCAGATCGTCTTCACCGTGAACTCCTTCACGGGCCAGACGTTCCAGGAGGTGCAGAACGCGTTCTGCCGCCTGGTCGACGAGACCAACGGCCAGGAGCTCGCGCGTTACACGCTCGCGGGCGGCGGCGCCTACACGGCGCAGATCATGGCCAAGGTGCACCGCGTGGGCGCGGGCTGGAACATGACGGCCCTCGGTACCCCGGCCAACGGCCGCACCTTCCAGGACCTGATGCCCGCGATCCTGCCGGCTCTGTAGGTCCGGCCGGGGGGCGAGCGGCACACGACAACACCACACGCGACACAGGGGGACGACAGGCGATGACGGCCGAGCTGGTGCGGGGGCAGAACCACCCGCTCTCCCAGGCCCGCCTCGAGATCAGGGTCTCGGCCGGCACGCCGATCGTGGCCGGGGCCACGCTCAGCGACGAGAGCGGCAGGATCCCCGGCGCGGAGTGGGTGGCCCACCCGGGCGCACCCACCCTGCCCGGTCTCGAAGTGTCCCGGCAGGCGGCCGCCGACCACCGCCTCGCGGTGGACCTGGACGCCGTCGCGGAGGGCGTGCACCGCGTCAGCATCCTCCTCGCCCTGCCCCCGGGCGTCGGGAGACCGGTCAGCTTCGCCTCGCTCGCCGCCCCCTTCGTCGCGGTCACCGGCCTCGACGGCACCGAGGTCGCCAGCTACACCGTCACCGGCCTGGACGCCGAGTCGGCCGTCATCGCCCTGGAGCTGTACCGGCGCCAGGGCGCCTGGAAGGTCCGTGCGGTCGGCCAGGGCTACGCGGGCGGCCTCTCCGCACTCCTCAGCGACCAGGGCCTGCCGCAGGCACAGCAGCTCGCGGCGGGCATCGACGAGGCCGTGGCCCAGGGACTGGCCCGCGCGGTACCGGCCCCGCCGCCCCGTACGACCGACGGCGACCGCTCACGGCAGGCGGCCGCGTCCACCCTCGGCCCTGACCAGAGCGGCTCCCCCTACGGCGGGCAGGGCCCTCAGAGCACCGGCAGTCCGTACGCGGGCGCCCAGGGCCACAGCGCCCAAACGCCTCAGGGCACCACGGACGCCGGGACGGGGTACCCCGCGGGACCCGCTCCGGCGGACCCCTCGACCACCCAGCCGACCGCACCGACGCCCACCACCGGCGGCCCGATCAACTACAGCCACCCGCGCCGGCGGAACACGCCCCCGCCGCCTCCGCCCACCGCACCCCCGGCCCAGCCGGGGCAGCCCACCCGGCCCGTCGCCGGCGACGCGACCGGCTGGTCCATGGAGGAGCGGCTCTACAACCAGGTCTGGGGCATGTTCGAGGACCTGGCCCGCACCACGGCCGCGTACCGCAGCGCCGTCGACTTCGCCGACACCCGCATGGAGAACGAGCTCGACGAGGTCCTGTCCGACCCGCGCAGCCGGATCGGCGGCCAGGGCGACGCGGCCCGTGAGAGAGCCCGCGCCAAGCACACACAGCTCGTCGACCAGGCCCGGCAGGTCCTGGACCGGGACCTCGCCCAGCTCGCCGCCGAGGCCGACGTCGTCGAGCCGGCACTGCCGCCCGCGTACGCCCGTTGGGACAACCCCGTGTGGCACGCCTACCGCGTCCCCATGGAGATGCCCATGGCCCTGCGGCTGGGCGACCTCCACCTGCCCGAGAGCGACCGGCTGCGCATACCGATGCTGGTCCGCCTCCCGCTCGAGCGCGGCCTGTGGATCGACAGCGGGCGGTCGGGCTCGTCCGACGGCTCGTTCGCCGACTCGCACGACCTGCGGCGCCTCGCCCTGGAGTCGGCGGTGGCGCACATGGCCCGGCTGCTGGCGGTCCATCCGGCGGGCGACTTCACGGTGCACGTCATCGACCCGGCCGGTTCGGGTGCGCAGGCACTGGCGCCGCTGGTGCAGACCGGCGTGCTCGCCGGCCCGCCCGCCGCCGGCGCGGCCGGCGTGGCGGACGTCCTGGGCCGGCTCACCCAGCGCGTGGACCTGGTGCAGATGGCGGTGCGCGGTGGCGCGGCCGACTCGCTCCCGCCCGGCTTCGACACCTCCCAGCAGCTCCTGGTCGTCAACGACTTTCCGCACGGCTTCGACGACCGCGCCGTGACCCAGCTCCGCTACCTCGCGGACGAGGGTCCCGCCGTCGGCGTCCACCTGATGATGGTCGCCGACCGCGAGGACGCCGCCGGTTACGGTCCGTTGCTGGATCCGCTGTGGCGTGGGCTGATGCGCCTGACGCCGGTCCCCGACGACCACCTCGCCGACCCCTGGGTCGGACATGCCTGGACGTACGAACCGGCGCTCGTGCCGCCCGGCAGCCAGGTGCTCCAGCATGTCCTCGCCCAGGTCGCCACGGCCCGCCGTTCCTGGCGTCCGTGACGCGCGACCACGGCTTCACCAAGCAGATGTAAAGCGTCTTTGACCAGCGCTTTTGATCTTTCTTTTGCCAAGCGCTTTACCAATCCTTGGTGATTGGGGTACTGTCTTTCGTACGGAGGGGAGTACTCCCTGTCTGTGCGGCGTACCCGTCAATACGGATCAGGCCAGATCCCGGGGCGTCGGCCCGTGTGGTTCCGCGCGTGCACTGCGCATCGGGACCCGGGGTGGAAGAGACCTCCGGCAGCGCGACGACGCTGATTACCTGCCGTTACGTACTGCCGGAGGCGCAGTGGATGTTTCGATGACCCTGTGGGTCCTGACCATCGTGGGCCTGAGTGCCCTCATCGCGGTCGACTTCTTCATCGGCCGCAAGCCGCACGACGTGTCGATCAAGGAAGCCGGCATCTGGACCGTCGTCTGGATCGCCTTGGCCGGACTCTTCGGACTGGGCCTGCTGCTCTTCGGCGGCGGACAGCCCGCCGGCGAGTTCTTCGCGGGCTTCATCACCGAGAAGTCGCTCAGTGTCGACAACCTCTTCGTCTTCGTCCTGATCATGACGAAGTTCGCGGTCCCGTCGCAGTACCAGCAGCGGGTCCTGCTCATCGGTGTCCTCATAGCCCTGGTCCTGCGGGCGGTCTTCATCGCCGCGGGCGCCGCCGTCCTCGCCAGCTTCTCGTGGGTGTTCTACCTCTTCGGAGCCTTCCTGATCTGGACCGCCTGGAAGCTCATCCAGGAGGCCCGGGCCGACGAGGAGGACGAGGAGTACGAGGAGAACAAGCTGCTCAAGGCCGCCGAGCGCAAGTTCGGTGTCGCCGACCGCTACCACGGCACAAAGCTGTGGATCGAGCAGAACGGCAAGCGGGTCATGACCCCGATGCTGGTCGTGATGCTGGCGATCGGTACCACCGACGTCCTCTTCGCCGTCGACTCGATCCCCGCCATCTTCGGCCTGACGCAGGACCCGTACATCGTCTTCACGGCCAACGCGTTCGCGCTGATGGGCCTCAGGCAGCTGTACTTCCTCATCGGTGGCCTGCTGAAGAAGCTGGTGCACCTGAGCTACGGCCTGTCGATCATCCTCGGCTTCATCGGAGTGAAGCTGCTGCTGCACGCGCTCCACGAGTCCGGGGTCCACGTCCCCGAGATCAGCATCCCGGTCTCGCTCGGCGTCATCTGCTCGGTCCTTGTCATCACCACGATCACCAGCCTGCGCGCCTCCCGGAAGCAGGCGGCGGCCGAGGAGACGCGGACGGAGAGCGAAGGCGCTTCGAAGGACAGCATCGACGTCTGACCACGGGCGACGTGGGAACAACCATCACCGGGAGCGGTGCTCGGCCATGCCGACCACCGCTCCCGGTGGCTCGTCGGGACCGGCCGGAATGCGAAGCGTGTGCCACTCTGGGAGGATCGCTGCATGATCGCTCGGCTCAGGTCGCTCACCAACCGGTGGACGTCCCTGGTACCGGCGCTCGCGGTCGTCCTGCTGGCCCTGACCTGGGGCCGTGATCTGCCCGGAGTGGTCGTCGCAGTGGTGACCGTGGTCCTCGCCGGAGCCGTCCTGGCCGCGGTCCACCATGCGGAGGTCGTCGCGCACCGGGTCGGTGAACCCTTCGGCTCCCTGGTGCTCGCGGTCGCCGTGACGATCATCGAGGTCGCCCTGATCGTCACGCTGATGGTGGACGGCGGCGCCAAGAGCTCGACACTCGCCAGGGACACCGTCTTCGCCGCCGTGATGATCACCTGCAACGGCGTCGTCGGCCTGTGCCTCCTCGTCGCCTCGCTGCGCCACGGCACGGCGATCTTCAACCCGGAGGGCACCGGCGCGGCCCTGGCGACCGTCGCGACCCTGGCCACGCTCAGCCTCGTCCTGCCGACCTTCACCACCAGCAAGCCGGGGCCGGAGTTCTCCAGTTTCCAGCTCACCTTCGCCGCACTGTCCTCGCTGATCCTCTACGGCCTGTTCGTGGCGACCCAGACCGTCCGGCACCGCGACTACTTCCTGCCGATCACCCGGCAGGGCGAAGTGATCACCGCTGACGACCATGCCCACGCGCCGTCCTCCCGGACGGCGCTGCTCAGCCTCGGGCTGCTCGCCCTGGCCCTGATCGGCGTGGTGGGCCTCGCCAAGGGCGTCTCACCCACGATCGAGTCCGGAGTGGAGGCCGCCGGCCTGCACCACGCCGTCGTCGGTGTCGTCATCGCGCTGCTCGTGCTGCTGCCCGAGACCATCGCGGCGCTCCGCTCCGCCCGCCGCGACCGGGTGCAGACCAGCCTCAACCTCGCGCTGGGCTCAGCGATGGCCAGCATCGGCCTGACCATTCCCGCCGTCGCGCTGGCCTCCGTCTGGCTCTCCGGCCCGCTCGTCCTCGGCCTGGGCGCCACCCACATGGTGCTGCTCGCGCTGACCGTCGTGGTGAGTTCCCTGACGGTGGTGCCGGGAAGGGCCACGCCCCTCCAGGGCGGGGTGCACCTGGTGGTGTTCGCGGCATACCTGGAGCTGGCGATCAACCCGTAGCGATCGCGCGACCGCTCCCGCGAGCGTGTACGCCGGTCTCAGCCCGCAGCCGCTTCCGGCGCGACCACCGGTGCCGGACGTGTCTCCGGCAGCAGGGCGAAACACCCGAGGCTGAGCAGCGCGATGCCGGTCAGGTAAGCACCCACGCCCCACGGCACACGCCCTCCGTGCTCCGCGAGGGCGGTCGCCGCGATGGGCGTGAGCGCGCCCCCGAGGACACCGCCGAGGTTGTAACCCACCGCCGCGCCCGTGCAGCGCACGCGCGGCTCGTACAGCTCCGGCAAGTACGCCGCGATCACGGCGAACATCGTGATGAACGCGATCATCGCCCCCAGGAATCCCAGGAACATCGGCAGCGGCTCGCCGGTGGCCAGGAGCGCGACCATCGGGAACATCCACAAGGCGGCGGCCGCGCACCCGGCGAGGCACATCGGCCGCCGGCCGAAACGGTCACCGAGCGCGGCCGCCAAGGGCGTCAGAGCCCCCTTCACCACCACCGCGGCCATGATGCAGGCCAGCATCACGGTACGGCTCACCCCGAGCCGCTCCGTCGCGTACGCGAGGGACCATGTCGTCACGGCGTAGAAGATCGCGTACCCGACGGCGAGCCCGCCGGCGGTCAGCAGGACGAGCCGCCAGTGGGAGCGCACGACCTCGGCGAGCGGCACGCGCGCGTGGTCGTCGATCTCCAGGAACCGCGGGCTCTCCGGGAGCGAGGACCTGAGCCACAGCCCGAGCACGGCCAGCACGCCGGCCGCCCAGAACGGCACCCGCCATCCCCACTGCGTGAACTGCGCCTCGGTCAGCGTCACCGACAGCGCCAGCACCACCCCGTTGGCGAGCACGAACCCCACCGCGGGCCCGACCTGCGGGAAGCTCGACCACAGCCCACGTCGCTCGGCGGGCGCGTGCTCCGCGGTCAGCAGGACGGCGCCGCCCCACTCCCCGCCCAGCCCCAGCCCCTGCAGGAAACGCAGGACGAGCAGCAGCAGGGGAGCGGTCACCCCGATCGAGTCGTACGCGGGCACGCATCCCACCGCGACCGTCGCGCCGCCGGTGAGCAGCAGGGAGACGACGAGGACCGGCCGGCGTCCGTGCCGGTCCCCGATGTGCCCGAAGAGCACCGACCCGAGGGGCCGCGCCACGAAGCCCACGCCGAAGGTCGCGAAGGCGGCGAGCGTCCCCGCCAGCGGCGAGAACGTCGGGAAGAACAGCGGGCCCAGGATCAGCGCGGCCGCGGTCCCGTAGACGAAGAAGTCGTAGAACTCGATGGCCGTCCCGGCGAGCGAGGCGGCCGCGAGCCGCGGCATGGAGGGTGTCCTCACGGTGTGTACGTCGTGCATGCCGCGTCAACCACCCACGGTGACCGCGGGTTACGGGGCGCGTGGGGGCGGTCGGCCCCGTCAGTACGTGACGGTGATGCGCCGGGCGGGCCCGTCGACGCGCACGACGCTGCCGTAAGGGATCACCAGTTGTGGATCGGTGTGCCCGAAGTCCACGTCGAAGACGATCGTCGTGTCGGGAGCGTAGGTCCGCATGGCGCGCAGGACGGCCTCGCGCTGCTCGGTGGCGTAACGAGCAGCTTCCTCCGGGCCGTTGGGACGCTCGAAGGACCACGTCTTCGCCCGGCCCATCAGCAGCGCCGAGAAGCGCCGGAGCAGCCCGCGCTCGCCCATGTTGCGCAGGGTGCGGAAGACCTCCGTGCCGCTCGGCAGCTCCTCCGACGTCTCCAGGATCAGCACCCCGCCGTCGAATGCCGAGAGGTCGCGCGGGATCTCCCGGTCGGCCATCAGCAGCCAGCCGAGGATCTCCAGACAGCCGCCCCAACTCCGGCCCTCCACCACCCGGTCGGGGTTCACCCAGGTCCACCCGGTGCCGGGCCGCGTCTCCGGCTCAGCGTCGAAGGTCGCCGGGTCCGCCCAGTCGCGGTCGACGTCGTTCCAGCGGTCGGCGGGCCTCAGCTCGTACTCGCCCGGGGTGAACAGCGCCGCCCGCAGCGACTCCGCCGTCAGCTCGTTCATCGCGACGGGGCGGCCCAACGCGGTCATCACGGTCGCGCCGTGGTAGCCGACGATCCCGGTGTTGTGCAGGAACATGAGCAGGTTCGTGTTGTCGCTCATCCCGAAGAACGGCTTCGGGTTCGCCCGGATCAACTCCCGGTCCAGCAGCGGCAGCACGGTGATCTGGTCGTCGCCGCCGATCGACGCGATGACCGCCTTGATGTCGGGGTCGGCGAAGGCCGCGTGGATGTCGTCGGCCCGCTCCTGCGGCGTCGAGCCCATCTTGCGAGTCGTCGGATACTCGACCGGTTCGAGCTCGTAGTCCTCGCGCAGCCGCTTCAGGCCCAGTTCGAAGGGGCGCGGGAAGAGCCCGGGCAGGCCCGCTCCGGGCGAGATGACGGCGACACGGTCGCCGGGGGAGGGCTTGGGAGGGTACGAGATCTTGGTCATGCCGGGAGGGTAGGGCGCGGGGCGTGACCCGTGCACCGTGATAAACCGGGGTCCGAGCAGCGGTCGTCGACGGACCGCCCGACCCCGAACGGACCGGAGGAACCGTGCCCCGCACCCTCGCCAACGCCCCGATCATGATTCTCAACGGCCCCAATCTGAACCTCCTGGGGCAGCGCCAGCCGGAGATCTACGGGGCCGACACCCTCGCCGACGTCGAGGAGATGTGCGTCAAGGCGGCGGCCGCGCACGGCGGCACGGTGGACTTCCGGCAGTCCAACCACGAGGGTGTCCTGGTCGACTGGATCCACGAGGCGCGCCTGAACCACTGCGGGATCGTCATCAACCCCGGCGCCTACTCGCACACCTCGATCGCGATTCTGGACGCGCTCAACACCTGCGACGGACTGCCGGTGCTGGAGGTCCACATCTCCAACATCCACCGGCGCGAGTCGTTCCGGCACCACTCGTACGTCTCCCTGCGCGCCGACGGCGTCATCGCGGGCTGCGGCGTGCAGGGATACGTCTTCGGCGTGGAGCGGGTCGCCGCGCTGGTGGGGGCGGCGCAGGCCGACGCGTGAGCGCCCCCGCCGGCGCCGGCGAACCCCCTGGGTAAGCCCCGATCTCCAGGCGACCGCCCCTTACAGGCGGCCGGCCTCCACGATCCGCCGCAGGAAGCGCCGCGTGCGCTCCTGCTGCGGGTCGCCGAAGACCCGCTCGGCGGTGCCGCGCTCCAGCACCACGCCTCCGTCCAGAAAACAGACCTGGTCGGCGACCTCACGCGCGAAACCCATCTCGTGCGTGGCCAGCACCATGGTCATACCGTCGTCCTTCAGGTCGCGCACGACGTTCAGGACCTCACCCACCAGCTCCGGGTCGAGGGCGGCGGTGATCTCGTCGAGCAGCAGCAGCCGGGGGCGTACGGCGAGGGCGCGCACGATCGCCACACGCTGCTGCTGGCCGCCGCTGAGCCGGTCGGGGTACTCGCCCGCCCTGCCGCCCAGGCCGAGCCGCTCCAGGAGCTCCCTGGCCCGTTCCTCGGCCTCCGCGCGCGGGACGCCGTGGACCCGGCGCGGGGCGAGCGTGATGTTCTCCAGGACGGTCATGTGCGGGAACAGGTTGTACGCCTGGAAGACCACGCCGATACGGCGCCGTACCGCGTCCTGGTCGACGCGTGGGTCGGTGATCTCCTCGCCGTCCAGCCAGATCGCGCCGTCGTCGATGTCCTCCAGCAGGTTGGCGCAGCGCAGCAGCGTGGACTTGCCGGAGCCGGACGCGCCGATCAGCGCGGTCACCGTGTGCGGGGCGACCTCCAGATCGACGTCCCGCAGGACGACGGAGCCGCCGAAGGTCTTGCGGACGGACTCCATCCGCAGCACCGGAGCGTCACTCATGTCGTTCCTCCCTGGGCCCGCCGACGGTCCATCCGGGCCGTCACCCAGTCCGTGAACCGGGTCATCGGGATGGTCAGCGCCACGAAGACCAGGCCCGCGACGATGTACGGCGTGTAGTTGAGGCTGCGGCCCACGATGATGTCGGCGGCGCGGACGGCGTCGATCGCGCCGCCGATCGACACCAGACCGGTGTCCTTCTGCAGGGACACCAGGTCGTTCAGCAGCGGCGGCACCTGGCGGCGCACGGCCTGGGGGAGCACCACGTACCGCAGGGCCTGCCGGTTGCTGAGGCCCAGCGAGCGGGCCGCGGCGCGCTGGGAGGGATGGACGGACTCGATGCCGGCGCGGAACACCTCGGCGACGTACGCCGAGTACGTCAGCGTCAGGGCCGTACCGCCGAGCAGCACCGGGTCGACGGTGACGCCCTGCAGGCGCAGCGCCGGCACGCCCAGCACCACGATCATCAGGTTGATGATCAGCGGCAGCCCGCGGAAGAAGTCCGTGTACGCCGCCGCCAGCACCCTCAGCGGGAAGAAGACGGGGCCGCGCAGCGTGCGGGCCACGGCGATGAGCATGCCGAGGACCAGTACGGCGGCGCCGCAGACGAGCAGCAGGCGGACGTTCAGCCAGAGTCCTTCCAGCACCTTCGGAAGGGCCTCGCGCGCGTACTGCCCGTTGAAGAACGTCTCCTTGGTGCGCGGCCAGCCGGGCGCGCTGACGACGATCAGGTAGAGGGCGACGGCGGTGACCAGCGTCGAGAGCGCCGCGATCGCCGTGGCGCGGCGGGCACGCGTGCGCCGGTGGCGCTCGCGCTCCAGCCGCCGCTGCGAGGGCACGTACCCGTCGCCCGGACCGTCCTCGCCGTTCCCGGACAGATCACCCTTGTCGTCCGCGTCCTCCGGACCGGACTCCTGCTTCGCGAGCGTCACTTGAGCACCGGGGCGTCGACGGCGTCGGACAGCCACTGCTGCTCGATCCTCGCCAGAGCGCCGTTCGCGCGGAGGGCGTCCACCGCGGCCGTCACGCAGGGGGTGAGGGCGCTGCCCTTGTCGAGCACCAGCCCGAACTGCTCCGGGGTACCGCCCTGGTTCTCGAACTGCCCCACGATCGTGCCGTCCGTGACCTCGGCCGCGGTGATGTAGAAGGCGGTCGGCAGGTCGGTGACGATGGCGTCGACCTGGCCGTTCTTCAGCGCGGACTTGGCCTGGTCGTTCTTGGCGAAGACGGCCGCGGCCCGCGTCGGCTTCACCACGTCGTCGATGTAGTCCAGGCTCGTGGTGCCGACCTGGGCGCCGAGCTTGAGGCCCTTGAGGCCGGCGATGCCGGTCACCTTGGCGGCCTTGGAGCCCTTCAGGGCGATGACCGCCTGGCGGACGTCGTAGTAGCCCGACGAGAAGTCCACGGCCTTCTTGCGTTCGTCGCTGATCGACACCTGGTTGATGTCGAAGTCGAAGCTCTTCTCACCCGGCGCGAAGGCCTTGTTGAACGGCACGCTCTGCCAGACGACGGCGCTCTTGTCGTAGCCGAGTCGCTCCGCCACGGCGTACGCCACCGCCGACTCGAAGCCCTCGCCGTTGGCGGGCTTGTCGTCCTTGAACCACGGCTCGTACGCGGGCGTGTCGGTGGCGATCGTCAGCTTGCCGGAGGTCTTGGTGGCCAACTTGCCCTGGGCGCAGGCGTTCCCGGCCGAACCGGACGGCGTGGCGGCCGCCTTCTCCTCCGGCTGCGGAGCACAGCCGACGGCGGTGGCGAGGAGGGCTACGGTGAGGCCGGCGACGGCACGGCGCAGGACACGAGGGGCGAGGTGCATGGCGGGAGAGTGGCAGCGAAAGCCATGCTTGTCGAGGTCACACCATCGATTGTCCGCATGATGGGAACGGGTGTTGCAGTTTCGTGAACACCACCCGGAAGGATTCGCCTGGGCCGCCGGTCGAGGGCGGGGAACGAGGACCGGCGGCCCAATCCGTGCGGGAGCCGTCATCCCGCGCGGGGCTACCACCAGTTGACCGCGCAACCATGTGCGAGGGGAGCGCGCGCGGGGCGCCGGCGCGTGCACGCCATTCACACGGGGCGCGCGTTCGGCAACGCACGCCCCCCATGTACGCCCCCTGTGGTCGAACCGCGCCGGCGCCGGCGCACGGGACACTCACCACCCGCGCGCGTGCCACTCCGGCAGGTGCGGACGCTCGGCGCCCAGGGTGGTGTCGTTGCCATGTCCCGGATAGACCCAGGTCTCGTCCGGGAGCACGTCGAAGATCTTCGTCTCGACGTCGTGGATCAGGCTGGCGAACGCCTCCGGGTCCTTGCGCGTGTTGCCCACGCCGCCCGGGAAGAGGCAGTCGCCGGTGAACACGTGGGGATGCCCGTGCGGGTCGTCGTAGACGAGGGCGATCGAGCCGGGCGTGTGCCCGACCAGGTGGCGCGCGGTGAGCTCCACGTTCCCCACCCGGATGACGTCGCCGTCGTCGACCGGCACGTCGGTCGGCACGGGGATGCCCGGGGCGTCGTCCCGGCCGGCGTACGTACGCGCGCGCGTGGCCGCCACGACCTCGGCGAGCGCCTGCCAGTGGTCGCCGTGCTGATGGGTGGTGACGACGGACGCGATGCCGTCGTCGCCGATCATGCCGAGCAGTGCCTCCGCGTCGTTGGCCGCGTCGATCAGCAGCTGTTCGTCCGTGGCCCGGCAGCGCAGCAGATAGGCGTTGTTGTTCATCGGGCCGACCGCGATCTTGGTGATCATCAGGTCCTTGAGCTCGTGCACGTCCGCCGGGCCGCCGACCGTCACCTCTCCGCTGTACGTCATGGCCGCCAGCCTATAGCGGGGGAAGGGCCGGGAGCGGCCCGCCGTCGGCGGTCAGCCCCGAGCCGTCGCGGCGCCCGGCGAGCCAGCCCAGAAGGTCGGCGCGGGACCCGGTGACGGTCACCTCGGGGCCGTCGTCCTCCCGGCCGGTGTGCCACGCGCGCGTGCCGTCCGTCACACGGGTCGGCGGCACGTCGGGGCGCCCGGTGAACCGCTCGGTGAGGAAGTCGATCTCCCGCTCGGTGAACTCCGCCGGCAGGTCCTCCAGCTCGTAGCCGATGCCGAGGTCCACGTGGTGCAGCTCGACCTCCGCCCAGCGCCGGAAGGGCACCCGGGACGCGGAGTCGGTGACCCCGTTGCGCAGTTCCACCGTGCGTGACCAGTCCGCCGGCGCGGCGCCGGCCTCCTGGAAGCGGGCCGCGCTCTCGCGCACGTCCGCGAGCTGCACGTCCAGCGGGCGCGGGGCGTCCCGCTCGATGTCGGCGTCCCGGGCGGCGGCGTCGGCGTACATGGGCCGGCCCGCGAGGACGTTCACCAGAGCGTCCGCGTTGCGGGCGAGGTGGGCCAGGACGTGGCCCCGGCTCCAGCCGGGCAGCCGTGACGGCTCCGTCACTGCCGCGTCCGTGAGTTTCGCGACTGCTGTGAGTAGTCGATCGGTCGCTTCTCGTACAGACGCCAGGTCATGAGCGTGATCAGTCATGGTCCTGACCCTAGCTCCGCCACTCCTTCGGGTGAAGGCGACGGCCCCGGCCCGCAAATCGAATGCACGTGCTATATGGTCGGTGGCGGCGTCGGGCATGCTGGAAGGCCGGGGATTGTTGTGAACCGGTGAATCCGGACCGGCGTTGTCAGTGGCTCCCCCTAGTCTGAGAAGGACGGGGGCCCCGCCCCTGTCACTTCTCTCAAGAAAGGTGCGGACCGGCGTGGCCGACCGTCTCATCGTCCGTGGCGCGCGCGAGCACAACCTCAAGAACGTCTCGCTCGACCTGCCACGCGACTCGCTCATCGTCTTCACGGGCCTGTCGGGGTCGGGCAAGTCCTCGCTGGCCTTCGACACGATCTTCGCCGAGGGGCAGCGGCGCTACGTGGAGTCCCTCTCCTCGTACGCCCGCCAGTTCCTCGGCCAGATGGACAAGCCGGACGTCGACTTCATCGAGGGCCTGTCCCCGGCGGTCTCGATCGACCAGAAGTCGACCTCGCGCAACCCGCGCTCCACGGTCGGCACCATCACCGAGGTCTACGACTACCTGCGTCTGCTCTTCGCGCGCATTGGCAAGCCGCACTGCCCCGAGTGCGGCCGCCCGATCTCGCGCCAGTCGCCGCAGGCCATCGTCGACCGGGTCCTGGAGCTGCCGGAGGGGAGCCGCTTCCAGGTGCTGTCGCCGCTGGTGCGCGAGCGCAAGGGCGAGTTCGTCGACCTCTTCGCCGATCTGCAGACCAAGGGCTACTCCCGCGCGCGCGTGGACGGCGAGACGATCCAGCTCTCGCAGCCGCCCACGCTGAAGAAGCAGGAGAAGCACACCATCGAGGTGGTCGTCGACCGCCTCACGGTGAAGGAGTCCGCCAAGCGCCGGCTCACCGACTCCGTCGAGACCGCCCTCGGACTGTCCGGCGGCATGGTCGTGCTCGACTTCGTCGACCTCCCCGAGGACGACCCCGAGCGCGAGCGCATGTACTCCGAGCACCTGTACTGCCCGTACGACGACCTGTCGTTCGAGGAACTGGAGCCGCGCTCCTTCTCCTTCAACTCGCCCTTCGGCGCCTGCCCCGAGTGCACCGGCATCGGCACGCGCATGGAGGTCGACCCCGAGCTGATCGTCCCCGACGAGGACAAGTCCCTCGACGAGGGCGCCATCCACCCCTGGTCGCACGGCCACACCAAGGACTACTTCGGCCGGCTGATCGGCGCTCTCGCGGACGCACTCGGATTCCGGACGGACATCCCCTTCGCAGGCCTGCCGCAGCGCGCCAAGAAGGCGCTCCTGTACGGCCACAAGACGCAGATCGAGGTCCGCTACCGCAACCGGTACGGCCGCGAGCGGGTGTACACGACGCCCTTCGAAGGCGCGGTTCCCTTCGTCAAGCGCCGGCACAGCGAGGCCGAGAGCGACGCCAGCCGCGAGCGCTTCGAGGGCTACATGCGCGAGGTGCCCTGCCCCACCTGTGAGGGCACGCGTCTGAAGCCGATCGTCCTCGCGGTCACGATCATGGAGAAGTCCATCGCCGAGGTCTCCGCGATGTCCATCAGCGACTGCGCGGACTTCCTGGGCGAGCTGAAGCTCAACGCCCGCGACAAGAAGATCGCCGAGCGCGTGCTCAAGGAGGTCAACGAGCGGCTGCGGTTCCTGGTCGACGTCGGCCTGGACTACCTCTCGCTCAACCGCGCGGCCGGCACGCTCTCCGGCGGCGAGGCCCAGCGCATCCGCCTGGCCACCCAGATCGGCTCCGGCCTCGTCGGCGTCCTGTACGTCCTCGACGAGCCGTCCATCGGCCTGCACCAGCGCGACAACCACCGGCTCATCGAGACCCTCGTCCGGCTGCGCGACATGGGCAACACGCTCATCGTCGTCGAGCACGACGAGGACACCATCAAGGTCGCCGACTGGGTCGTCGACATCGGCCCCGGCGCCGGTGAGCACGGCGGCAAGGTCGTGCACAGCGGCTCCCTGAAGGAGCTGCTCGCCAACGCCGAGTCGCAGACCGGGCAGTACCTCGCCGGCAAGAAGTCCATCCCGGTACCCGACATCAGGCGCCCCCGTGACCCCTCCCGGCAGCTCACGGTCCACGGCGCCCGCGAGAACAACCTCCAGGACATCGACGTCTCCTTCCCGCTGGGTGTGTTCACGGCGGTCACCGGTGTGTCCGGCTCCGGCAAGTCGACCCTGGTCAACGACATCCTGTACACGCACCTGGCCCGCGAACTGAACGGCGCGAGGAACGTGCCGGGGCGGCACACGCGTGTGGACGGCGACGACCTCGTCGACAAGGTCGTGCACGTCGACCAGTCGCCCATCGGCCGCACCCCCCGGTCCAACCCGGCCACGTACACCGGCGTCTTCGACCACATCCGCAAGCTGTTCGCCGAGACGACCGAGGCGAAGGTCCGCGGCTACCAGCCCGGCCGCTTCTCCTTCAACGTCAAGGGCGGCCGCTGCGAGAACTGCTCGGGCGACGGCACGATCAAGATCGAGATGAACTTCCTCCCGGACGTCTACGTCCCGTGCGAGGTCTGCCACGGCGCCCGCTACAACCGGGAGACCCTGGAGGTCCACTACAAGGGCAAGTCCATCGCCGACGTCCTGAACATGCCGATCGAGGAGGCGACGGACTTCTTCGAGGCCGTCCCCGCCATCGCCCGCCACCTCAACACACTCAAGGACGTCGGCCTCGGCTACGTCCGGCTCGGCCAGTCCGCGACCACTCTGTCCGGCGGTGAGGCCCAGCGCGTCAAGCTCGCCAGCGAGTTGCAGCGCCGCTCCACCGGCCGCACGGTCTACGTGCTGGACGAGCCGACCACGGGCCTGCACTTCGAGGACATCAGCAAGCTCCTGAAGGTCCTCTCCGGCCTGGTCGAGAAGGGCAACACGGTCATCGTCATCGAGCACAACCTCGACGTGATCAAGACCGCCGACTGGATCGTCGACATGGGCCCCGAGGGCGGCGCCGGCGGCGGCCTCGTCGTCGCCGAGGGCACGCCGGAGGAGGTCGCCGGGGTGCCCGCCAGCCACACCGGCAAGTTCCTGCGGGAGATCCTCGGCGCCGACCGCATCAGCGACGCGGCGCCGGTGAAGGCCCCGCGCAGGACGGCGGCGAAGAAGACGGTCGCGGCCGGGTCGACGGCGAGGAAGACGGCGAGCGCCACGACGTCCGTCAACAACACGGCGACGAAGAAGGCGGCAGCAGCCACGAAGGCGACGCCCGCGAAGAAGACGACGCGGGCCCGCAAGGCCTGACGGACTCGCAGAACGGACGGCGCCCCTCGGGAACTCCCCCGCGGGGCGCCGTCCGTTCTCCCATCGGCTGTGGAAACGGCCCGCCCGACCGCCCCTACGGTTCGCCGAGTTCGGAGGCGTACGGCGGCTCGGCGCCCGCCCGCGAGCAGGTGATCGCCGCCGCGCGGGCCGCGAACCGCAGCAGCCGCTCCCAGCCGTCGCGGCCGAGGCCCGCGAGCGCCGCGGGAGACAGGGCGCCCTGCGCCGAAAGCCCGTGCAACAGGGCCGCGTTGACGGTGTCACCGGCGCCGATGGTGTCCACGACGTCGACCTTCTCGCCGGGCACCGGGTACACGGCGCCGTCCCGGGTGAAGGCGGTCAGCCCGTCGCCGCCGTGGGTGATCACGACGGCGGAGGGGCCGGCGGACAGCCACTCGCGAGGAGTGCCGCCCAGCCAGCGGGCGTCCTCCTCGGAGAGCTTCAGCAGGGACACCGAGGGCAGCCAGCTCTTGAAGCGGGCCCGGTAGGTGTCGGCGTCGGGGATCAGCCCGGGCCGGATGTTCGGGTCGAGCGCGGTGAACAGGCCCTGTGCCGCCGCGGCCCGCATCAGCTCCTCGTAGGCGCTCGCACCCGGCTCCAGGACGAGCGAGCACGTGCCGAAGGACACCGCCCGCGTCCCGGCGGGCAGGCCCGCCGGGACGGTGAACAGCCGGTCGGCGGTGCCCTCGACATGGAAGGAGTAGGCGGCCGAGCCGTTTTCGTCGATCGTGGCGACCGCGAGGGTGGTCGGTTCCGTGCCGCGCTGCACCGCGGACACGTCCACGCCCGCGTCCCTCAACCCGTCCAGCAGCGCCTCGCCGAAGGCGTCGTAGGAGGTACGGGAGCAGAAGGCCGTGGGGGAGCCGAGGCGGCCGAGGGCCACGGCCGTGTTGTACGGGCCGCCGCCCAGGGCCGGCCGCAGGGTCGCGAGGGCGCCCGTGCCCTGCGGTACCAGGTCGATCAGGGCCTCACCGGCGACGACGATCACGGGGTGGTTCCTCTCTCGGATGACTCGGAGCGTGCACTGCTCGGGCCGTTGGCGGCCGTGGGGTTCGGGGGGCCGTGGGGCCGTTCCACGCGGTCGGCGCAGCCGCAGGACGTGCGGTGGACGAAGGCGCAGGGGAGCCGCACGGTCCGGGCGGGCCGGTCGGGTGCGGCGAGGCGGTCGAGGAGCACGCGGACGGCTTGGGCGCCGATGTCCTTGCTGGGCTGGGCGATCGCGGTGAGCCGGGGGGAGAACAGGTCCGCCCAGGCGAAGTCGTCGAAGCAGCACAGCGCGATGTCGTCGGGCACGGCCAGACCCTGCGCGCGCAGGGCGCGCAGGGCACCGAGAGTCATCGCGTTGTTGCCGGTGACCAGTGCGGTGGGCGGCAGGGCCAGCGACAGCAGAGCGGCGGTGGCGCGTTCCGCGCCGGCCGACTCGGAGTCGCCGTGGACCAGGAGGCGTTCGTCGCAGGGGAGCCCGGCGGATGCGAGGCCGTGGCGGTAGCCCGTGATCCGTTCGGCGGTGGTGCTGAGGCCGGGCAGGCCGGCGACGAGGGCGATGCGGCGGTGGCCGAGTCCGGCGAGATGGGTGACCAGCCGGGCCATGGGTCCGGTGTTCTCGGCGCACACCTGGTCGAAGCGGGGACTGCCGTCCGTCGGGGTGTCGACGATCCGGTCGAGCAGGACCGTCGGCACGCGGTGCCGGGTGAGGTAGGCGAGGAGTCCGCCCGGGTTCGCGGACGGCGCGACGATCATGCCGTCCACGCGGCGCTCGTGCAGAAGCCGGCCGACGTCGCGTTCGTGCTCGGGGTCGTCGTGCGAATCGGCGATCAGCAGGCTGTAGCCGTGCTCCAGGGCGGCGGCCTCGACGCCCTGGAGGAGCTCGGTGAAGCCAGGGTTGCTGATCGCCGACACCGCGAGACCGATGGAACGGGTGCGGGAGGTCACCAGGGAGCGGGCGAGGGTGTTGGGCGTGTAGCCGAGTTCCTCTATGGCGTCGAGGACGGCCTGGCGGGTGCGGGGCAGGACCGGGCGGGTGTCGTTCAGGACGTGCGAGACGGTCGCCACGGAGACACCGGCGTGCCGGGCGACGTCGGCCATGGTCGGCATCGGGTCTCCTCGCTGGACGGGCCGGTTTCCCTGACCTCGGCGGCCTGGTTCCTGCCCGGAAGGTATCCCATCGGGCGAGGTACGTAAACGCTTGCGCAATCGTTTACGTCATCCACAACCCCTCGCAACTGCACGCAATCAACCGCATTTCGGCCGCCGCCCCTCCGAGCGCCTCGTACCGTCCTGCGGTGAGTGGCTCTCGCACCGGCTACGGCCCTGGCCACCTGCCACGGAGTCCGTCCTGCCCGTCACTTCCGTGGAACTCGGTGGGGACGGCGAGGTCGCGAAGGGGAACGCAAGCTCGATCGGGAACGGCGCCCGTGCACTCCCACGGCGCTCACCGCGGCCCGTTCACTCCCAGTCCCACCCGATGCCCACCATGCCCGACCGCACGCGTGGCTCGACGAGGTGGACGGAACAATGCCGCTGGCTGAGGGGCAGTTCCTGACGGCCGCCGCGCGGTGCCGCCGCCGAGTGCCGGGTGAAGCGGTGGCAGCGTACGGGCAGCGCGTTCTCGTCGAACCGGATCTGGAGGGCGTACTGGCCGCCCGGGGCGCCGAAGCCGCGCACGTACTCGCGGGACGCGCCCGCGGTGCCGTCCTCCACGCCGTAGCGGAAGAGGAAGGTGTCGCCGGCCCGGAGGCGGGTGTCGAAGAGCAGCTCGGCGACGAGGATGCCGGTGGCGTGGTGGCGGCGGACGCGGCCGGGGCGGCAGTTCTCCAGGGCGTGCAGTGCCATCCGCTCCGGAGCGGAGCCGGGGTCGCCGTGGTGGACGGCCACGAAGCGGTCGACGCCGTCGCGGTGGGCGCGGACGATGTGCTGCGACTCGCGGCCCAGGAGCTCGCGGCGGGCACCGATGCGGACCCGTTCGTGGTGGCCGAGGGTGTGCAACCCGTCGTCCGCAGGGCACTCCAGTTCGACGAGCAGCTTGTCCAGGACGTCCGAGGCCTCCAGGAACGACCGGTAGGAGCGGCCCGTCGGCTGCGTGCCGGCCGTATTTTCGTCCGTCTCCGTGAGCAGCCGGATCAGGGACTCGTCCGGCAGGCGCAGGATCTCCTCCAAGGCCCGGACGGCCCGCAGCGACTCGGGGCGCTGCGGGCGCCGGGCACCCTGCTGCCAGTAACTCAGACTGGTGACGCCGACTTTGACGCCGTGCCGTGACAGATGGTGCTGGACGCGTTGCAGGGGCAGCCCCCGGGCGGCGATCGCGGCGCGCAGCGCGACATGGAAGGGACCGCCTCGCAGGACCGCGTCCAGGTCCGCGGCGGCGACGTCGGATTCGGCGTCCGCGTGGTGTGGGGCGTGCGGCATGCAGGGGCCTTTCTGTGAATGGCTCACGACGGCTGGTCAGACCGTTCGTGTCGATGGCCGGGCCTCCGGCGACGCGGGGGCGCCTCCACATCCGTAGGGCGTGCTTCACCGCCCCGAGTTCCCCCGCATTGAAGCGTGTTGACCAAGCCCCGACAACACCTGTGCCGGAACGCGGCGCAGGGTCGGCCGAGTCGGGGCCCTTGCTCTCGTCCGGGATTGCCGGTAGGCCCCCGCCGGTCCCCCCGGTCGGCTGTGGGAGGCTCACGCCGTGGAGGAGACCTGGCGTTTCAGCGACGGTTCCGGGCCCGTGACGGCCGGGAGCGCGCCCGCCCTGCTCCGGGAACGCGTGTTCGCGGGCCGCTTGGAGACCTGGCTGACCAGCTCCGCCGGCCGGTCGCTCGCCGTGGTGAGCAACACCGAGCGCGCGTTGGTGATGCTGCTCGACGGCGCGGACGACCCGGGGGAGCACGCCGTGGACCCCGGCGCCGGCGGCAGCAGCGACGGGTACGTCCTCGCGAACGGGCAGTGCGACACCTACCCCGACGCCGACACGGTCCCGCTGGCCGAGGCCCTTCGCATCGTGGGCCACCTCCTCGCCACCGGCACCCCGCCGCCCGATGCCGCCTGGTCGATCGACCGCTGAGCCGCGCCCCACCGGGCCGGGCCGGCCGCGGGGGTCCCCCGGGCGGGCCCGAGCGGTCGACCGCGCACCGAGCCGCGCGCACCACATGGGCCGAGCCCACCCCGCACCCCGAGACCGAGCGCCCCCCGAGCGGAGGTCGAGCGCATCCCCGAGCCGAGGCCGAACGCACCCCCGAGCCGAGACCGAGCCGGCCCGCCGAGTCGCCCGACCCCCTCCGAGCCGAGCCGGGCAAGGCCTCCGCGGAGCGACCGCCCGCACCTGCCAAGCCTGTGGATGTCCACAGCCCCGCCGGGCGATCGCCACCCCGCCCGCGGACACCCCGTGGTTGTCCACAGGCTCACCGGACTGTCACTCCGCGCCAGTAGGGTGTGAGACATGGCCGACCCCTCCAGCTACCGCCCCAAGCCGGGAGAGATCCCGGACTCGCCCGGGGTCTACAGGTTCCGCGACGAGCACCGCCGGGTGATCTACGTCGGAAAGGCGAAGAGCCTGCGCCAGCGCCTGGCGAACTACTTCCAGGACCTGGCGGGCCTCCACCCGCGCACACGCACGATGGTCACCACGGCCGCGTCGGTGGAATGGACGGTGGTGTCCACGGAGGTCGAGGCGCTCCAGCTGGAGTACTCCTGGATCAAGGAGTACGACCCCCGGTTCAACGTCAAGTACCGCGACGACAAGAGCTACCCGTACCTCGCGGTGACGATGAACGAGGAGTTTCCGCGGGTGCAGGTGATGCGCGGCCACAAGAAGAAGGGCGTCAGGTACTTCGGGCCGTACGCGCACGCGTGGGCGATCCGCGACACCGTCGACCTCCTCCTGCGCGTCTTCCCGGTGCGCACGTGCTCCGCCGGCGTCTTCAAGAACGCCTCCCGCACCGGCCGCCCCTGCCTGCTCGGCTACATCGGCAAGTGCTCAGCGCCCTGCGTCGGCCGGATCTCCCCCGACGACCACTGGGAACTGGCCGACGAGTTCTGCGACTTCATGACCGGCCGCACCGGCACCTATCTGCGGCGGCTGGAGCAGCAGATGATGGAGGCGGCCGAGGAGATGGAGTACGAGCGGGCCGCCCGCCTGCGCGACGACATCGAGGCCCTGAAGAAGGCCATGGAGAAGAACGCGGTCGTGCTCGCCGACGCGACCGACGCCGACCTGATCGCGATCGCCGAGGACGAGCTCGAGGCGGCCGTCCAGATCTTCCACGTCCGCGGCGGACGCGTCCGCGGCCAGCGCGGCTGGGTCACCGACAAGGTCGAGGAGATCACCACCGGCGCCCTCGTCGAACACGCCCTCCAGCAGCTCTACGGCGAGGAGACCGGGGACGCCGTCCCCAAGGAGGTCCTGGTCCCCGCCCTGCCCGACCCGGTGGAGCCCGTCCAGGAATGGCTCACCGGCCGCCGCGGCTCCAACGTGTCGCTGCGCGTCCCGCAGCGCGGCGACAAGCGGGCCCTCATGGAGACCGTCGAGCGCAACGCCCAGCAGGCCCTCGTCCTGCACAAGACCAAGCGCGCCTCCGACCTCACCACGCGCTCGCGTGCCCTGGAGGAGATCGCCGAGGCCCTCGACCTGGACAGCGCCCCGCTCAGGATCGAGTGCTACGACATCTCGCACCTCCAGGGCGACGACGTGGTCGCCTCCATGGTCGTCTTCGAGGACGGCCTGCAGCGCAAGAGCGAGTACCGCCGCTTCCAGATCAAGGGCTTCGAGGGTCAGGACGACGTCCGCTCCATGCACGAGGTGATCACCCGCCGCTTCCGGCGCTACCTCGCCGAGAAGGAGCGGACGGGCGAGTGGACCGACGGCGAGCCGGGCGCCGGCGAGGCCTCCGCCAACGGCTCCGCCGCCACCCCCTCCGACGAGTCCGCGAGTGTCACCGGGGCCCCCTTCACCGACGCCCTCAAGGACGACGACGGCCGCCCCAAGCGCTTCGCCTACCCGCCCCAGCTCGTCGTCGTCGACGGCGGACAGCCGCAGGTGGCGGCAGCCAAGCGGGCCCTGGACGAGCTCGGCATCGACGACATAGCCGTCTGCGGACTCGCCAAGCGCCTGGAAGAGGTCTGGCTGCCGGACGACGACGACCCGGTCGTCCTGCCCCGCACCAGCGAGGGCCTCTATCTGCTCCAGCGCGTCCGCGACGAGGCCCACCGCTTCGCGATCACGTACCAGCGGACCAAGCGGACCAAGCGACTGCGCTCCAGCCCCCTGGACGACGTGCCGGGCCTCGGCGAGACGCGCAAGCAGGCGCTGATCAAGCACTTCGGCTCGGTGAGGAAGCTGCGTTCCGCGACGATCGACCAGATCTGCGAGGTACCCGGCATAGGCCGCAAGACGGCCGAGACGATCGTCGCGGCCCTCGCCCAGGCGGCTCCGCCCGCACCCGCCGTCAACACGGCGACAGGAGAGATCATGGATGAGGAGGAGCCCGATACGACGGCGGGCTCCCCAGGGGAGCCCGTCACCGCGGGCCCCCCGGAAGAACGACGGGGGCAGGAGACATGACCGAGCACGACGCACAGCACACGACCGACCGAGATCAGGCGCCCACGGCGGCACCCCGGCAGGTGCCCGGGGAAACCGGCGAGGATCCCACCCGGCACGACACACGCCACGACGCCGCCGCGCCCGACGCGGGCCCCGGCAGCGCCGAGCACACCGCAGGACACGAAGACGGAGCACAGGTGAGTACGGACGTCACACCACCCGGGATCCCCGAGGCGGCCATCCCCGAGCTGGTCATCATCTCCGGCATGTCCGGGGCGGGCCGCTCGACGGCCGCCAAGTGTCTGGAGGACCTCGGCTGGTTCGTCGTCGACAACCTCCCGCCCGCGCTGATCCCCACCATGGTGGAGCTCGGCGCCCGCTCCCAGGGCAACGTGGCGCGGATCGCGGTCGTCGTCGACGTCCGCGGCCGGCGCTTCTTCGACAACCTCCGCGAGTCCCTCGCCGACCTTGAGTCGAAGAACGTCACCCGGAGGATCGTCTTCCTGGAGTCCTCCGACGACGCCCTGGTGCGCCGCTTCGAGTCCGTGCGCCGCCCGCACCCCCTCCAGGGCGACGGCCGCATCGTCGACGGCATCGCCGCCGAACGCGAGCTGCTGCGCGAGCTGCGCGGCGACGCCGACCTCGTGATCGACACCTCCAGCCTCAACGTGCACGAGCTGCGCGCCAAGATGGACGCCCAGTTCGCCGGCGAGGAGGAGCCCGAACTGCGGGCCACCGTCATGTCCTTCGGCTTCAAGTACGGCCTCCCCGTCGACGCCGACCTGGTCGTGGACATGCGCTTCCTGCCCAACCCGCACTGGGTCCCGGAGCTGCGCCCCTACACCGGCCTGAACGAGGAGGTCGCCACCTACGTCCTCAACCAGCCCGGCGCGAAGGAGTTCCTCGACCGGTACGCGGAGCTGCTGCAGCTGATCGCCGCGGGCTACCGCCGGGAGGGCAAGCGCTACGTGACCATCGCGGTCGGCTGTACGGGCGGCAAGCACCGTTCGGTCGCGATGTCGGAGAAGCTCGCCGCGCGCCTCGCGGCCGAGGGCGTGGAGACGGTGGTCGTCCACCGGGACATGGGACGGGAATGACAGGACGTACTCCGCGGCTGGGCCGGCTGCGCAGAATGGCGCCGGAGGGGCGCGTGAGCCGGCCGGTCGAGGCCCGGGGCGGCAAACCGCGCCGCCGCGGCACCCAGCCCAAGGTCGTCGCCCTCGGCGGCGGCATGGGGCTGTCCGCCTCGCTCACCGCGCTGCGCCGGATCACCGGCGACCTCACCGGCGTCGTCACCGTGGCCGACGACGGCGGTTCCAGCGGCCGCCTGCGGGACGAACTGGGCGTGCTGCCGCCCGGCGACCTGCGCAAGGCGCTGGCCGCGCTGTGCGGCGACGACGACTGGGGCCAGACCTGGGCCCGGGTCATCCAGCACCGCTTCCAGTCGCAGGGCGAGATCAACGGCCACGCCGTGGGCAACCTGCTGATCGTCGCCCTGTGGGAGCAGCTCGGCGACCATGTCCAGGCCCTGGACCTGGTCGGCAAGCTCCTGGGCGCGCAGGGCCGCGTGCTGCCCATGTCCGCCGTGCCGCTGGAGCTGCAGGCGCTGGTGAAGGGGCATGATCCGGAGCGCCCCGAGGACGTCGAGACCGTGCGCGGGCAGGCGACCGTCGCGCTGACGCCCGGCGAGGTGCAGTCCGTGCATCTCGTCCCGCACGACCCGCCGGCCGTCCCGGAGGCGGTGGAGGCCGTCCTCGACGCGGACTGGGTGGTCCTCGGGCCCGGCTCCTGGTTCTCCTCGGTCATCCCGCACCTGCTGGTGCCGGAGCTGCTGGACGCCCTCACGGAGACCAAGGCGCGCCGGGTACTCTCCCTGAACCTCGCGCCGCAGCCGGGAGAAACCGAGGGCTTCTCCCCGCAGCGTCATTTGGAGGTTTTGGGACGACACGCCCCTAAACTCGCCCTGGACGTGGTGCTGGCCGACGAGGCCGCCGTGCCCGACCGTGAATCCCTGACCGCCGCCGCCAAGCGGTTCGGGGCAGCGGTCGAGCTGGCGCCGGTGGCCCGGCCCGACGGGACTCCGCGGCATGATCCGGAGCTGCTGGCCGCCGCGTACGACCGTATTTTTCGGATGCATGGAAGGATCGGCCCATGGCGATGACGGCAGCGGTGAAGGACGAGATCTCCCGGCTCCCCGTCACCCGGACCTGCTGCAGAAAGGCGGAGGTCTCCGCCGTCCTGCGGTTCGCCGGCGGCCTCCACCTGGTGAGCGGGCGCATCGTGATCGAGGCGGAGCTGGACACCGCGATGGCGGCCCGCCGGCTCAAGCGGGACATCCTGGAGATCTTCGGTCACAGCTCGGAGCTGATCGTGATGGCGCCCGGCGGTCTGCGCCGCGGCTCCCGCTACGTCGTACGCGTGGTCGCGGGCGGCGACCAGCTGGCCCGCCAGACCGGCCTGGTCGACGGCCGCGGCCGCCCGATCCGCGGCCTGCCCCCGCAGGTGGTCTCCGGCGCCACCTGTGACGCGGAGGCGGCCTGGCGCGGCGCCTTCCTGGCGCACGGCTCGCTCACCGAGCCCGGCCGTTCGTCCTCCCTCGAGGTGACCTGCCCGGGTCCCGAGGCCGCGCTCGCCCTCGTCGGCGCCGCGCGCCGCCTGTCCATCGCGGCGAAGGCCCGCGAGGTCCGCGGGGTCGACCGGGTCGTCGTCCGCGACGGCGACGCCATCGGCGCCCTGCTCACCCGCCTCGGCGCCCATGAGTCGGTGCTGGCCTGGGAGGAGCGCCGGATGCGCCGCGAGGTGCGCGCCACGGCGAACCGTCTCGCCAACTTCGACGACGCCAACCTGCGCCGCTCCGCCCGCGCCGCCGTCGCCGCCGGCGCCCGGGTCCAGCGCGCCCTGGAGATCCTCGGTGACGAGGTCCCCGAGCACCTCGCGGCGGCCGGCCGGCTGCGCATGGAGCACAAGCAGGCCTCCCTGGAGGAGCTGGGCGCGCTCGCCGACCCGCCGCTCACCAAGGACGCGGTCGCCGGCCGTATCCGCCGGCTGCTCGCGATGGCCGACAAGCGCGCCTCCGACCTCGGCATCCCGGGTACCGAGGCCAACCTCACGGAGGAACTGGCCGACAATCTGGCGGGCTGACAGGGATCGGCCCGAGAAGGAACGGATCGTCAACACGCCGGACCACCGGCATCCTTGACCAACACGCTGGTGCCGACGCCCACTT
>NZ_JBNCAQ010000043.1:0-4401 GCF_049808595.1 Streptomyces aurantiaciflavus | reverse complement strand
GGGCGTCGGCACCAGCGTTTCCCAGCTCTTGGATCGCAGCACCCCTGATGACAACCGCCCCTCCTTGAACCCCCCTTGAGGCACCCTTGACTCGATCATGGACGGACATGAGCCTGGCATGTGTTCGCTGCTGTGGCGGACCCACGCTAGGGGGGTTCATGAGACGTAGAGCGAGATCGATCCTCGCTGTCGGCGCGCTCCTGATCGGCGGAGCGAGCATCGCACCCATCGCCCAGGCACAACCCGGGAGTTCACCCCGGACATCCGACGCGGACGAGGTCAAGGTCTTCCGCGCCGAGGTCACCAAGAAGCAGATCCCGCTGCTGCTGGCAGCCGGTCAGGACGGACACGAACTCAGTGAGCAGGCGCCCGACCGGGGCACCGCCACCGTCGAGGTCTACCTGACCGACGACCAGGCAAGAAAGCTCGAGAAGCAGGGCGTCGCCCTCACCGAGCACACCCTGTCGGCCAAGGCCGAGAACCGCGTCGAGGCCGCCGCCGACGGCGTGTTCCGCCCCTACAGCGGCAAGGGCGGCCTGAAGGAGGAGATCCTCCGCACCGGCCAGGAGAACCCCGGCCTCACCAAGGTCGTCTCCATCGGCCGGACGATCAACGGCCAGGACATCCTCGCGCTCAAGCTCACCAAGAACGCGAAGAAGACCAAGGACGGCTCCAAGCCCGCCGTGCTGTACCTCTCCAACCAGCACGCCCGCGAGTGGATCACCCCGGAGATGACCCGCCGGCTGCTCCACCACTACCTGGACAACTACAGGACCGACAAGCGCATCAGGAAGCTCGTCGACACCACCGAGCTGTGGTTCGTCCTGTCGGCCAACCCCGACGGCTACGACTACACCTTCCAGAACGACGACAACCGCCTGTGGCGCAAGAACCTGCGGGACGTCAACGCCGACGGTGTGATCAGCACCGGCGACGGCGTCGACCTCAACCGCAACTTCGCCTACAAGTGGGGCTACGACGACGAGGGTTCGTCGCCCAACCCCACCAGCCAGACCTACCGCGGCGCCGGCCCCGGCTCCGAGCCCGAGACGAAGGCCCTGGACGCCTTCGAGAAGCGCATCGGCTTCGAGTACGGCATCAACTACCACTCCGCCGCCGAGCTCCTCCTCTACGGCGTCGGCTGGCAGGTCGCGACGGACACCCCGGACGACGTCATGTACAAGGCGCTGGCCGGCACCCCCGAGAACTCCGCGATCCCCGGCTACCACCCCCAGGTCTCCTCGGAGCTGTACACCACCAACGGCGAGGCGGACGGCCACGCGGCCAACGTCAACGGCACGGCGATGTTCACGCCCGAGATGTCGACCTGCCAGACGGCTTCGAACCTCGACCCCGGCGACCAGTGGAACGCGGCCGACTGCCAGTCGGTCTTCAACTTCCCGGACGACGAGAAGCTGATCCAGCAGGAGTTCGCGAAGAACATCCCCTTCGCGCTCTCCGTCGCCGAGAGCGCCGCCCGCCCCGACCAGCCGAAGTCCTCGGTCGGCCTGACCGCCGCCGATTTCACCCCGGCCGCCTTCACCACGTCGTACGCGCGCGGCGCCGACCAGGAGGTCTCCGCCGTCGTCCGCAAGGCGGTCCGCGACAAGGAACTCAGGTACCGCGTCAACGGCGGCCGGGTCCACGACGAGACGCTGAGGCCCTGGAAGGGCGGCGAGACCTACGGCGGTGACGACAACCTCCACTTCGACGAGTACCGCGCCAAGGTCCGGCACGGCGAACCGGGCGACAAGGTCGAGGTGTGGTTCACCGGCGAGACGAAGAGCGGCAAGAAGGTCTCCAGCAAGCACTTCACCTACACCGTCGCCGCGCGGCCCAAGGCCGACACCCTCGTCGTGGCCGAGGAGGGCGCGGCCGCCACGCAGGCGCAGACCTACGTCGACGCGCTGAAGGCCAACGGCCGCAGGGCGATCGTCTGGGACGTCGCCACCCAGGGCGTGCCGGACGCGCTCGGCGTGCTGAACCACTTCGGCACGGTCGTCCACTACACGGGCGCGGGCGCCCCCGGCAACCCGACCCAGCTGGAGCTGCGTGCCTTCCTCAACGAGGGCGGCAAGCTGATCGAGGCGGGCGAGCGGGCCGGCGGTGACGTCGACCTCGGCGACGGCACCCCGTCCAACGACTTCAGCCAGTACTACCTGGGCGCCTACACCCGTACGTCCCTGTCCGACGCGACCTCCTTCAAGGGCACGGGCGCGCTCGCCGGCGCCGCCGGGCCGCTGGGCGCCGCACCCGGCAACCCGCTCAACCAGGCCGGGTCGTACAGCGTCACGTCCGAGACCCTGCCCGTGGACACCTTCCCGCAGTTCACGAGCGCGGGCGCGGGCCTCTACCCCGGCACCGTCAACCCGTACGGGCCCTACGAGGGCACGTCCATGGCCGCCGTCACGCACAGCGACTACGCCTGGAACCGCCTCGCCCGCACCATCGACCTCACCAAGGTGAGCGCGTCCGACAAGCCGACGCTGCGGACGCGCATGCTGTGGAACACGGAGGAGGGTTACGACCACGCCGTCCTGGAGGCGCACACCGCCGGCGCCGACGACTGGACCACGCTCCCGGAGGCGGGCGGCGCCACCGGCACCGCCGTACCGGCCGAGTGCGGGGCCGGCTACTTCGTCCAGGCGCACCCCGCCCTCAAGCGGTACCTGACGCTCGCCGGCGGCGCCTGCACGCCCACCGGCACCAGCGGCTCCTGGAACAGCTTCACCGGAGCGTCGGCCGGCTGGCAGGAGGTGTCCTTCGACCTCTCCGCGTACGCCGGGAAGACCGTCGAGGTGGCGCTCTCCTACATCACCGACCCCGGCTCCGGCGGCCGCGGCGTCCTCGTCGACAACGCCTCCCTCGTCATCGGCGGCACCGCGACCGAGACCGAGGGCTTCGAGACGTCGCTCGGCGCCTGGCGCGTTCCGGGCCCGCCCGCGGGCAGCCCCGCGGTCGTCAACGACTGGACGCGCTCCGGAGCGCTCTTCCAGACGTACGCCTCCGTCACGACGGACGACACGGTGCTGCTGGGCTTCGGCCTGGAACACGTCACCGCGGCGGCCGACCGCAAGGCGCTCATCGGAAAGGCGCTCGACTCACTTGACGAGTGACACGCTGAGGTCAGCACCGCTCGACGCGATGTGACCGAAACGAGCGAACACGCCTTCCTGACAGGGCGGTCCGTACCCCTACTGGCGGGTACGGACCGTCCTGCCGTGTATGCGGCGACTCGATGTCACCACGGGGCCCTCGGAGAGGTAGGGTCGGGGGTGGTCGGGGACATCCCAAACACAGCTCGCCGGCACCGCATGGCCGGCGTACCAACGAGGAGATCGGTTCGTGACGATCCGCGTAGGCATCAACGGCTTTGGCCGCATCGGTCGTAACTACTTCCGCGCGCTGCTGGAGCAGGGTGCTGACATCGAGATCGTGGCTGTCAACGACCTGGGTGACACCGCGACCACCGCTCACCTGCTCAAGTACGACACGATCCTGGGCCGCCTCAAGCAGGAGGTCACCCACACCGCCGACACGATCACCGTCGACGGCCACACCATCAAGGTCCTGTCCGAGCGCAACCCCGCCGACATCCCGTGGGGCGAGCTGGGCGTCGACATCGTCATCGAGTCGACCGGCATTTTCACGAAGAAGGCCGACGCCGAGAAGCACCTCGCCGGCGGCGCCAAGAAGGTCATCATCTCGGCGCCGGCGACGGACGAGGACGTCACCATCGTGATGGGCGTCAACCAGGACAAGTACGACGCGGCCAACCACCACGTCATCTCCAACGCCTCCTGCACCACCAACTGTGTGGCGCCGATGGCCAAGGTCCTGGACGAGAACTTCGGCATCGTCAAGGGCCTGATGACGACGGTGCACGCGTACACCAACGACCAGCGCATCCTGGACTTCCCGCACAAGGACCTGCGCCGCGCGCGTGCCGCCGCCGAGAACATCATCCCGACCACCACCGGTGCCGCCAAGGCCACCGCCCTGGTCCTGCCGCAGCTCAAGGGCAAGCTGGACGGCATCGCCATGCGCGTCCCGGTCCCGACCGGCTCGGTCACCGACCTGGTCCTGGAGCTGGGCCGCGAGGTCACCAAGGAAGAGGTCAACGCCGCCTTCCAGAAGGCTGCCGAGGGCGAGCTCAAGGGCATCCTCGAGTACACGGAGGACCCGATCGTCTCCTCCGACATCGTCAACGCCCCGGCGTCCTGCACCTTCGACTCCTCCCTGACCATGGTCCAGGAGGGCAAGAACGTGAAGGTCATCGGCTGGTACGACAACGAGTGGGGCTACTCCAACCGCCTCGTCGACCTGACGGTCTTCGTCGGCGGCCAGCTCTGACCCACAGAGCGGACTCCATGTGAAGGCAGGGCTCGGGCGGCGCAGGGA
>NZ_JBNCAQ010000042.1:0-86283 GCF_049808595.1 Streptomyces aurantiaciflavus | reverse complement strand
CCCGGCGACCGGTGGTGTGCCGGTGGCCGAAGGGGTGGTCAGCCGGGCACGTGGCAGTCGAACGCGTGCAGGTAGGGGTTGACCGGACGGATGTCGTCGACGACCAGACCGGCGTCGGTGAGCCGGCCGACCATGCTGTCGGTGGTGTGCTTGGCCCCGCCGACGTTGAGGAGCAGCAGCAGGTCCATGGCGGTGCTGAAGCGCATCGAGGGCGTGTCGTCGACGAGGTTCTCGATGACGACGACCCGGGTGCCGGGTCCGCCCGCCTCGATGACGTTGCGCAGGGTCCGGGCGGTGCTGTCGTCGTCCCACTCCAGGATGTTCTTGATGACGTACACATCGGCCTGGAAGGGGATGGCCACGCGGCAGTCGCCGGGCACGATGCGCATCCGGTCGGCGAGCGCGCCGCCCGCACGCAGGCGCGGGTCGGCGTTCTCGACCACGCGTGGCAGGTCGAGCAGGGTGCCGTGGAGGGAGGGGTACTTCTCCAGCAGGCTCGCCACCACATGTCCCTGGCCGCCGCCGATGTCGGCGACCGACGAACTCCCGGACAGGTCGAGGAAGTCGGCGACGTCCTGCGCGGACTGTCTGCTGGAGGTCGTCATGGCCCGGTTGAAGACCTCGGCCGACTCGGGGGCGTCCTCGTTGAGGTAGGTGAAGAACTCCTTGCCGTACAGGTCCTCGACGACGTTGTGGTGGGTGCGGACCGCCTCGTCCAGGTGCGGCCACGCGTCCCAGGTCCACGGCTCGGTGCACCACAGGGTGATGTAGCGCAGACTGTGCGGGTCGTCCTCGCGCAGCAGCCGGGACATGTCGGTGTGCGCGAAGGTCCCGTCCGGCTGCTCGGCGAACACGCCGTAGCAGGACAGGGCCCGCAACAGCCGTCTGAGCGGCTGGGGTTCGGTCTTCACCGCCGCGGCCAGGTCCGGCACGGTCATGGGGCTGTCGCCGAGGGCGTCGGCGACTCCCAGCCGGGCGGCCGCGCGGAGAGCGGCGGCGCACGCCGCGCCGAACACGAGCTCCCTCAGCCGCATGGACGGTGGTGGGGCGGTCTGTGCGGTCGTCATGCGCCGCCTTCCTTTCTTCTCGGGTCAACGTTCAACGGGGGTACGGTCGACGGTCGTCGTCGCCGGCCGGCGCCGGCCGGTCAGCACAGTCCGGCGGGCTTGGACGAGCGGCAGGTGTTGCCCTCGAAGGTGTTGCCCTTGCCGGTGTCCGTGTTGACGAGGTCCGCCGGGGAGTTGCCCCGCAGCGTGTTGCCGCTGATGTGGTTCCGCTCGCTGGTGGCGCCGACCATGCTCTTGAACAGGACGATGCCGCCCGACAGCGGCGAGGTGCCGACGTTGTTCCTGATCGTGTTGCGCGTGACCAGGGTGTCCTCGGCGCCGGTGAGCACGATGCCGGAGCCCTGCAGGAAGGGCAGGCGCGCGGTCTTCGGGCAGGACTTGTTGTTCCGCTCGATGCGGTTGTCACGCACGGTCAGGTCGCCGGCCTTGGGCTTGTTCTCGTCGCCGACGACGAACACGCCCGCGCAGTTGCCGGTGACGTGGTTGCGCTCGACGGTGAGGTTGCGCAGACGGCGGACCGTGAGGCCGATCCGGTTGTCCTCCAGCCGGTTGTGGTCGACCACCGCGCCCCTGGAGTCCTGGGCGCCTTCCTCGGCCGTGATCGTGTTGGCGAGGAACAAACCCGCGTCGCCGTTCTGCCGGGCGGTGTTCCACCGGAACACGCCGCGCACCGAGCGCTCCTGGGCGATGCCCCACACCCCGTTCTTCGACGCGACCACGTTCCGTACGGTCAGCCGGTCGGTCGACACGGCGGACACTCCCGACTTGGCGAACCCGGTCACCTTCAGGGAGGCGATGGTGACGTCCTTGAGGCGACGGTTCTTCGTGCCCTCCACGCAGATGCCGTTGCCGGCCTCGGCACAGCTGACGGCGGCCTTCTCGGAGCCGGCCCCCTTCTTGTCCGCCGGCTTCTTGGCGTCGGCCGGCTTCTTGGTGTTCGACGGCTTCTTGGTGCCAGAAGGCTGCTTGGTGTTCGACGGTTTCTTGGCGCTCGGCTCGATCACCGTGCTGAGGCCCACGCCGCGCAGGGTGAGCCCCGGCTTGGTCACCGTGACGCTCTCGCGGTAGGTGCCGGCGGTCACGAGAACGGTGTCGCCCGGCTTGGCGGCGTCCACCGCCTTCTGGATCGACTGCCCCGGGTGGACCACATGGGTCTTGTGGCTGGGAACCGGCGGGGCGGCTCCCAGTCCTGCTGCGACGACCGCCGCGGTGCACGCGAGGTACGCGATATGGCATTTCTTCATATTCCGTACCATATGACCGGAATGTTCACGGGCCGCCGGATGGACCATCCGGCGGCGTGTCACGCGCCCGGGACCGCGGTGCCGCCGTTGCCGTCTCGCCCGCGCCCAGCAGCACCCGGTTCGCCGGTGGTTGCGGCGCGGCGAACACCCGGGTGGCGGGTGCGGGCGAGACGGCGCGGCAACTCGCCGCTCTCGCCGCGCGGTTCGCGGTGGACCACGGCGGTGGGCCCGTCCAGGAGGGATGCGCGGCACAGGCGGTGGGCCCGTTCAGGAGGGATGTGCAGCACAGGCGGCACACGTGCCGCGCCCGGCGCGACCGCCGGCCGAGGGCCACCGACCGCCGCGCCTTCCCCCTCACGCCACCACCGCGGCCTCCCCGCTCACACCGCCAGGTCGGCCACCGTCTCCGGCTGTGCGAACTGTGTCCGGTACAGCTCGGCGTACCGCCCGTCCGCCGCCAGCAGTTCCTCGTGGGTGCCGCGTTCCACGATCCGGCCGGCCTCGACGACGAGGATCAGGTCGGCGGAGCGCACGGTGGACAGACGGTGGGCGATGACGATCGCGGTGCGGCCCGTCAGGGCCTCGGTGAGTGCCTCCTGGACGGCCGCCTCGGAGGTGTTGTCGAGGTGGGCGGTGGCCTCGTCGAGGATGACGACCCGCTGGCGGGCCAGCAGCAGCCGGGCGATGGTCATGCGCTGCCGTTCGCCGCCGGAGAGGCGGTAGCCGCGCTCGCCGACGACCGTGTCGAGACCGTCGGGCAGGGAGCGGACCAGGTCCTCCAGGCGGGCCCGGCGCAGGGCGTCCCACAGCGCGTCCTCGTCGGCCTCGGGGGAGGCGAGGAGGAGGTTGGCGCGGACGGTGTCGTGGAAGAGGTGGCCGTCCTGGGTGACCATGCCGAGCGTCTCCCGCAGGGACCGCGCGCTCAGGTCACGGACGTCGGTCCCGCCGATACGGACGGCGCCCTCGTCGACGTCGTAGAGGCGCGGCAGGAGCTGGGCGACCGTGGACTTGCCGGCGCCGGAGGAGCCGACGAGGGCGACGGTCTGTCCGGGTTCGGCGCGGAAGGAGACGCCGTGCAGGACCTCGGCGCCGCCGCGGGTGTCGAGGGTGGCGACCTCCTCCAGGGAGGCGAGGGAGACCTTGTCGGCGGACGGGTAGCCGAAGCGGACGTCCTCGAACTCGACGGAGACGGGGCCCTCGGGCACCTCACGGGCGTCCGGCGACTCCTCGATGAGCGGCTTCAGGTCGAGCACCTCGAAGACGCGCTCGAAGCTGACCAGGGCGCTCATCACCTCGACCCGGGCCCCGGCGAGGGCGGTGAGCGGGGCGTACAGGCGGGTGAGGAGCAGGGCGAGGGCGACGACGGCGCCGGGGTCCAGG
Source organism: Streptomyces aurantiaciflavus (assembly GCF_049808595.1). NCBI lineage: Bacteria > Bacillati > Actinomycetota > Actinomycetes > Kitasatosporales > Streptomycetaceae > Streptomyces > Streptomyces aurantiaciflavus. Next base: position 82,592 of record NZ_JBNCAQ010000042.1, on the reverse strand, counting down.
GTGCCGTTCAGGGCGAGCCGGCCGCCGAGGCCGTAGACGAGGGCGAGCGCCAAGGCGGAGACGAGGGTGAGGGAGGTGATGAACACGGACTGGGCCGTCGCCGTGCGGACACCGATGTCCCGGACCAGCGCGGCGCGGGCCGCGAACTCCGCCGACTCCTGCTCGGGGCGGCCGAAGAGCTTGACGAGGGTGGCGCCGGGCGCGGAGAAGCGCTCGGTCATGCGGGTGCCCATCGCCGCGTTGAGCGCGGCCGCCTCCCGCTGCATGCCGGCCATCCGCCGGCCCATCCGGCGGGCGGGCAGCACGAACACCGGCAGCAGGAGCAGCGCGAGCAGGGTGACCTGCCAGGACAGGGTGAGCATCACGGCGAGGGCGACCACCAGCGTCACCAGGTTGCTGACCACTCCGGACAGCGTGTTGCTGAAGGCCCGCTGGGCTCCGATCACGTCGTTGTTGAGCCGGGAGACCAGCGCTCCCGTACGAGTACGTGTGAAGAACGCGACCGGCATCCGCTGCACATGATCGAACACAGCCGTGCGCAGATCGAGGATGAGCCCCTCCCCCAGCGTCGCCGAGAGTCTCCTGCCCAGGATGCCGAGCGCCGCCTCCAGCACGGCGATGAGCGCGATCAGCAGCGCCAGCCGGACGACGGTGCCGGCGTCGCCGTGCGACACGATCGCGTCGACGACCCGCCCCGCGAGGACGGGCGTGGCGACGGCGAGCAGCGCGGTCACCACCCCGAGCAGCAGGAACAGGGCGATGCGGCGGCGGTGCGGGCGGGCGAACGCGCCGATGCGGCGCAGGGTCGCACGGTCGAAGGGGCGGCGTTCGTGCCGCGCGTTCATGACGCTGTACAGCTGCGTCCAGGCGGTGGTCTCCATGCTCATGAGAAGGACCGTAATTCCTCAAGCATTGTTGAGGTCAACATGACGATGTCTCCTCCCCCGCCGCCGTCCACACTGCGGCCACCCTTCGTTGACGTGGCGCGGAAACCCTCTCCGGGTGTGAGCGCGGTTCACCTTCCCCAAGGACCTCTTCCCCAAGGTCCTCTTCCCCAGGACCGGTCCCCCCGGCAGGACCGGTCCCGCGGGCGTCTCCCGGTCCGCCAGGTGCTGTGTCTGCTCCCGCTCCTCCTCGTCGGGATCGTCGCGGTGCGGCACTGGTCGGTCCTCGCCGAGGGCTTCGGCCATCTGCGCTCGGCCCGGTGGCCGTGGCTGCTGGCCGCGGCCGGCGCGACCTGTCTGACCTGGGTCGCGGCGGCCGTCACACGGCAGGGCGCGGTGGTGGAACGGCTGCCCCGGCTGCGGCTGCTGGCCACCCAGTTCGCGGCGGGCGCCGCCAACCACCTGCTGCCGACGGGTCTCGGCGCGAGCGCGGTCAACCTGCGGTTCATGGCCGTGTGCGGGGTGCCCCTGGCCCGCTCCTCGGCTGCCCTCGCGCTGTACCTGCTGGCGGAGGGCGTCGCCCGCGTGGGCCTGCTGACCGCGCTGCTCCTCGCCTTCCCCGGCGCGCTGCGGCTCGGCGCCCTCCTGCCCGAGGGGGCCCTCGGCCCGCTCCTGGCCGTGCTCGGCGGGGCCGCGCTGCTGACGGCGGCCGCGCTGCTCCTCGTACGACGGCTGCGGTCGGCGGTGTGCTCCTTCCTGCGCACCGCGCTCGGCGAGGCACGCTCGGTGCACACCCGTCCGGCCCGGGCGCTGGCCCTGTGGGGCGGTTCCCTCGCCTTCCCGGCGCTGCAGGCGGCCGGGCTCGCCGCGGTCGGGCAGGCCCTGGGGCTTCCGGTGCCGCCGGCGCACATGGCGGTGGCGTATCTGGCGGCCACGGTGGCGGTCGCCCTCGTGCCCACGCCGGGCGGGATCGGCTCGGTGGAGGCGGCGCTCATCGTGGCGCTGGTGGCGGCGGGCGGCCCGGTGGCGCTCGCCACGGCCGTGGTCCTCGCCTACCGCATCATCACGGTGTGGCTGCCGCTGCTGCCGGGGGCGCTGACGCTGGGCGCGCTGGTGCGGCTGAAGGTGATCTGACCGGCCCCTCGACAGCCACGTGATGGTTCCCCGGCGCCCCGTAGGGCACAGTGGGCGCCGGGGAACGATGGAGGGGGACTGATGACTGCACATGACGCGGTGACCGGGCTGGCGTCCAACGCGGCGGCACCGGCCGAGGTGCTGCTGCGGCTGCTGAACATGGAGTACGACTGGCTCACCGTGGCCCGGCTCACCTGGCGCTCCTCGCTGCCCGAGGAGGTGGCCCACGCCCTGCTCACCCACCCGAACCGGCGGGTGCGCGCCGCGCTCGCGGACAGCGCGGGCGCCGATCCGGAGCTGCGGGCCCGCCTCCTGGACGGCCCCGAGTCGGACGCGATCCTGGTCGCCGTCGGCCCGACGCCGTTCCGTGCGACGGCCCCGCCGCTCCCCGACCGGGCGTACGAGCGGCTGCTGAGCCACGACAACGTCAACGTCCGGTACGAGACGGCCGCTTCGCCCTCGGTGCCCGACCACGTCCTGCTGCCGCTCGCCACCCATGAGGACCCGCGGTTCCGGGAGGCGGCCTGCCGCCGCGTGTGGGGTGAGCTGACGCCGGAGGTACGCGAGGCGCTCCTCGACGACTCGGACCCGAAGGTGCGGACGTACGCGGCGCTCCAGGTCATGGAGCACGACGAGGAACGCACCGCGTGGCTCGTCGAGACGCGCGCGGAGCACGTGTGGTTCCCGGAGGTCGTCGCGTACGGCAGGCTGGCGCGCTCCCTCGCCGAACGCCTGCTGGCGGACGGCGACGGCACGCACCTCGCACGGCTCGTGGGCAACCCCGCCTTCCCCGCCGACCTCGCGGCCCCGCTGGCCGGTCACGAGGACCCCGCCGTGCGTCTCGCGGTGTCCGCCCGCCCCGAACTCACCGAGGAGGAACGGGCGGCGATCGACTGGACGGTGGGCCCGCAGGACCGGCTGGACACCCTGCTGTGGGTGTGGCGGGCCCGTGCGGACGAGGAGGTGCTGCGCCGGTGTGCGACGTCGGCGCACACCTGGCTGCGCCGCAGCGCCGCGGTGTGCCCCGGCCTGCCGGACGACTGTGTCGAACTCCTCGCCGGCGACGAGGACTTCGCCGTACGACTGCTGCTCGCCGAGCGGCATCCGAAGGCGCCGCCGGAGCTGCTGCTGGACCTGTATCTGCACGGCGCGCACCGGGCCGTCGGCATGTTGACCGCGAGGCCGCAGTTCCCTTCCGCCGGGCTCGCGCAGCGGTGTGCCGACGCCGGGGATCCACGGGAGCGTGCCCTGGCCCTGCGGGACCCCGCGGCGACACCCGAACTCGTCGAACGGCTGAGCCGGGACGAGTCGGCGAACGTGCGGTCGGCGGCCGCCCGCGACCCGCGACTGCCGCTGCCCCGGCTGCTGGAACTGCTCGACGACCCGGAGGCGGGCAGCTCTGCGGCCGCCAACCCCTCACTCCCGGCCGCCGAGATGACCGCGCTGCTGGACCGGGCGGGCGTGCCCGGCTGAACCCCCCGTCGCCTGGCCGAAGGTGGCCCGCAGGCGGACCGCGGGGTACGAACTGCCGTTTCGGATACGGCAGGATGAGCGGTTGCGCCCTCCGTCCCCCACGGACGGGCCGCGCGACCGCACTTCCCGGAAACGAGCAGGTGACAACGTGACGAGACTTCACATCCGGCCGTCGGCGGCCCCCCACGCCGCGGAACGTCTTCCCGGAGGTGACCGGTGAACCGCGCGCTGACCCTGGACGACGGCGTCCTCGCCGGCATCGCCCTGGTGACGGGCCTGCTGCTGGCCTTCCTGTCGCGGACGCTGCTGCGCTGGCTGGCCAAACACGCCAAGCGCACCCGCTGGAGCGGCGACGACGTCATCGTGGACGCGCTGCGCACGGTGGTGCCGTGGGCGGCGATCGTGGGCGGAGCGGCGGCCGCGGCCGCGCTGCTGCCGCTGACCCGGGCGGTGCAGCACACCGCCAACCAGAGCCTGACGGTACTGCTGATCTTCGCGGCGACGCTGTCGGCGGCCCGGGTGGTCGCCGAGCTGGTGCAGACGGTCACCCACTCCCGCTCCGGCGTCGCCGGATCCGCCACGATCTTCGTCAACATCACCCGGGTGCTGGTCCTGGCCATCGGTTTCCTGGTGGCGTTGCAGAGTCTCGGCATCTCGATAGCGCCGATGCTCACCGCCCTCGGCGTCGGCGGTCTGGCCGTCGCGCTCGCCCTGCAGGACACCCTCGCGAACCTCTTCGCCGGCATCCACATCCTGGCCTCCAAGACCGTCCAGCCCGGCGACTACATCAAGCTGAGCAGCGGCGAGGAGGGCTATGTCGAGGACATCAACTGGCGTCAGACGACCGTCCGCAACCTCTCCAACAACCTGGTCGTCATCCCCAACGGGCAGCTCGCCAAGACGAACATGACCAACTACATGCGTCCCGAGCAGCAGTTGACGATCCTGGTGCAGGTGGGTGTCTCCTACGACAGCGACCTGGAGCACGTGGAGCGGGTCACGACGGACGTCGTCGCCGAGGTGATGACCGAGATCACCGGCGCGGTACCGGACCACGAGCCGGCGGTGCGCTTCCACACCTTCGCCGACTCCCGCATCAACTTCACCGTGATCCTGGGGGTGGGCGAGTTCAGCGACCAGTACCGGATCAAGCACGAGTTCATCAAACGCCTGCACCGCCGCTACCGCGAGGAGGGCATCCGCATCCCGGCGCCCGCCCGCACCGTGTCGCTGCAGCAGGGGGCGGTGGTGATTCCGCAGCAACGGGAGGCCACGGACGTGACGCCCTGACCTCGCACGGTCTCCCCTCCTCCTGATCTCCTCCTGACGGAGATCACTGCCCGCGGCGTGGTGGCGCCCTGGAGCCGCTCCCGCAGGAAACCGGCGGGTGGCTCTCGCTCGGGCGGCCGGCCGGTCGGGCCGGCCGCCGGATCGGTGGGCGATCGCCCTCCATGACCGCGGGAGCGGACCGGCCCGGGACCGTCCCGCCGCCCGGAGCCGGTGCTTCCGCACATGTGCTGCACGTCTGTGCGATCCGCTGTCGAGTCGAGGTCGGGCACGAGATATCTTGATGTCGAGCAATGTTGCAGACGTGGAGCGGAGCACCCGGTGACTGACTCGACCATCATCTATACGCACACTGACGAGGCCCCGGCCCTGGCGACGTATTCCTTCCTGCCGGTGGTCCAGGCGTACGCCTCGCAGGCCGGTGTCGCCGTGGAGACGCGGGACATCTCGCTGGCCGGGCGCCTCATCGCCGTGTTCCCGGAGTACCTGGCCGAGGACCAGCGCATCCCGGACGCCCTGACCGAGCTCGGCGAGCTGGCCAAGACGCCCGAGGCCAACATCATCAAGCTGCCGAACATCTCGGCGTCGATCCCGCAGCTGAAGGCCGCGATCGCCGAGCTGCAGGGCCAGGGCTACGCGCTGCCGGACTACCCGGACGAGCCGAAGACCGACGAGGAGCGCGAGATCCGCGCCCGCTACGACAAGGTCAAGGGTTCCGCCGTGAACCCGGTCCTGCGTGAGGGCAACTCCGACCGCCGTGCCCCGGCCTCGGTCAAGAACTACGCGAAGACCCACCCGCACCGCATGGGCGCCTGGAGCCCCGAGTCGAAGACCAACGTGGCCACCATGGGCGTGGACGACTTCCGCTCCACCGAGAAGTCGGTGGTGATCCCCGAGGACGGCACCCTCCGCATCGAGCTCAAGGGCGACGACGGCTCCACCACCGTGCTGCGCGAGTCCGTACCGGTCCTCGCCGGTGAGGTCGTCGACGCCTCCGTGATGCGGGTGGCCGCGCTGCGCGAGTTCCTGACCGCGCAGGTCGCCAGGGCCAAGGCCGAGGGCGTCCTGTTCTCCGTGCACCTGAAGGCCACGATGATGAAGGTCTCCGACCCGATCGTCTTCGGTCACGTGGTGCGCGCCTTCTTCCCGAAGACGTTCGCGCAGTACGGCGACAAGCTCGCCGCGGCCGGCCTGACCCCGAACGACGGCCTGGGCGGCATCTACAAGGGCCTGGAGTCCCTGCCGGAGGGCGCCGAGATCAAGGCCTCCTTCGACGCCGAGCTCGCCGAGGGCCCGGAGCTGGCGATGGTCGACTCCGACAAGGGCATCACCAACCTGCACGTCCCCTCGGACGTCATCGTCGACGCCTCCATGCCCGCCATGATCCGCACCTCCGGCCACATGTGGGGCCCGGACGGCCAGGAGGCCGACACCCTCGCGGTCCTGCCGGACTCCAGCTACGCCGGCGTCTACCAGGCCGTGATCGACGACTGCCGCGCCCACGGCGCCTACGACCCGGCCACCATGGGCTCGGTCCCGAACGTCGGCCTGATGGCGCAGAAGGCCGAGGAGTACGGCAGCCACGACAAGACGTTCGAGATCCCGACCACGGGCACCGTGCGCCTGGTCGACGGCAACGGCGACGCGGTCATCGAGCAGACCGTCTCCGCCGGTGACATCTTCCGCGCCTGCCAGACCAAGGACGCCCCGATCAAGGACTGGGTGAAGCTGGCCGTCACCCGCGCCCGCGCCACGGGCGACCCGGCGGTGTTCTGGCTGGACGAGACCCGCGCGCACGACGCCAACCTGATCGCCAAGGTCAACGCGTACCTGCCGGAGCACGACACCGAGGGCCTGGACATCCGCATCCTCGCCCCGGTCGAGGCCACCAAGCTGTCGGTGGAGCGCATCCGCCGCGGCGAGAACACGATCTCCGTCACCGGCAACGTGCTGCGTGACTACCTGACCGACCTGTTCCCGATCCTGGAGCTGGGCACCAGCGCCAAGATGCTGTCGGTCGTCCCGCTGATGGCGGGCGGCGGCCTGTTCGAGACGGGCGCCGGCGGCTCCGCCCCGAAGCACGTCCAGCAGCTGGTCAAGGAGAACTACCTGCGCTGGGACTCGCTGGGCGAGTTCTTCGCCCTGGTGCCGTCCCTCGAGCAGTACGCCGAGGCCACGGGCAACGCCCGCGCCAAGGTCCTCGCCGACACCCTCGACCGCGCCACGGCGACCTTCCTCAACGAGGACAAGTCCCCGACCCGTCGCGTCGGCGGCATCGACAACCGCGGCAGCCACTTCTACCTGTCCCTGTACTGGGCGCAGGAGCTGGCCGCGCAGACCGACGACGCGGACCTGGCGAAGGCCTTCGCCCCGTTCGCCGAGACGCTCACCGCGAACGAGCAGAAGATCGTCGACGAGCTGGGCGCCGTCCAGGGCAAGCCGGCCGACATCGGCGGCTACTACCAGCCCGACCCGGCCAAGGCCGCGGCGGTCATGCGCCCGTCGGCCACCTGGAACGAGGCGCTGGCCGCGCTGAGCTGACGCCCGCCCTTTCCGAGCTTCCGCCCCGGCCGGCGCACCGCCCGGCCGGGGCGGAGGTGTCTGCGGCCGCCTTCGAGAGACGCGGGCAAGCGCCACCTGACCGTTGCCCGCGGTCATGCCGACGCCCCTGCCTTCCCGGTGGGCCGGTAGGGCGACTTGATCATGTACGACGCCACTGACCACGCCCCGGGAGCAGTCCGATGACCCCTGCCGCGCCGCCGTTCACGTCCCTGCCCGGAGCCCCCGGCTCCCCGGTGATCCTGCACGTACCGCACTCGGCGCGGGAGATACCGGCGGATGTGCGCGCGGGCATCGTGCTGGACGACGTGGCGCTGGAGCGGGAGCTGGACCACATCACCGACGCGCACACCGCGGAGATCGCGGCGGAGGCGGCGGGCCTGGCCACGGCGACGCCGTGGCGGTTCGTCAACCGGCTGTCCCGGCTGGTCGTCGATCCGGAGCGGTTCCCCGACGAGCGGGAGGAGATGCGGGCCGTCGGGATGGGCGCCGTGTACACACGGACCACGCACCGGGAGGTGCTGCGCCCCGAGGACGTCGATCCCGAGCCGTTGGTCGAGCGGTACTTCCGGCCGTACGCGCGAGCGATGACGGACGCCGTCGCGGACCGGCTGGCCGTCGCCGGACGGGCCGTGATCATCGACGTGCATTCCTATCCGACCGAGCGGCTGCCCTACGAGCTGCACGGCGAGGGACCGCGACCGCCCGTCTGCCTGGGCACCGACTCCTTCCACACGCCGCCCGAGCTGCTCGCGGCCGCGCAAAAGGCGTTCGCGGAGGTCGGGGAGACGAGACTGGACAGTCCCTTCGCCGGGACGTACGTCCCCCTGGAGTTCTACGGGACCGAGCCTCGGGTGTCCGCCCTCATGGTGGAGATCCGGCGGGACACGTACATGTCGGAGCCGGGTGGCCCCGCCGGGGCGGGGCTGCACCGGCTCGCCTCGGCGCTGGCGGACCTCGTCGACGCCGTCTCCGGCTGACGCCGGGGAGAGGAGCGGCTCAGGCGCGCAGCCACTCCGTGACGACCACCTCCCCGCCGGCCCGCAGGCGCAGCGCGAAGGGGCCGGCGGGCGGTGCGTCGCTGGTGAAGCGGCCCATGTCGTCGGCGGAGAGCGCCGCGCCGGCCCGGGGTCCGTCGAGGACCTCGATGGAGGCCGGCTGGGGCGGCAGCAGCTGGCCCATCAGTCCGTGCGTGGTCACCTCGACGTCGACGGTCAGCCCGCCGGAGTGGAAGGTGAGCATCCGCGGCACGTCCACGGCTCCCCTGACCGGGATGGCGTCGACCAGCGAGTCGAAGGTCAGCTCGGCGATCCGGGCGTCGAGGTCGTGCAGCGCGTAGGCCTCGACGGCGATCTGCCGCAGCTCGGCGGGCACCGGGTCGAGGATGGCGGCGGCTTCGCGCAGTTCCTCCTCCAGGCTGCCGTGGTCGAACTCCTCGTCGTCGAAGGCGCTGTCGTCCAAGGCGCCGTCGTTGTCGTCCATGTCGTCCCTGCTGGTCACAGTGCTCCCCGTGCGTCGAGTCGGGCGCGCAGCCGGCGCAGACATCGCTGGCGCATCGGTCCGATGCTGCCCACGGCGATGCCCAGTGCGGCCGACACCTCCTGGTAACTGGGCGGCGGCGAGGAGATCAGCACCCGCAGCAACTGCCGGCAGCGCTCACCGAGCGCCTCGAACTCCTGCCAGAGGTGGCGGACGCGCTCGCTCTGCGCGGCCGCCTCCTCCGAGTCCAGCACCGACTGCTCCGGCGTACGGTCCTCGCTGACGCGGTCGAGCAGCTGGGGATCGTCCGTCGGGGTCAGCCGGCGCAGGCTCTTGATCACTTTCAGGCACTCGTTGCGCGCGGTGCTCGCCAGCCAGGAACCCGCCTTGTCCGGTTCGCGGATCCGCCCGAGGTGCTGGGCGAAGCGGAACCACACGGTCTGGTACACCTCGTGCCCGTCGGCCTCGGAGAGCCGGTGCGCGCGCACGACGGACCACACCAGCGGGCTCAGCCCTTCCACCAGCGCCTTCCAGGCCGCCGTGTCACCGTCGACGGCCGACTGGACGAGCGCGCCGACTTCACTACGGTCCACGGTCCCACCCCTCGTGTACGGCATGTCATCGTACGCCGTGGCGGGTGCGGCTTCGGACCTCATGACGCCCTCACACCGAGGGCGCGAGCTGTTCGACCGGCACGGGACTCCAGGTCGGCGGGCGCAGCGCCGGCACGTGGAATCCGCGCACCTCGGCGAACTCGGTGTTGACGGCGAGGAGTTGACGGGCGGCGGCGCGCGGGTCGGTCTCCTGGTGGGCCGTCATGTGGGCGGCGACCAGGCCGGCCACGACGGGCGTCGCGAAGGACGTCCCGCTCCACGAGGCGAGGCCCTCGAACATCACCTGGTCCGGCTTGCCCGCGGTGGCCGCCCGCTGCTCGCTCAGCACACCGGTGTGGCGCGGCGACTGGCAGGTGCAGGGGTAGGTGAAGCCGTAGCGGCAGTCGTCGTACGTGGAGTGCTGGTAGACGTACGGCACGGGGGTGTCGAAGCCCGTGAGGGCGCTCACGAGGCGCTCGCCGGGGGCGTAGACCCGGACCCAGGGGCCGTGGTTGCTGAAGCAGGCGCCGAACTCGCCGTCGCCGCGCAGGGCGCCGACCGACAGGACCGCGTCGGCGTACTCGGGCTGGGCGGCGTAGGCGGCGGGCCAGAAGGGTGTGGCACTGGCGTTGTTGCCGGCGGCGGCGACCAACAGGGTGCGCCGGCCGCGCAGTTCCTCCATGAAGGCCGAGACGCCGAGCAGGCCGTCGACGCGGCCGTTGGAGGTGCCGGCGGAGAGGCTGATGATGTCGGGCCAGCCGCCCTGTTCGACGGCCTCGAAGAGCCTGTCGCCGAAGTCGTCCTCGAGGATCGCGCCCGCGTCGTTGAGGGTGCCGCGCACGGTGACGTCGGTGTTGGGGGCGACGGCGGCGACGAGTCCGGCGATGAACGTGCCGTGCCCGACGTACTGCTGGAGGACGCCGTCCTCGTCCGTCTCCCTGATCTGCGGGTCGCCCTGGGTGTGGGCGAGCAGTTGGTAGGAGCGGTGGTCGTGCATGAGACCGGTGTCGATGACGAGGACGCCCACGGCGCCGTCGGGGTCGTACGGCGCCGGCGCCGCGGCCGGGTTGGGCGGTTGGGAGGCGGGGACCGGCTCGTCGCCGGGACAGGCGTTGACGGCGATGGACACCACGTGGTTGCGGCTGACGAGCCGGCGGCCCGCGCGGTCCTCGGCTCCCCGCAGGGCGCGCAGGGCGCCGGCGACGGCGCGGTCGGCGCCGGGTGCGCCCTGGCCGGGGTCGGCGACCTGGATGCGGGTGATGCCCGAGCGGTTGGCCTGCGGGCCGGCCCGGCGCACATGGTCGGGGGTGAGGTCGGGCGCCGCGGTGAAGTGGGTGCGGACGGCGTCCTCGACGACCTGGGCCTCCTCGCCGTCGCGGGCGAGGACGACGCCCTTCTCGTAGATGAACTCGGCGGAGTCGTCCGGCCCCATCGCCAGGGGGACGCCGGGCAGCGCGCGTTGGATCTGGTCGAACTGCTCGTGGAATCGCTGTGGTGCCATGGCGTGTCCTCCCCTGAGCCCAGTGGTCGTCAGTCAGAGCCGCCGGGCCGTCGTTTGATACAGGTGGTGCGACGGCGGAGCCGGGTGGTGCGGTTCCGCCGCACGCCCTCGGCGTGCGCCCCGCGGCGCACGGATCCGGTTGACGTGACGTCCAATTGATACGGCCTGATACCCCTCCACCCCTGTGTGACATGCAACCGGACCACTACCATCCGTGGGGTGACAGCGGGAAACGACACGGTTCTCGAACTGCTGCCGATGGTGTTCGCCGCCCCCAACGACGCGTTGGCGCGGGCGGAGGGAGTGCTCGACACCGATCCCACACCGTTGCACGCCTCCGTCGCCCACCAGGTGATCGGGATCTGGCAGCGGGACTGGGGCGACATGCGCCTCGCCCTGGACCATCTGCGGCGCGCCCGCGAACTGGCGGCGCGCGCGGACTCCGCCGAGCGCGAGGCGGACGTCCTGGCCACGCTCGGGGTGGCGCTGGTGCACGCGGGCCGCACCCGGCAGGGGCTCGCCGCGTTCGAGCGGGGGGTGGACCGCGGGACGGGGCACACACGCGCGCGTGTGCTGTACCGGCGGGCCTACGCCTGGTGGGTGCTCGGCCATCATCGTGAGGCCCTGGAGGACGTGCGGCGGGCGATCCCCGTGCTGCGGCAGGCGGACGACGTCATCTGGACGGCGCGCGCCCTGACCCTGCGCGCCACCGTCCACCTGGCCCTCGGGGCGATACGGCAGGCCGACGCGGACTTCACGGCCGCCGAGGCGCTGTGGGACACCACGGGCCAGGAACACGACAAGGCCGACGCGGTGGAGAGCCGGGGTCTGGCCGCGTTCCGGTCGGGGGACGTCCCGGCGGCGCTGCGCCTGCTGGACGAGGCCGAGGAGCGGTACGCCAAGCTCGGCACGCCCACGTTCATGCTGAACATCCGGCGCTGCGAGGTCCTGATGGCCGCCGGTCTCGCGCCCGAGGCCCTGGCCGAGGCGGACACGGCGATCGCGGTCCTGGACGGCATCGGCGGTCAGTCCACGCGCAAGGCGGAGCTGCTGCTGGCCGCGGCGAAGGCCGCGCGGCTGGCGGGCGACCCGGGGACGGCGATCGCGCGGGCCGCGCTGGCCGTGCGGCTCTTCGCCGGGCAGCGGCGCACGTGGTGGGAGGCGCACGCCCAGCTGGTGCTGATCGAGGCGCGGGTCGCCACCGGGCGCGGGTCGGGGCGGCTGGTGGCGGAGGCGGTCCGGGTGGCGGAGCGGCTGTCCGCGTTCGGTGCGCCCGCCGCCCCGGAGGCGTGGCTGCTCGCGGGGCGGATCGCGCTGGACCTGGACTGGACGGTCGACGCCGAACGCTATCTGGCGGTGGCCGCGCGCAGCCGGCGCAGCGGGCCGCCGCTGGCCCGGATGACGGGCTGGGCGGCGCAGGCGCTGTGGGCGCGGGCGACGGGGTCCGGGCGGGGCGTGCTGGAGGCCTGCCGGCGCGGGCTGGACGTGCTGGACGACCACCGTACGACGCTGGGCGCCTCGGAGCTGCGCGCCCGGGCCACCGCGCAGGGCGCCGAACTCGCCGCGCTCGCCCAGCAGGTGACCCTGGAGCGGGGCGGGCCCCGGCAGTTGCTCCTGTGGAGCGAACGCTGGCGGGCCACGGTCCTCACGGCGCCGCCCACCCGCCCGCCGGCCGACCCGGCGCTGCTGAGCGGACTGACGGCGTTCCGGGAGATCGCCGCCCGCGCGGAGACCGCGCGGATGGACGGCCGGCCGGTGCCCACCCTGGAGCGGGAGCAGCGCCGTCTGGAGCGGGAGATCCGTTCCCGGACCCTGCACATCCGCGGGGAGGCGCCCGGGGGCGGCGACCGCTTCGAGGTCGGCCGGCTGCTGGAGCGGCTCGGCGACGGGCGGCTGGTCGAACTCGCCGTCCTGGACGGGCGGGTGCAGGTGCTGCTGTGCGGCGGCGGGCGGGTACGGCGGTTCGCGGGCGGGCTGCTGGCCGAGGCGGAGCGGGAGGCCGAGCACGTCCAGGCCGGGCTGCGGCGGCTCGCCCACCCCGGGGCGGAGGACCGGCTCGCGGTGGTGGAGGCGATGGGCCGGCGGCTGGAGGAGCTGCTGCTGGGCGAGGCCGCGGACCATGTCGGCTCCGGTGCGGTGGTGATCGTGCCGCCGGCGCGGCTGCACCGCGTCCCCTGGGCCCTGCTGCCCGCGCTGCGCGAGCGGGTGCTCAGTGTGTCGCCGTCGGCGAGCAGCTGGCTGCGGGCCCGGGAGACCGAGCCGCCGCCGGGCGGACGGCAGGTGCTGGTGCGCGGCCCGGGGCTCGCGACCGGCGGGGCGGAGGTGCCGGAGGTCGCGGGCCGGTACGGCAGGCCGACGGTGCTGGAGCAGGCGGACGCGCGCGTGCCCCGCGTCCTGGAGGAACTGGACGGGGCCGCCCTCGCCCACATCGCCGCGCACGGCACCTTCCGGGCGGACAGCCCGCTGTTCTCGTCCCTGCGCATGGCCGACGGCCCGCTGATCGTCCACGACTTCGAACGTCTCGCCCGCAGCCCCTACCGGATCATCCTCTCCAGCTGCGACACGGCCCGTCTCGCCTCCGTCGGCGCCGACGAACTCCTCGGCCTCGTCACGGCGTTGCTGCCGCTCGGCACGGCGGGCGTGGTGGCGAGCAGCGCGCCGGTGAACGACGAGGCGGTGGTCGCGCTGATGCTGGCCCTGCACAAGGCGCTGAGTTCGGGCGCGTCGCTGGCGGAGGCGCTGCGCGACGCCCGGGCGGCGCTGCCGGGCGACGCGCTGCATCAGGCGACGGGGTGGGCGTTCACGGCGTTCGGAGCCGCGTGAACGCCCCTCCCGTCGGGCCCGGCTCGCTCGGTCAGGCCGGCTGTGTGTCCGGCAGTCGTACCAGCCAGGGCAGGGATCCCCGGTCGCTCCCGCCGAGGCGGCTGTAGGCGCTGTAGAGGTGGTTGCCGACGGTGCGGACGGAGAGGGTGAGGCGCTCGGCGATCTGCCGGTTGCTCAGTCCGGCCGCCGCGAGTGTGACGATCTGCCGTTGGCGGGCGGTGAGTTCGCCCAGGACCAGGCCGGACAGGGCGGGGGTGCGGGCGCCCTGGCAGCGGCGGGCCAGCGCGACGGCGCGTGTGCGGGCGGTGCGGGCCGCACGGGGGTCGCGGTGGGCTCGTACGGCGTGGGCGTGGGCCTCCGCCGCGAACAGCAGGAAGCCGCGTTCCGCCAGCTCTTCGGCGACCCGGTCGAGGGCGGGTCCGTCCCCCCGCGTGAGCGCTTCGGCATGACGGGCGAAGACACCGCCCGGCGGGAGGAGCCCCGCGGCCCGCTCCGGGGCGCCGAGGCGTACGGCGTCGTAGGCGGTGTACGCGTCGTGGGCGGCGTACGTGGTGTGCTGGTCGGGGGCGCCGTCCCCCTGACGCAACTGGGCTGTGGAGAGGGTCAGTTCACGGTGACAGGCGCTGTCGTCGGGGGCGCCGGCCAGGCCCTCCGTGGCCCAGGCCGCCGCCTCGCGCGGTTCTCCCCGCAGCCGTGAGAACCGCGCGCGGACGGCGGCGTAGGCGGGTGGGACGCGTCGCCCTTCCGCGACCAGCCACTCCCCCACCGGTGTGGGCGTCGCACGGACGTCCACGCGGGCGATGCGGTCGGCCAGCGCGGTCGCCTCCGCGGCGAGGGCCGGTTCGTACGGCTCCCGTGCTCTCGTCAGCCGCAGGGCCCGCAGACGGCCCGCCGCCGCGCGCAGCACCGGGCCGTGCAGGGGGTGGGCGAGACGGACGGTCGTGTCGTCGGCGGCGTGGATCAGGCCGTCCGACTCGAGGCGTTCGAGGATGCGCAGGTCCAGGGTGTCGACGGGAAGGGGCAGGGGTTCGGCGAAGGCGAGGCGGTCCAGGGTCTCGCGTTCGCCGGGGTCGGTGCGGGCGAGGACGGGGGCGGCGGTCTCGCGGAGGGCCGGGGTCAGCGGGACCGGGCCGCGCCACCTCCACTCGTCGGTGTCCGCGGACCGGGTGAGCACGCCCTGCTCGCGCAGTGCGTCCAGCAGGTCCCGCAGGAGGCGGAGGTCGCCCCGGGCGAGGCGGAGCAGGCGGTTGAGGGTGAGGGGCTCCAGGGGGTCGCCGGCGACGGCCGTCAGCAGGTGGGCCGTCTCGTCGGGGGGCAGCGGCTCCAGCGCCAGTCGGGGCAGGAGCTCGCCCGTCCGCAGGCGGGTCACGGCGCCCGGCGCCGGTGCGCCGTCCGTGGCCAGGACCAGCAGACGGGTGCGGCCCTGCACGGCCAGCTGGTGGACCAGGGCGGCGGAGGCGTCGTCGAGCAGGTGGGCGTCGTCGACCAGCAGCAGGCGGACCCCGGACAGGAGGTGGACGGCTCGGTGGAGGGTGACGTCCTCGGGGAGCAGGTGGGCGAACGCGGCGAAGGGGGTGTCCCGGGTCTCGGGGGTGCCGGCCACCCTCGCCCAGTCCGTGCCCCGGATCGCCTCCAGGGCGAGGCGGGTACGGCCGCAGCCGGCGGGGCCGGTCACCACGATGCCGGGCCGCCCGGCCGCCAACGAGCGGCGTATCAGCTCCAGTTCCTCCTCCCGGCCGGTGAACGGCCAGGACGGCGACCGGTCCGGCGACAGGGACGGCGGACGCGGCAGCGAACGCGGCGGCTGACGGGGCGGCCGCGTGGAGGACGGCTGAGGGAACGGCTGCAGGCTCTTGGCATCGCGTACGGAAGTCGTCACATCTACTGGAGTCCGCGTACTCATGCCTGATACAGGGCGACTTGAGTAGCCCCCGACTCAGGCCCGCGGGCGCTGCTCCACGGCACTCTGGAGTCCATGACCGCCCGCTACTGCTCGCTCGCGCAGCAGCCGGCCCCCGCGTTCGCCCCGGGGCTGGCCGCCGAGCGGCTCGGTGCGCTCATGAGCGGTCGCCGGATGTGGGTCGACGGCACCGTGCTGCACTACTACTTCTTCGACGGCGAGAGCGACGGCTCGGTCATCGCCGTACCGGGGTCCGGGGGGACCCGGTGGGTGCCGTGGGGCGGCGGCAAGGACCAGCGGGACGTGGTGCGCGACTGCTTCCGCGAGTGGCAGGACCTCGGCATCGGGGTGACGTTCACCGAGGTCGCCGACCGCTCGGAGGCCGAACTGCGGATCGGTTTCCAGCAGGGCGACGGCTCCTGGTCCGCCGTGGGCCGGGACGCGCTGCGTTCGGGCCTCAACGAGCGCACCATGAACTTCGGCTGGGACCTGACCGCGCCCGGGGAGCGCGCGACGGCCCTGCACGAGATCGGGCACGCGCTCGGCATGCAGCACGAGCACCAGAGCCCGTTCGCCGGCATCCACTGGGACGACGAGGCCGTCTACGCCGATCTGGCGGGCCCGCCGAACTTCTGGAGCCGGGAGCGCACCTACTTCAACATCCTGCGCAAGCTGGACCCGGCCGAGGTCAACGGCTCGGTGTGGGACCCGCAGTCCGTCATGGAGTACCCCTTCACGGCGGGGCTGGTCCTGGAGCCCGAGCAGTTCCGCGGCGGTGTGCACCCGCCGGGTGAACTTTCGCCGCTGGACAAGGAGTTCGTGCTCCGCTGGTATCCGCCGCTCGACGTGCCGCGCCCGCCCGCGCTGGTGCCGTTCCGTTCGGTGCCGCTGACGCTGGGGCCCGGCGAGCAGGCCGACTTCACCATCGACCCGCCGGAGACCCGCGAGTACACCCTCGGCACCTTCGGCGCGAGCGACTCGGTCGTCGTGGTCTTCGAGGAGCGGGACGGCGAGCCCCGTTTCCTCGCGGGCCGGGACGACGGAGGCACCCCGGACAACGCCACGATCAGGGCACGCCTCGTCAAGGGCCGCCGCTACTTCGTCCGCGTCCGTCTGTACTCCGGATGGGGAACGGGCGAGACGGCCGTCATGTGCTGGTGACGGCACCGCCCACGCCACGCGGGGCACTCGAGCCACAGTCCGGCGCCGGGGGATAGGCCGGGCGACGTCGCCTTCGGGGGGAGGGAGACGTCGCCCGGCCGCACCCGTGTGCGCGGCGGCCGGTGCGAACGGCGTGTTCCCCGCTTCGCCCCTGGGTCCGGCGCCTCGCTCAGCGAGGCGGCTTGACCAGCCCCATCTCATAGGCGGTGATCACGAGCTGGACCCGGTCCCGGGCCCCCAGTTTGGTGAGCAACCGCGACACGTGCGACTTGGCGGTGGCGACCGTGATGAAGAGGTCCTCCGCGATCTCGCTGTTAGACCGGCCGCGTCCGACCAGGGTCAGCACCTCCCGTTCCCGCTCGGTGATGCCCTCGACCGGCCGTGGAGGGTGCTCCGGGACGGCCGGGGGACGCCCTACGAAGTCCGCGATCAGACGGCGCGTGACCCCCGGCGCGATCAGTGCGTCGCCGCCGGCGACCACGCGGATCGCCCCGAGGATGTCGTCGACCGCCATGTCCTTGACGACGAAGCCGCTCGCGCCGGCCCTGAGCGCGCCGTAGACGTGGTCGTCGTCGTCGAAGGTGGTCAGGACGAGGACGCGGGTGGTGGCCGGACCGGCCGTGATCCGGCGCGTGGCCTCGATCCCGTCCATGCCGGGCATCCTGATGTCCATCACCACGACGTCGGGGCTGATGTCGCTCACCAGCCGGACCGCCTCGGCGCCGGTGGCGGCCTCACCGACGACCTCCAGGTCGGGGTGGTCGGCGATGAGCACGCGCAGACCGGACCGCACCAACGGCTGGTCGTCGGCGAGCACGACGCGGACCGTCATGGGGCCTCCACCGGAACGCCGACGGGCTTGGGCAGCGGCAGCCGCGCCGCCACCCGGAACCCGCCCTCGGGACGCGGGCCGGCGCTGAGTCGGCCGTGCAGCAGGCCGACCCGCTCCCGCATGCCGATGATGCCGAAGCCGTGGACCGAGCCGCTCCCGCCGGCGCCACGCCCGTCGTCGACGACCTCCACGGACAGCTCCTCGTCCCCGTAGTCGATGGTCACCCGGCAATGGTCGCAGCCCGCGTGACGGACCACGTTGGTCAGCGCCTCCTGCACGATGCGGTAGGCGGACAGGTCGATGTCGGCCGGCAAGGGCCGGCGCTCCCCGCTGAAGCGCACGTCGACGCGCACCCCCGCGCCCGCAGTCGCCGTGACCAGCCGTTCGAGGTCCGCCAGCCCCGGCGAGGGCGCGTCTCCCGGGGCCGTTGCGTCCCGGTCGGCCTGACGGAGCGCCACCAGCGTGCGCCGAAGCCCCGACAGGGTCTCTCTGCTGGTCGCCTCGATGGCTCGCAGTGCCTCGCGGGCCTCCGCGGGCTGGGTCTGGACGACCCGGCTGCCCACCCCGGCCTGAATGGCGATGACGCCGATGCTGTGCGCGACCATGTCATGCAACTCCCGTGCGATCCGCAGCCGTTCGGCGGTCACGGCCTCGGCCACCTCCTGCGACCGCAACGCCACCGCGTGCTCACGGCGCTCACGGCTGAGCAGACCGACCATGCACGAAGCGACCATCGCCAGCAGCGCGATCACGCCGTTGACCGCCAGGTTGTCCCCGTGCGCGAAGCTGCCGACCGCCATGAGCTGAACGGCGAACGCCACGGCCACGGCGACGGCCGAGACCCGCCGCGTGCGGGTGGCGACGACGAAGGCCACGACGAGGTCCACCGCCAGATAGGAGAGGAACTGGCCCTGATACGACACGGACAGGCCTGCAGGGCCGGTGTTGGGACGGAACACCACCACGGCGGTGGCGCCGAAGAGCGTCAGGGCCAGGGCCAGCAGCGGCATCCGTCGCAGCACACCGACGAGCAGGCTCGCGGCCAGCAGTGCCCCGACGGCGTGGACCGTGCCCGAAGCCCGCGGCGCGCCCCCCAGCAGCAGGACCAGCATCACGAGGTACAGGACGCCGCCGGCCCAGGCCATGACCGTCGTTCTCGTCACCGCCGGCGGGCCCTTTCCAGCGGGAGCTTGCGATGCGAAACGCGCGACGGCAACGCCGTGGTCGGTGTGGGGTCCATGCCGCGAGACTAGCCAGCCGCTCTCCGCGCGGCATCGGCCCGTGGACGTACGCCCCGGGGCCGATCCGGTCGCGGGATTGCCGCCCACGGCCCCATGCCGGGGCGGGGCGGCTCCCGGCAGCGTTGCCCCTGTGATCGAAGTCAACGAACTCACCAAGCGCTACGGCGGCAAGACCGCCGTCGACGATCTGTCCTTCACCGTGCGGCCGGGCCGGGTGACGGGATTCCTCGGTCCCAACGGAGCCGGCAAGACCACCACTCTGCGGGTGATCCTCGGCCTGGACGCGCCCACCGCCGGCACCGCCACCGTGGGCGACGTCCCCTTCCACAGCCACCCGCGTGGACTGCGGCACGTCGGCGCCCTCCTCGACGCCGGCCAGGTCCACGGCGGCCGCAGCGCCGCCGCCCACCTGTCCGCCCTCGCCCGCAGCAACGGCATCCCGCGGCGCCGGGTGGACGAGGTGCTGCAGGAGGTGGGGCTGGCCGAGGCGGCGACCCGCCGCATCGGCGGATTCTCCCTCGGCATGAAGCAGCGGCTGGGGATCGCCACCGCCCTCCTCGGCGATCCGCCCGTGCTCATGTTCGACGAGCCGATCAACGGCATGGATCCGGAAGGCGTGCTCTGGGTCCGCCGCCTCTTCCGGCGCCTGGCCGCCGAGGGCCGCACGGTCTTCCTCTCCAGCCACCTGATGTCGGAGATGGAGAACACCGCCGACCAGCTCGTCGTCATCGGCCGGGGCCGGCTCATCGCCGCCGAGTCGGTACGGGACTTCGCGGCCCGCAGCACCCGCCGCAGCGTCGCCGTGGGCACCCCGCGGACCGCCGAGCTGACCGCCGTGCTGACCGCCGCGGGGGCGTCGGTCGAGGTGGAGGGCTCGACGGGCGCCGCGAAGCTCGCCGTGACCGGGCTGTCCGCGGACCGGATCGGAGCGCTCGCCTGCGACAACCGGATCCCGCTGAACGAGCTGACCGTCCGCACCGCCTCGCTGGAGGCGGCCTTCATGGAACTCACCGCCGACAGCGTCGAACACCGGGCAGGACGAACCCGATGACCACACTCGCCTCCACTGCGCCGACCACCTCGATCGCACCCGCCGCCGAGCCGCCCGCCCGCTTCCGCGACCTGATCGCCTCCGAGTGGATCAAGACGCGGTCCCTGCGCTCCACGCCGTGGACGATCGCGCTCACCACCCTGTTCGTCATCGGGTCCTCCGCCGTGGCGGCACTGGGGGCCTCCCGGCACATCGCCGACGCCGGCCCGGGCACGCGGCAGCCTCGCGATTTCCTGCCCTTCGACGCCTATCCGCCGGCCGGTTACATGACGCTGATGCTCGTCGCCAGCGGCGTCGGCGCCCTCACCGTCGTGAGCGAGTACAGCAGCGGGCTGATCCGCACCACGACCGTGGCCGTCCCTGCCCGCGGTGCGATGGTGCTGGCCAAGGCGGTGGTGACCGCCGCGCTGTGGACCGCGGTCGGCTCGGCCGTCTCCCTCGGTTCCTTCCTGGTCTCCCAGGCCGTCCTGAACGGGCAGCACGCCGGGGTCCCCCTCACCCACCCCGGGGTGTTCCGGGCGATGGCGGCGTCCGCGCTGCTCGCCCCGGTCTGCGCACTGGTCGGCCTGGGCCTCGGCGTCTGGATCCGGCACGGCGCCGCGACCATGGTCACCGGCGTCTTCACGCTGCTGATACTGCCGATGATGTTCTCGCAGACCGAGCGCTGGTCCGCCGACGTCAACCACGCGATGGTGGTCAGCGCCTGGAGGCGCCTGGTCCAGAACTGGGGGCCGTCGCCCGAGTCCCACATGTTCACCGCCACCGTCCCCGGCTCCTGGATCGTGTACGTGCTCTGGCCGCTCGTCGCGGTCGGGTCGGCGGTGGTCGTCGTGCGCCGCCGGGACGTGTGAACGTGCCCACGGGGCACGCACGCGCGCACCCCGCCCTCACCTCCTCGTGGTGTGCACCTCGTCTCGCTGAACAGGGTGTCAGCCGTGCGGCCGTAGGCTCGCGGGAGCACTGTTCGGAGATCGACGGAGGGAGCCGGCGATGATCACCGGTTACGTCATCGGCGAGAGCCTGCGGCCCGGCGCCGGGTTCGCGCCGGAAGGGCTGCGGCTGCGCGGGGTGCGCAGGATCGACGTGTCGGGGAGTGCGGTCGAGGGGCAGCCCGGGCTGTGGACGCTCGTCGAGTGGGAGGCCGACGAGGGCGACGCGGCCGGGATCGCGGACGCGCTCGCCGCCGCGCTGGAGCCGGAACTCGGCTGGTACGCCGACTTCACCGCGGGCGACGAGCGGGTCGTGGTCTTCGCGAACAAGGTCTTCCGCATCCGGCGCGGCGACGCGGCGGGCCGCGCCGAGGCCGTCGCGTACGGGCGGTCCGTGGGGACGCCCGAGCATCAGCTCGACTGGACGGAGTGACCCCGGCGGCGCCGCTCCCGCACGAGCAGTTCGCGGGAGCGGACGCGGACGCGGTCGGCGGGGTCGTCGTGATGTGCAACTCCCCCACGCCGAAGCCGTCGTAGCCGAGTTCCCCGGCGAGCAGCCCGTTGTCGAGCGCCTCGCGGAAGCGGTCCCGGGTCGGCTCGCGCATGCCGGTGACCGGGTCCGGGCGGTGCACGATCAGCGTGACGGTCAGGAACTCACGACGCCACCCGCGCGGCAGCGCCCGTCTCGTCCGGGTGGGCGAGGCCCAGGTGGTCGCGCAGGGTGGTGCCCTCGTACTCGGTGCGGAAGACGCCCTGTTCCTGGAGGAGGGGGACGACCTTGTCGGCGAACTCGTCGAGGCCGCCGGGGGTGATGTGCGGGACGAGGATGAAGCCGTCGCCGGCGTCGGCCTGGACGTACTCGTTGATGGTCTTCGCGACGGTCGCCGGGGAGCCGATGAAGTTCTGGCGGTTGCCGGTCTCGATGACCAGGTCGCGGATGGACCAGTTGCGGGCCGCCGCCAGCTCGCGCCACTCGCGGGCGGTGGCGAGCGGGTCGCGGTACATGCGGACCTGGGCGCGGCCCCGGGAGACGGTGTGTTCCCCGAGCAGCGGGTCGACGTCCGGGAGCGGACCGTCCGGGTCGTACGCGGAGAGGTCCCGGTTCCAGACCCATTCCAGGTGCTTGATGGCGGTCGCCCCACTGACCTGTTGGCGGCGCACCTCGTGGGCGATCTCCTCGGCCTCGGCGTCGGTGTCGCCGAGGACGAAGCTCGCGGCGGGCAGGATGAGCAGCTGGTCGGGGCGGCGGCCGTACCGGGCGAGGCGGGACTTCACGTCCGTGTAGAAGGCCTGGCCGGTGTCGAGGGCCGCGTACCGGCTGAAGATCGCGTCGGCGCCGGCGGCGGCGAACTCGCGGCCCTCGTCGGAGTCGCCGGCCTGGAAGATCACCGGGCGGCCCTGGGGGCTGCGCGGGACGTTGAAGCGGCCGTGGATGTCGAAGTGCTGTCCCTCGTGGACGAAGGCGCCGGCCTTGGCGTCGCGCAGGAAGGTGCCGGTGGCCCGGTCGGCGACGATCTCGTCGCCCTGCCAGGAGTCGAACAGTTCGTGGGCCGTGGCGAGGAACTCCTTGGCGCGGGAGTAGCGCTCCTCCTGCGGCAGGAAGCCGCCGCGGCGGAAGTTCTCGCCGGTGAAGGCGTCCCAGGAGGTGACGACGTTCCACGCGGAGCGGCCGTCGGAGAGATGGTCGAGGCTGGCGAACTGGCGGGCCACCTCGTAGGGCTCGTTGAAGGTGGAGTTGATGGTGCCGGTCAGGCCGAGGCGGTCGGTGACGGCGGCGAGCGCGGCGAGGACGGTGAAGGTGTCGGGGCGGCCGACGACGTCCAGGTCGTATATCTGCCCGCCCTGTTCCCGGAGCCTGAGGCCCTCGGCGAGGAAGAGGAAGTCGAACTTGGCGCGTTCGGCCGTCTGCGCGAAGTGGACGAAGGAGCTGAACTCGATGTGGCTGCCGGCCCTCGGGTCGCTCCACACGGTGGTGTTGTTGACGCCGGGGAAGTGGGCGGCCAGGTGGATCTGCTTCAGCGGCTTGCTCATGTCGGTGGTCTCTCCGTCCGGCTCAGGCTGCGGCATAGCGGTTGGCGGGGCGGGGCAGGCCGAGCAGTCCGCGCAGGGTGTCGGCCTCGTACGCGCGGCGGAACGCGTCGCGGCGCTGGAGTTCGGGGACGAGGCCCCGGGTGATCGCCGGGAGGTCGTGTCCGGCCACGGCGGGGCGCAGCCGGAACCCGGTCAGACCGGTCGCCCGCAACTCCTGGAGCAGATCGGCGAGTTGGGCGGGGGTGCCGGTGAAGATCCGGGCGTCGCTGGTGTATTCCTCGCCGGCGAGGGTGTCGAGGCGGTCGCGGCGAGCGGCGGCCTCGGCCGGGTCGTCGTCGAGGAAGACCACCAGGTCGGCGAAGACGTGCAGCGGCTCCTCGGCCCGGCCGGCCGTCTCCTGCTCGGCGCGGATCTCGGCGACGATCGCGCGGGCCTGGCCGGCGTCGTGCGGGGTGACGTAGCCGACGTCGGCGGCGCGGGCCACCAGACGGTACGGGACCGTGTCATGGGCGAGGGCGGTGACCAGGGGCTGGCCCTGGGGCGGGCGCGGGGTGATGGAGGGGCCCTTGACGCTGAAGTGGCGGCCCTCGAACTCGATGTAGTGCAGCTTGTCGCGGTCGACGAACCGGCCCGTGGCCACGTCCCGGATCTCCGCGTCGTCCTCCCAGCTGTCCCAGAGGCGGCGCACGACCTCCACGTGGTCGGCGGCCTCGTCGAAGAGGTCGGCCACCAGGTCCCGGGTGGCCGGGTCGTCGTAGGCCTTGACGGGGGGCAGGGTGCGGCGGCCGAAGTGGGCGGCCTCGTTCGGCCGGGCGGTGATCTGGACGCGCAGGCCCGCGCGGCCCGTGCTGACGTAGTCGAGGGTGGCGATCGCCTTGGAGATGTGGAAGGGCTCCGTGTGGGTGGCCACCACGGTCGGGACCAGGCCTATGTGCTGGGTCAGCGGGGCGATGCGGGAGGCGATGAGGACGGCGTCGAGCCGGCCCCGGACCTGGTCGGTGCGGTCGTCCGGGTCCAGGAAGTGGGAGGACTGGGGGCCGAGGCCGTCCTCGATCGTGACGAAGTCGAGCAGGCCGCGCTCGGCCTCGGCGACCAGGTCGGCCCAGTATCCGGCGGTGAACAGCTCGCGGGGGCGGGCGACCGGCTCGCGCCAGGAGGCGGGGTGCCAGCCGGTGCCGTCCAGGGCGACGGCGAGGTGCAGGGGAGAAACGGGCGTAGCGAAAGGAGCTGAGGACACGAGGGTGCCTTCCTGGAGGTCCGTACGAGAGAGCCGGCCACACCCGGGACGGGGGCACGGCGGGGAACGGGTCAGGAACAACAGAGCGCGCCGGCCACGCGCTGGAGGTCGATGTGGGGCCGGGAGTGAAGACGTATGGAACGGAGCGGGTTCGGGACGCGGGTCAGCGGTACATCCGTCACGTCCGTCACCTCCGCCCCTCGGGATCGGCGGGCCGCTGTCGCCGGCGGCGCCTCGCACATCTCGTCATGAGTCACAACGCCCCGGCCTCACCGGGTGTTCCCGGGTGGATCGAGGAAGCCACGGAGGCGCGGTCCCTTCCTGTCGTTCCTGCGTCAGCTTTGCATGGGCAGTCGGTGAGTTGATGGGGCGTCAGGAGTTGGTCAGCGGCAGCCCGGGCGGGTTGACCTCGGACTTCTCGACGGCCTCGTTGGAGAGGTGCCAGGCGGCGAGCCACTTGGCGTACTGACCGTTCTTGATCAGGTGGTTGATGGCGTCGGCGAGGGGCTTGGCGAGGCCGCTGTCCTTCTTGGCGGTCGCGGCGATCAGGCCCTGGAGCGTCTCACCGGCACCGGAGAACTGGCCCGCGACACGGGTCGCCTGGGGCGTACCGGCGGTCTTGGCCGCGTGGTAGGCGAGGTTCGGGTTGGGGCCGAAGTAGGCGTCGATCTTGCCGCTGTTCAGCGCCAGATAGATGCTGTTGGTCTCCTGGAAGTACTTGACGGTGAGGGGCTTCTTGCCCTCCTTGGCCAGCTTCGCCTTCCACTCCAGGAGGATCTTCTCCTGGTTGGTGCCGTTGCCGACGCTGACCGTCCTGCCGGCGAGGCTCTCGTAGTCGCCGTCGAAGTTCCAGGCGTTGTCCTTCTTCACCTCGAAGGCGAGATCGTCCTTCCGGTAGGAGGCGAACTCGTACTTCTTCTTGCGCTCCTCGGTGTCGGTGATGTTCGAGAAGCCGACGTCGACCTTTCCGCTGTCGATGCCGATGAACAGGTTCTCCCAGGTCGACCGGCGCACCTCGGGTTCGAGACCGAGGACGGCGGCCACCAGCCGGCCGAGGTCGACCTCGGAGCCGGTGAGCGTCTTCTGGTCGCTTCCCACGAAGCCCAGCGGCGGGCTGCCGGACGGCAGCGTGCCGGATCCGATGACCAGCTTGCCGCTCTTCCTGAGGGCGTCGGGCACTTCGGCGCTGATGGACTTCACCTCGGAGACCTTCAGGGTGGTCTCCTTGGCCGCGCCGTTGGACAGCCGGCCCACGGTGACCGAGCCGGCGGTGTCGGCCGTCGTGGTCGCGGCGTCGCTCTCGCCCCCGCAGGCGGCGAGCCCGGTGGCGAGAGTGGCCACGGCGGTGGCCGCGGTGATGCCGCGTGTCAGGGCGCGTCGGGAGATGTGGAGGGGCATGGCCGTCCTTGTCGTTCGCAGAGGGTGAGGGCAGGGGTGATGGTGACGAGAGGGGTGGGGGTGGTGAGGTGACGTGGGGGAAGCAGTGGTGTCCGGCGGCGCCGGCGGGTCAGAGGACCTTGCTCAGGAAGTCCCGGGTGCGCTCGTGGCGCGGCTTGTCCAGGACCTCGGCGGGCGGGCCCTGTTCGACGATCCGGCCGCCGTCGATGAAGACGACCCGGTCGGCGATCTCACGGGCGAAGCCGATCTCGTGGGTGACGATCACCAGGGTGGTGCCGCTCCTCGCCAGGTCCTTGATGACGGCGAGGACCTCACCGACGAGTTCGGGGTCGAGGGCGGAGGTCGGCTCGTCGAAGAGGATGACCCCGGGGCGCAGCGCCAGGGCGCGGGCGATGGCCACGCGCTGCTGCTGACCGCCCGACAGCTGCCGTGGGTAGGCGGTCGCCTTGTCGCCCAGACCGACCCGGTCCAGGAGTTCGCGGGCGAGTTCCTGGGCCTGCGCCTTGTCGAGCTTCCCGGTGGCCACCGGGGCGGCGGCGACGTTGTCCAGCACGGTCAGGTGCGGGAAGAGGTTGAAGTTCTGGAACACGAAGCCGATGCGGCTGCGCTGGGTCAGGATGATCCGCTCGCTCAGCTCCTTCAGCCGGTCGCCCTGCCGGCGTACGCCGATGAGCTCGCCGTTGACGCTGACGTGGCCGATCTCCGGCTTCTCCAGGTGGTTGACGACCCGCAGCAGGGTGGACTTGCCGGAGCCGGACGGGCCGAGGATCACGGTGACCTCGCCGGGCCGCACCGTCAGGTCGACCCCGTTCAGCACCCGGTGGGTGCCGTACCACTTGTGCACGTCGTGCACCTCGACGGCGGCGGCGTTCTGAGTCGTCTCGGCGGTCATACGGCGGCCTCCCGGCGGATGCGGGCCCGCAGGTCGGTCAGACCGGTCCGCAGCTTCTGCAACGGCGTCGGCGGCAGGGTGCGTGTGGCGCCCCGGGCGTAGTACCGCTCGACGTAGAACTGGATGATCGACACGACGCTGGTGAGGATCAGGTACCAGACGGTGACGACCAGCAGCAGCGGGACGATGTCACCGGGGTAGGTGGAGCCCATCGTCTGCGCGGCCCCGAACAGGTCGAGCAGCGACACGTAGAAGACCAGCGAGGTGCTCTTGACGAGGCCGATGAGCTGGTTGACGTAGTTCGGGGTGATGGAGCGCAGGGCCTGCGGCCAGACGATCCTCCTGAACTGGTAGCCCTTCGGCAGGCCGAGCGCGGCGGCCGCCTCGTGCTGGCCCTGGTCGACGGAGAGGATGCCGCCGCGGACGACCTCGGCCGCGTACGCCGCCTCGTTGAGGCTGAGGCCGACGACGGCGACGACCATGTCGGTGGCGAGCCGGGACTCGTCGAAGGTGAAGAAGGCCGGCCCGAAGGGGACGCCCACGCTGAGTGTCTGGTACAGGGCGCTGAAGTTGTAGAGGAACAGCAGGACCACGATCAGTGGGATCGAGCGGAGCGCCCAGACGTAGGTCCAGCTGACCGCGCGCAGCACCGGGCTCTTCGAGAGCCGGGCCAGGGCGAGCAGGACGCCGCCGAGGAGCCCCAGCACCGCGCTGTAGGCGGCGACTTCGAGGGTGATGAGGAGCCCGTCGAGGATGGTCGGCCGCAGGAACCAGTAGCCGAAACGGTCCCACTGGTAGAAGGGGTTGGTCACCAGGCCATGGACGAACTGGGCGGCCAGGACCAGGACGATCGCGGTGGCGATCCAGCGGCCGGGTCGCCGCAGGGGCAGAACACGCTGTGCTGCAAGAGGCTTTGACGGTGTGTCGGACGGCGGTGGCGCCTCGGCGAGGGACACGGCGGCGCCTGGGGGTTGGCTCATGAGGGGCTCCGGCGGAGTCGGGACGCCCCGGGACACGGCGGACACGCTGTGGCCACGACGGCCGCTCGGCGGCAGGGCGGGACACAGGGAGACGCACGGGCACCGGGGGCTGGGCGGACAAACACACCGCGAGAGCGGTGTTCGTCAGGAACGCGGGACCGCTGTGGGGGACGTCAGCCCCGACAGCGGGCACAGCCCGGTGCGGTACACAGTGCGCTGTTCACACGGAGCAGATCGACTGCCCGGTCGGCGACGAGCAGGTCCGCGGACGGCCGTACGCAGCCCTGGGGGCGGCGCGCGGCCGTCCTGGGAGCTGCGTACATGTCCGTCACCCGTCTCTTCCGGCCCGGTGGGCCCTCGCGCTTACCGAGTCGTCGTCGGTCCGGTCGTCACCTGGGGCACCCCACCGCGGTGCGAGGGTTGCCGGTCAGCAAGCCAGGGCTTGTCGCTGACGCTCATGACCGTTCTGAGCCGTAAGTTAAGACAGCTGCCCGAACGGATGTCAACGTCGGTCCACGAAGTGGACCAGGTTCAGGGGCGGTTGACCTGCGGTCGCGCGCCCGTGTCGGAGGTCGCGTGGGCCGCCCAGTCCAGGATCTGGACGGCGGCTCCCGCGGCCTCCAGGCCCTGGCAGCGGGCGCGGTGGCGGCGGTCGATGCCGTCGAGGTCGAGGTGGGCGCCGAAGGCAGGGTGGGCGGCCAGACGGCGCGCGTAGGCCCACAGGGCGGGGTGGTCGGCGATGCGCTGCACGGCGGCGGCGTCGAGATGGATGCGGTGCACGGTGTCGAGTTGGACGAGAGCGACCCACAACTCGACGTCCGCTGCGGTGACCTGATCCCTGATCAGGTACGTGTGCGTTCCGAGTCCCTGTTCCAGCGCGCCGAGCGTGGCGAGCAGGGTGTCGAGGGCGGCGGCACGCTCCGCCTCCTCGGCGCCGGCCGCTCCGGCGCGCTGCGCGGCCTCCTCGATGCCTCGCGCGCACATCCGCTCGACGGCCTCGATCTCCGACTCGGCGCCGCACGGGTACAGCGTGGCCCGGCCGCCGGCGAACTTCCCCCAGCCTTCGGCCGGGGGGACCCCCAACTCGCTGCGCTCGGCGAGATCGCGGGCGATGTCGGGGCCGTGGGTGGAGACGATCCGCCCGGACCAGTCGTCGCTGAGCACCGGCCCGAGGGCGGGCCCAGTGTAGCGGTGCGCGCTGGCGTCGTAGAGCGGGCGCAGCACGGCATGGCCGCCGTCCGGACAGTCGGGGACCGCGGGCAGGAACGTCATGGGACAGGCCCGGTCGAGGCCGAGGAGGCCATGGGTGACGGCGATGCGCAGCCCGTCGGGATCGGCCGGTGACAGATGGAGGCGGTAGCGGCGCGGCACGGCGTAGTGGCCGCTGCGCGCGTCACGGCCGATCCGGCCCCGGAAGGCGGGGGCGGGGCGGACGGACGGGTGGGCGGCCGACGGTGTGACGGACATGGGTCTCCCCGGGGGCGGGCGCGCGACGGACGCGCGGCGGATGCGACGTCGGACGGGGGCGCGGCTCCGGTCGGCGCGCGCCGGACGGGACGGCGTCCGGGGGACACCGCCGGTGCGGCTCGGCGCGGGGACGGGCCGGTTCAGCCCCGGGGGATCGCGCTGCAGACGCGCAGCAGATCGATGTGGCGGCGGGAGGTGAGAAGGGGCGACGACCATGCCGTGCGGCCTGCTCGGCTGGTGACCGGCTCAAGGCGCCCCATGTTTCCCTACCTGTTCACTAGGATTCCCGGATCCGAGTGTCGATCCGCCTCCGGTCGGCGTCAAGAGGGTGTCCACCAGGTGAATGGGGCCGCTCCCGGGGCGGTGCGTCCGCGACGGACGACGGCCGCACCCGGGCCACCGTCTCGCGCACCGCGTACGGCGGCGGTCGTCGCTCCACGCCGAGTTGCCGCGGCGGCACGAGCGAGCCCCCGCAGTTGTCTGCGGGGGCCTCGTCACGCCCGGAGGTGCGGCCTCACCTCACGGGCGGGTCTTCTGGTGCGCCGCGAACTCGTCGGCGGCGGCCAGGTCGAAGTCCCCGTGGTCGCTGCCGAGCCCCTGCGCGACGAGTGCCGCCGCGGCGCATCCCAGGACGGCCGCGTCCCGCGGCGCGCGCCCCAGGCTCACGCCCCGCAGATAGCCCGCCGAGAAGGCGTCACCGCAGCCGGTGGTGTCGACGACGTCGACCGCGAAGGCGGGCACCGTCTCGCTGCCCTCGCCGGTCGCCACGAGCGCGCCCTCCCCGCCCCGCGTGACCGCGACGACCCCGGCACCGGCGCCGAGCAGCTTCGCGACGCCCGCCGCCAGATCGTCCTCCCCGGAGAAGCCGAGCACCTGGTCCTCGTTGGGCAGCAGATGATCGACGTGGGGCAGCGCGGCCTCGATCTGCTCGAAGCTGCCGAGCACACCGGGGGCGAGCAGGTCCACCGAGGTGACGGCGCCGTGCTCCTTGGCGTACGACAGGATGCGCGTGGCGACGTCGACGCCGATCAGCTCGGGGCCGCCGAGGTGCAGATGGGTGGCCTCGGCGAGGGCGTCCCAGGGCACGTCGTCGAGGCCGTAGGTGATGTTGGCGCCGAGGAGATGCAGCGAGGGCCGGTCTCCGTTGGGGCGGATCGGCAGGACGCTCGCGGAGGTGGGGGTGTCGGCCCGGCGGACGAGGAGCTCCGTGTCGATCCCGGCGCGGCGGAGCAGCTGGACGAGCATGTCGCCGGTCGGGTCGGCGCCGATGGCGCCCGCGCTGCGGACCGACGCGCCGAGCTTGGCGAGGGTGAGGGCGGTGCCGCCGGCCGTCCCGGCGGCGGTCATCCGGATGTCCTCCACCAGCGTCGCGCCCTGCCCCTCGGGTATGGCCTCCACCGGCCGTACCAGCACGTCCAGGACGTGCACGCCCATCGTGACGACCTTCATCGGTTTCCCTCCTGCGCGGGTGGTACGGGGTGGGTGGTGCCGTAGTCGCGGGCGAGCGCGGCCTCGATCACCGCGAGCTGTTGCTGTTCGTCGAGGATCCGGGGCCGTCCCATGGAGGCGGCCCGCTGGTAGACACCGCAGGCCCATTCGAGCAGCAGCGCGTGCTCGACCGCCTTGTCGAGCGTGGACGCGTGGGTCACCGCGCCGTGGTTCGCCATCAGGGCGGCGGCGCGCCCGTCGAGCGCGTCGAGCACCGCCCCGGCGAGCTCCGGGGTGCCGAAGGTGGCGTACGGCGCGACGCGCACGGTGCCGCCCAGGGCGAGCAACTGGTAGTGGATGCAGGGGAGTTCGTCGAGCACACAGGAGACGGCGGTGGCCATCGGGGCGTGGGTGTGGACGACGGCGCCGGCGCCGTACCGGCGGTAGACGCCGAGGTGCAGGTCCAGTTCGGAGGTCGGCCGAAGGGTCCCGGCCACGACCTTCCCGTCGAGGTCGACGACGGTCACCTGGTCCGCGGTCAGTTCGGCGAGGACCGCTCCGGTCGCCGTGATCGCGACCCGCTCCCCCGCCCGCAGGCTGACGTTCCCGGCCGTGCCGATGAGGAGGCCCTCGGCCCCCAGGCGCCGGCAGGCGTCGGCCACGGCGGCCCGCTCCTGACCCAGCGCGGAGCTTGAGTCGGTCATGGGCGCGACGCTAGCGTAAAGGTGAAACAATGTCACGTTCATGTTCGGAGGCCGTCCTTGGGCCAGGCGACCGCTGATCCGGGCCGCACTCCCCTGCGCCGTACGCCCCGTCAGGCGCGCAGCAAGGCGCGGCTCGCGCTCGTGCTGGCGGCCGCCGAGCGCGTACTGGTCGACGAAGGGGTAGAGGCGCTCACGACGACCAGGGTGGCGGCCGAGGCGCAGGTGTCGGTGGGCTCGCTGTACCAGTACCTGCCCGACCGGGACGCCATCATCGACGCCCTCGCGGCGGGCTGCTTCACGCGTCTCGAGGCCGTCATGGACGACCTGGTCCGGGCCGCGTCGGCCGAGCGCTGGGACGACCCCGTGGGCGTACTGATCGATACGTTCGCCGGGATCTACCGCACCGAACACGGTTTCCGCGCCCTGTGGTTCGGCAGCGGGCTCACCGAGCGGACCCGTGCCGCCGACCGCGAGCACAAGCGCCGCATGGCCGACGGCGTCCGCCGCGTCCTGCTCGCGCTGGGCGCCGTCCGGGACGACGAGGAGCTGGCCCGGTCGTGCCATGCGGCGGTCCTGGCGGCGGACGCGCTGGCGCAGGAGGCGTTCCGGCGGGACGCCGGGGGCGACGCGGAGCTGCTCGACGAGGCGAAGGTGATGCTGCGGGGTTACCTGGCCGCCGTCGTGGGGCGCTGTCCGCCCCACCCGTGAAAGCCGACGCCCGACTGCCCGGCCGCCCCGCGTGACGTCGCCGGCGTCGGCCCTCAGGACGCCGCCTCGACGGGTCCCGTAGGGCAAACGGTGCAACTCGGGGCGCAGTCATCGTCACCGCGCTGTTTCCTGTCTGCGGAACCCCCTACAGGAAGGCGAGGACGACCATGACCAAGGAGGACCGGAGGCCGTCCGCCCTTCTCCGGGCCGGCGCCCGCGGGCTGGTGGCCGCCATGGCGATGACAGGGGTGCGCACGGTCACCTCGACCCTGGCGCCGCAGGAGCAGGCCCCGCCGGAGGCGATCGTGGAGAGGCTCGCCCCGACCGCGGTCCTGCGGGCGCGGGAACACCGCCGGGAGGCGGTCACGGAACTGCTCCACTGGACCTACGGCGCCGCCGGCGGCGCCGTGTTCGGGCTGCTGCCGGCCCGTCTGCGGAGCATGCCGATGACCGGGCCCGCCTACGGGCTGCTGGTCTGGCTCGGCTTCGAGCTGGCCCTCGCCCCGGCGCTCGGCGTACGGCGCGCGGAGCAGCGGCGCGTGCTGTGGCGGCTGGTCGTCGCGCTCGATCACATGCTCTACGGCGTCGTGGTGGCCGGACGCCTGGCTCCTGAACCGGCGGTCGCCCTGCGCACGGCCGAGACGGTCGACGCCGAGGACGACGGCGCGCGCCGGTAGACCCGGCGCCCCGGCCGGACCACGACGGGCCCCGCCTCCTCCCCGGCGCTGCGAGGTCGTTTCCAGCACTTGGGTGCCCCGCTCCCCCTGAAGGCCCAATTCCACCTCGCTCACCGGGTGCTCCCACGCAAGGAATGTCACGGTATGGGTGGAACTGCACACATTTACTGATCGGAGGAGCGGAATGCCGCAGGCCGGAGTCGACGATGACGTCACGTCCGCTGTCGCGACAGCGTACGCGGCCATGGCCTCGCGGAGCCCGGAGCGTGACTTCGGCCGGCTGAGCGCCGTCGCCGACGCGGTCCTGTACGAGGGCTATCTGCTCTACCCCTACCGCCGCTCGTCGCCCAAGAACCGGGTGCGCTGGCAGTTCGGCGTGCTGTTCCCCCGTGACTGGGTGGAGCGGGACGGCTCGGTCACCCCGGGGCTCTCCGGCTCCGCCGACTCCTGGTACCAGCAGACCGAGTGCCTGCTGCGGATCCGCCGGCCGCAGGCCGTGGTGCGCGTGCGGGTGCGGTACCTGCAGACGCAGCACAAGCAGGTGGAGGAGACGGGCCGGGACGGAAGACACCGTCCGGTCGAGTCGCTGCGGGCACCCGACGGCACGCTCCACCTCACCTTCGACGAGGCGGTGCCGCGCGAGACGGACCTCGTCGTCCGCCTGGAGGAACTGCTGCGGCGGGAGTCCGTCCTTCCGGTCGGCGCGCCCGCCGGGGAGGAGACCGAAGAGCTCCCCGGGAGCAGCGGGCGGGCGGTACGGCGGCGTGCCGCCGTCCGGGCGAGCACGACCGTCACCGCGGAACGGCTCGGGGACGACGTCTGCAGGCTTCGGATCCGCACCGAGAACACGGGGCCGGCGCCGGACCCGCGGGCCGTCCGCGACGAGGCGCTGCGGGGCGCGCTCATCGCGACGCACACGCTCGTCGGCGGCGACGGCGTGGAGTTCGTCTCGCTGATCGACCCGCCCACGGACCTGCTCGGACACGCCCGAGCGTGCCGCAACGCGTTCACCTTCCCCGTCCTCGGCGGACCGCCGCCCGAGGAGGCCCCCGCCGAGCACGCCGGAGCAGTCCGGGACGGAGCCTGCGGCCCCACCCTCATCTCCTCGCCGATCATCCTGCCCGACCATCCGCAGATCGCCCCGGAGAGCCCGGGAGACCTGCACGACGCCGCGGAGATCGACGAGATCCTGACACTGCGCACGCTGCTGCTGACCGACCAGGAGAAACGCGAGGCGCGCGCCACCGACCCGCGGGCCGCCCGGATCCTGGACCGGGTGGAGTCCATGCCGCCGGAGGTCTTCGCCCGGCTGCACGGCGCCATCCGCTCACTGACCCCGGCCACGCCGCCGGACCGCGCACCGGCCTCGCCGGCCGCCGCGCCCACGCCCTCCCCCGGCCCCGTGTCCGCCCCGCCGGCCGACCGGCCCGCGTGGTGGCAGGAGGGCGCCGACGACGGCCTGTCCCCCACCACCGACACGGTGCCGGTCGACGGCGTACCGGTGGGCGGCGGCAGCCGGGTGCGGCTGCGTCCGCGGAGCCGGGGCGCCGACGCGCAGGACATGTTCCTGGCCGGGCGGACCGCACGGGTCGCCGCCGTCTTCCACGACGTGGACGGCAGCGTCCACCTCGCGGTGACGCCGGACGACGATCCGGCGGCCGAGCTGAACGGCTGGTACGGCCGCTTCCACTACTTCCGGCCCGACGAACTCGAGCCTCTGGAGCCCTCGGTGTCCCGGCTCGCCGCGGTCGAGCCGACCGAGCCGTCCCGGCCGACGCAAGAGCGGCCGCGGCAGCCGGCCCGCGGGCCGGAGGAGGGACGGTCCGATGGACGGGGCCGGTGAGCCGCGACAGGACCGCCTGGCAGTCGGCGTGCCGTGGTGCGGACCGGCCGGGCACGGCCGCCGGTGCGTCGCCGTCGCCGGCTCCGTCGACGTCGCCGACGGTGGCGCGGCGCCCGGCGAGCGGCCGAACAGGGCCCCCGCCGCCTGGCCGCCGCCCGGCGGCGAGGAGCCCGCCCGTGACCGCCGCGGCGCAGGCCGCACCGCAGCGGCCCGGCCGCACCCTCGCGCCCCGGACCGTCCGCCCGCGCTCGCCGGGCCACCGGCCACGGCGCACGACCGACTCGGGGACCGACTGCAGCGGAGGCCCATGCCATGACCATCGACAGCGGCACGCACGACGTCGCCACCGAACCGAGCCGTGCCGAGGCACGCGAAGGCTTCGACGAGATCACCATCCTCTGGATCTCCGAGGGGATGAGCTGCGACGGCGACTCGGTGTCGTTCACCGCGGCCGGCCAGCCCGCGATCGAGGACCTGGTCCTCGGACTCATCCCCGGCCTGCCGAAGGTGAACCTGCACAACAAGGTGCTCTCGCCGAGCCTCGGCGGCGAGGACTTCCTCGCCCCGTACCGCGCGGCGATCCGCGGTGAGATCGCGCCGTTCATCCTGGTCATCGAGGGCTCGATCCCGAACCAGAACATCATCGAGGGCGACGGGTACTGGACGTCGTTCGGCAACGACCCGGAGACCGGTGAACCGCTGACCCTCAACTGGTGGATCGACCGGCTGGCCCCGAAGGCGTGGGCGGTGGTCGCCGCCGGCACCTGCGCCACGTACGGCGGCATCCACGCGATGGCGGGCAACCCCACCGGCTGCATGGGCCTGGCCGACTACCTCGGCTGGGACTTCACCTCGCAGGGCGGCCTGCCGATCGTGAACGTCCCCGGCTGCCCGATCCAGCCGGAGAACTTCATGGAGACCCTGATCTGGGTCCTCTACCACGCGGCCGGGACCGCCCCGCCGCCCCCGCTGGACCGGATGCTGCGTCCGCAGTGGCTGTTCGGGAAGACCGTGCACGAGGGCTGTGACCGCGCGGCGTACTACGAGCAGGCCGACTTCGCCCGGGACTACAACTCCCCCAAGTGCCAGGTGAAGGTGGGCTGCTGGGGCCCCGTCGTCAACTGCAACGTGCCCAAGCGCGGCTGGATGGGCGGCCTCGGCGGCTGCCCGAACGTCGGCGGCATCTGCATCGGCTGCACCATGCCCGGCTTCCCCGACGCGTTCATGCCGTTCATGGACGAGCCGCCCGGCGGCAGCTTCTCCTCCCTCATGGTCAAGCCCTACGGGGCCTTCGTCCGGCGGATGCGCGGCATCACCAACGCCGTCGTCAACCGCGAGCCGAAGTGGCACCACAACAAGCCGGTGCTCACCTCCGGCTACGACCCCCACTGGCGCCCGTGACCCATGGCCCGGCACCACCGTGCCGGGCCGCGTCACCCGCCCCCACCTCTTCTCCCCCCACCATCCGACGCAGCGCGCAGCGAGAACAGGAACGCACATGACCGCAACCGAGGACCGGACCCGGGCCGCCGAGCGGAAACCTCCACAGATCGTGGACATGTCCTGGGACCCGATCACCCGGATCATCGGCAACCTCGGCATCTACACGAAGATCGACTTCGCCAACCAGGAAGTGGTGGAGTGCCACAGCACCTCGTCGCTCTTCCGCGGCTACTCGGTGTTCATGAAGGGCAAGGACCCGCGGGACGCCGGCTTCAT
Organism: Streptomyces aurantiaciflavus; assembly: GCF_049808595.1. Lineage (NCBI taxonomy): Bacteria > Bacillati > Actinomycetota > Actinomycetes > Kitasatosporales > Streptomycetaceae > Streptomyces > Streptomyces aurantiaciflavus. The sequence continues at coordinate 46,661 of NZ_JBNCAQ010000042.1, read as the reverse complement.
CACCTCCCGCATCTGCGGCATCTGCGGCGACAACCACACCACGTGCTCGAACTACGCGCAGCAGATGGCCTACGGCGTGAAGACACCCCCGCTGGCCGAGCACATCGTCAACCTCGGCGAAGCCGCCGAGTACATGTTCGACCACACGATCTTCCAGGACAATCTGGTCTTCGTCGACTTCTGCGAGGCGATGGTCAAGGCCACCAACCCGAGCGTGCTGGCCCGGGCCGAGCGGACCCCGGCGCACCGCGGGGACATCCACGGATACCGGACCATCGCCGACATCATGCGCGCCTTCAACCCCTTCGAGGGCGAGGTGTACCGGGAGGCCCTGAAGGTCAGCCGCATCACCCGCGAGATGTTCTGTCTGATGGAGGGGCGCCACGTCCACCCGTCGACGATGTATCCCGCCGGCGTCGGCACGATGCCGCAGCCGAACACCTTCACCGACTACCTCTCGCGGCTGACGAGGGTCATCGACTTCGTGAAGCAGGCCGTGGCGCTGAACGACGACGTCTTCGACTTCTTCTACGACGCGCTGCCCGGCTACGAGGAGGTGGGCCGCCGCCGGGTCCTGCTCGGCTGCTGGGGCGCCTGGCAGGACCCGGCCGTCGTCGACTACCGCTACGAGAACATGAACGCCTGGGGCAAGGCGATGTACGTCACCCCGGGGGTGATCGTCGACGGCCAACTGGTCACCAACAACCTCGTCGACATCAACCTCGGCCTGCGCGTCCTGCTGGGCAGCTCCTACTACGAGGACTGGGAGCGCCAGGAGCCCTTCGTCACCCACGACCCGCTCGGCAACCTGGTCGACATGCGCCACCCGTGGAACCAGACCACGGTGCCGGTGCCGCAGAAGCGGGACTTCGACGGCAAGTACAGCTGGGTGATGAGCCCCCGCTGGTACCACGCGCAGAGCGACTCCCACCTCGCCCTCGACACCGGCGGCGGCCCGCTCGCCCGGCTGTGGTCCACGGCCCTGAGCGGCCTGGTCGACACCCCGTACGTCAAGGCCACCGGGCACAGCGTGCGGATCTCGCTGCCGAAGAGCGAGAAACTGCCGGAGACGACCCTGGAATGGCACATCCCGAGGTGGAGCAACACCATCGAACGGGACCGGGCCCGCCCCTACTTCGTCGCCTACGCCGCGGCCATGGCCTTCCAGTTCCTGGAGGAGGCGATGCAGATGATGCGCGCCGGCGAGACCAAGGTGTTCCAGGACTTCGAGGTGCCCGACGAGGCCATCGGCGTCGGCTTCCACGAGGCGGTGCGCGGGGTCCTCTCGCACCACCTGGTGATCAAGGACAGGAAGATCGCCAACTACCACCCGTATCCACCGACCCCCTGGAACGCCAGCCCGCGCGACAGCTTCGGCACCCCCGGCCCGTACGAGGACGCCGTCCAGGGCCAGCCCGTCTTCGAGGAGAACGGGCCGGACGACTTCAAGGGCGTCGACATCATGCGCACGGTACGCAGCTTCGACCCCTGTCTGCCCTGCGGTGTGCACATGTACCTGGGCAAGGGCAAGACACTCACCACGCTGCACTCCCCCACCTACGGGGCGTCCCATGGCTGAGCCGGCGCCGGCGGCGGTCGCGCGGCCCCACGACGCCGACGGGCCGGCCTCCCGGCTGGACGACGACGAGGTGGCGGCGCGCATCGCGCGGATCGACGAGCTGCTGGAGAAGGTGCAGATCGCGCCGGGGCCGATGGCGCAGACGGCCCTCGACACGGTCCGCGCGCTCACCGAGGTCTACGGCGAGGCGCTGGCCCGGGTCCTGGACCGCGCGGACGCCGCCCTGGCCGGGCGCCTGGCCGAGGACGAACTCCTCGGCCACCTGCTGGTGCTGCACGACCTGCACCCCGAGCCACCCGAGCGCCGCGCCGCCCGCGCCGTCGAGCGGCTGCGTCCCGCCGTGCGCGAGCGCGGCGGCGACGTGGCGCTGGACGCGGTCGAGGGGCCGGTCGCCCGTGTGCGGCTGCGCACCGGCGGCGGCTGCGGCTCCGGGTGCGGCTCGGCGTCCTCGGGCGTCGAGGAAGCCGTCCGGGAGGCCGTGCTCGCCGCGGCGCCGGAGCTGACGGCAGTCGTCACGGTGCCGGAGACGCAGTCCCGGCCCCCCGCGTTCGTCCCCGTCGAGTCGCTGCTGCGCCGGCCCGCCCGGCCCCAGGGGGCGACATGACCACCGGGGGCGCCCTGGCCGCGCTCATCCGCTCCTCCGCCGGCCGGCGGGCCGGCGGAGGAGCGGAGCGGTGCGAGCTGTGCGCCGCGCCGCTCGCGGACGACCACCGGCACCTGTACGACACCGGGCGCGAGGAGGCGCTGTGCGCCTGCCCGGCGTGCTCGGTGCTGTTCGCGGAGAACGGGGCGGGCGACGGCCAGTACCGGTTGATCCCGCAGCGGCGGCGGAGGCTTCCGCCGGTCGAGACCGGGCCGCTCGGGGTGCCCGTCGGCCTGGCGTTCTTCGTGCCCAGGGCCGAGGGCACGGTGGTCGCGCACTACCCGAGCCCGGCGGGGGCCGCCCGGTGGGAGGTGGACGCCTCGGCGTGGCGGGAGGCGGTGGCACGGTGTCCGGATCTCGGCGGCGTGGTACCCGAGGTGGAGGCGCTGCTGGTGAACACCGCCCGGGGCCTGCGGCACCACTGGATCGTGCCGGTCGACGAGTGCTTCCGGCTGGTCGCCCTCGTCCGCCGCGAGTGGCGGGGGATGTCCGGCGGCGGCCGGGTCTGGCCCGCCGTCGAGGAGTTCTTCGCCGGGCTGGCCGAACGGCCGTGACCCGGCCCGGCGACAGGATCCGCCACCGCGACCCGGCGGCGGACCAGCAAGGAAAGGAGCACGGCATGGGCACGATCAAGGTCGGCAGGCGACAGGCGAAGCCCACCACGCCCACTCACGTCAGAGGCCTCCACCAGGGCAACTGGGGGCCGCGCCGCCACCAGCCCGGGCACCACGAGGACGGCACGGCCGACGCGCGCCGCTCCACCGGGATCCACTGGAAGCGGCACAACAAGGTCATGGAGAGCATGCCGAGCATCTCCCCGGGCTGAGCCCGGCGGACGGACACGGCACGAGACACACGAGCGAGCAGGGAGCGGCGATGAACGCCAAACGGATTCTGATGGCCGAGGCGGTGGTGCTCGGCGGAGCGGCCCTCGCGCTGCTGGTCGCGGAGTTCCCGGGGATCGTGCGGGAGGTGCGGCTGTGGCGCATGGCCGGCTTCCGTCCCGGCCCCGGCAACCCCCTCCGGGCCCAGCGTGCATGAGCTGTCGATCGCGACCGCGATCGTGGAACAGGCCGGCGAACTGGCGCGGGCGGACGGGACCGACGTCGTCTCGGCGGTGACCGTACGGGTCGGCGAGCTGGCGGGGGTGGTGCCCGACGCCCTCGATTTCGCCTTCGAGGTGGCCCGCGAGGGCACCGCCCTCGCGGGAGCCAGGCTCGTCGTGGAGCGGGTGCCCGCCCGCGCCTGGTGCGAGCCGTGCGCCGAGGAGTTCACGGTGGGCATGCCACCGTTCTTCTGGTGCCCGGACTGCGACCGCCCCGCCACGACGCTGCGCAGCGGCCGGGAACTGCAGATCACCGGTGTCGAGGCGGCACCGGTGCGGTCCTGACCGGCCGACGGGTACGGCCCTGACGGTGCGGGTGATGTCACCCCTTCCGTCAGGGCCGTTCGCTGTGTGCCGGAGGCGTCAGCAGATGCGCGGCAGCTGCTCGCCGAGGGGCATGTCCACCACCCGGGTGCCGCCCAGCCCGGTGGAGACCACCACCATGCCCGGGTGGTCGGCGACGCACTCGCCGACCAGCGCGGCGCCCGTGCCGTGCGGGTGGGCGCGCATCGCCGCCAGGACCTCGTCGGCCGCCGGGCGGGGTACGAAGGCGACCAGGCGGCCCTCGTTGGCGACGTACAGCGGGTCTAGGCCCAGAAAGCCGCAGGCATTGGCGACGGCCTCCGGCACCGGGACGTCCCGCTCGCGCAGCCGTACGCCGGTGCCGGACGCGCGGGCGATCTCGTTGAGCGACGCGGCGAGCCCGCCCCGGGTGGGATCGCGCAGGACATGGACGTCGGGGGTGACCGCCAGCATGGCCGCCACCAGGCCGGCGAGGGGCGCGGTGTCGCTGGCGACCTCGACGCCGAAGTCCATGCCCTCCCGCACGCTCATGATCGCCACACCGTGCAGGCCGATCGGGCCGCTGACGATGACGGCGTCGCCGGGCCGGGCGCGCTGCGGGCGGATGTCCACGCCGTCGGGGACGAGCCCGATCCCGGCGGTGGTGACGTACACGCCGTCGCCGTGCCCGGCCTCGACCACCTTGGTGTCTCCCGTGACCACCGTGACGCCCGCCGCCTCGGCCGCCCGCCCGAGGGCCTGCGCGATCCGCTCGACCACGGCCACCTCGACGCCCTCCTCCAGGACGAACGCGGCGGACAGGTGCGCGGGCCGGGCGCCGCTCATCGCCAGGTCGTTGACGGTGCCGTTGACCGCGAGGTCGCCGAGGCTGCCGCCGGGGAAGAACAGCGGCCTGACCACGTAGGAGTCGGTGGAGAACGCCAGCCGGGCGCCGCCGAGGTCGACAACCGCGGAGTCGCCGAGCGCGGCGAGCGTGGCGTTGCCGTACGCGGGGGTGAAGACCTGCTCGACGAGTTCGGCGGACAGGGTGCCGCCCCCGCCGTGCCCCATCACCACGATCGGCTGGTCGCGCAGGGGGGCCGGGCACGTCCAGTTCGCGGGGTCGACGACGACCGAGGGGTCAGCGAGTTCAGCCAACGGGGTTCATCTCCTCCTGCGGGGCCCGGGAGCCCCGCGGGGCCGGGCCGTCCATCCGGCGGTACAGGTAGTAGGCGGCGCAGGCGCCCTCGCTGGAGACCATGGTGGCGCCGAGCGGGGTGCGCGGGGTGCAGTCGGTGCCGAACGCGGGGCACTCGGTGGGCTTGATCAGTCCCTGGAGCACCTCGCCGCTGCGGCAGACCGCGGGTTCCTCGGTGCGGATGCCGGTGACGTCGAAGCGGTGCTCGGCGTCGAAGGCTCGGTAGGCGTCGGTCAGTCGCCAGCCGCTGGCGGGGATGCGGCCGATGCCGCGCCAGGACCGGTCGGTGACCTCGAAGACCTCCTCGATCATGCGCAGCGCCGCCGGGTTGCCCTCGGCGCGTACGGCGCGGGCGTAGGCGTTCTCCACGCGGTGCTCGCCGCGCTCCAGCTGGTGGACCGCGAGGCGGATCCCTTCGAGGATGTCCAGCGGTTCGAAGCCGGTCACCACGATCGGTACGCGGTGGCGTGCGGCGAGGTCCGGGTACTCGGCCGTGCCCATCACGCTGCACACGTGCCCGGCGGCCAGGAAGGCCTGCACCCGGCAGGTGGGGGCCGTCATGACGGCCTCGATGGCGGGCGGCACCCGCACATGGGACACCAGCAGGCTGAAGTTGTCGACGCCGAGGCGGCGGGCCTGGTGGACGGCCATCGCGTTGGCGGGCGCGGTGGTCTCGAAGCCGATGGCGAAGAACACCACCTCGCGGTCCGGGTGCCGGCGGGCGAGCCGGAGCGCGTCGAGCGGGGAGTACACCACGCGCACGTCGCCGCCCTCGCCCTTGACCCGGAACAGGTCCCGGCCGGTGCCCGGCACCCGCAGCATGTCGCCGAACGAGCAGAAGACGACCCCGGGACGGGAGGCGATCTCCAGCGCCTTGTCGATCACCTCCAGCGGCGTGACGCACACGGGGCAGCCGGGCCCGTGGATCAGCTCCACCTCGTCCGGCAGCAGCTGGTCGATGCCGTGCCGGATGATCGAGTGCGTCTGGCCGCCGCACACCTCCATCAGCGCCCACGGCCGGGTGACCGTCGCGCGGATCTCGTCCAGCAGCCGCCGCGCCAGATCCGGGTCGTTGAACTCGTCGATGTACTTCATCGGGCCGCGCTCCCGCTCTCCCCGCGCTCGACGGTGGCGGGGGCGTGCGGGGCGTCGCTCCCGGCCTGCTGCGCCGCCTGCTGCCAGGCGTCGCCGAACTCCTCCTCCAGCAGCCCGAGTTGCTCGAAGAGCTCCAGGGACGCACGGGCCGACTCCTCGTCGAGCTTCTGGAGGGCGAACCCGACGTGGACGATGACGTACTCCCCGACCCGGACGTCGGGCACGTACTCCAGGCACGCCTGCTTCTGCACGCCCCCGAAGTCGATCGTCCCGGTGAGCGGGTCGGCACGGTCGTCGATGGCCACGACTCTGCCGGGCACTGCCAGACACATGGGTCACTCCGTCTCGTCGCTGTGTGCGGTTGCCGTTTCCTCGTGCCGCGCCCGGGCCGCGACCATGAGCTGCCCGAGGGCCAGTCCCCCGTCGCCGGGCGGTACCTCGCCGTGGCGCAGCACCGTGAAGCCGTCCGCGGCCAGCAGTGCCGTGCACTCCTGCTCCAGCAGGCCGTTGGCGAACACGCCGCCGGTCAGGGCCACCGTGGCCAGTCCGGTGGCGCGGCGCGCCCGATGGCAGATCTCGGCGACGGCCCCGGCGACCCCCCGGTGGAACCGGGCCGCGAGGACGGGCGCCGGAGTGCCGCGCCGCTGATCGTCGACGAGGGCCCGCAGCACCGGCGCGGGATCGCATCGGGTGCGGGCCTGTCCGGACGCGAATCCGAAGGCGTACGCCGCCGCGTCCGTGTCCCACGCCGCGGCGGCCGCGGCCTCCAGCTCCAGCGCGGCCTGCGCCTCGTACTCGGCGCGGTGGCACACGCCCGCGAGGGAGGACACGGCGTCGAAGAGCCGCCCCATGCTCGACGTGGGCACGCAGGCGACCTCGCTCGCCAACTGCCGTCCCAGCAGGGTCAGTTCGTCGGGCGAGCAGGCGGCGACGCTGGGCAGCCCGGGGTCCCAGGGCAGGCCGGCGGCCCACAGCCGGGCCAGTGCCGTGCGGCAGGGGTTGGCGACGGCCGCGTCGCCGCCGGGCAGCGGGGCCGGGGTCAGATGGGCGAACCGCCGGTAGCCGGCGTAGTCGGCGAGCAGCACCTCGCCGCCCCAGACCGTGCCGTCGTCGCCGTAGCCGGTGCCGTCGAACGCGACCCCGATCACGGGGGTGGTGCCGTCGAGGCCGCTCTCGGCCATCGCCGAGGCGATGTGCGCGTGGTGGTGCTGCACGAGGACCGGTCGCGCCCGCGGCAGCCCTTCGGCGCGGCGGCGGGCCCATCGGGCGGAGTGGTAGCCCGGGTGCCGGTCGGCGGCGACCAGTGCGGGGGTGACGCCGGTCAGGCGCCGCATGTGCCGCTCCGCCCGCCCGGCGGCCTCCAGGGCGGCCAGGTCGCCCAGGTCGCCGATGTGCGGGCCGAACCAGGCGTGGTCGCCGCCGCCGAGGCAGAGCGCGTTCTTCAGGTCGCCGCCCACGGCGAGCGCCGGGCGCACCGCCAGCGGGAGCCGCAGCGGGCGGGGCACATAGCCGCGGGAGCGGCGCAGCACCTGCTCGGTTCCGTCGGGGCGCACCCGCAGCAGCGAGTCGTCGCAGGGCGAGACGATGCCACGGTCGTGGACGAGCCAGGCGTCGGCCACCCCCGCCAGCCGGGTCAGGGCCTCGTCGTCGTCGGTGACGATCGGCTCGCCGGACCGGTTACCGCTGGTCATGACGAGGGCGCGGGGTCCGGGGGGATCGCCCGGCAGCCCGAACAGCAGGGTGTGCACCGGGGTGTAGGGCAGCAGCACGCCGACGTGCGGGCTGCCCGGGCACACCCCGGGCGCCAGCCGGAGGCCGCCCGGGTCCGCGTGGGGGCGCAGCAGCACGATGGGGCGCCGGGGGCTGGTGAGCGCCGCCCGTTCGCCGTCGGAGAGCCGGGCGAATCGCCGCACCGTCGGCAGGTCGGCGCACATCACCGCGAACGGCTTGCCGCCCCGCGCCTTGCGGGCGCGCAGGGCGGCTACGGCCCGCTCGTCGGTGGCGTCGCACGCCAGGTGGTACCCGCCGACGCCCTTGACGGCGACGATCCGCCCGGCGGTCAGCAGCCCGCGCACCGCGGCGAGGGCGTCCGCGTCCCGCGCCGGGCGGACCCCGGCGCCGGCCGCGGGCACCAGGCGCAGCCGGGGCCCGCAGTCCCGGCAGGCCACGGGCTGGGCGTGGAAACGGCGGTCCCCGGGGTCGCCGTACTCCTTCGCGCAGGCGGCGCACATCGGGAAGTCCGCCATGGTGGTGGTGGCCCGGTCGTACGGCAGGGCCGTGGCGATGGTGAAGCGGGGACCGCAGTGAGTGCAGGTGACGAACGGGTGGCGGTGGCGGCGGTCGCCGGGGGCGGCCAGCTCACGCAGGCAGTCGGGGCAGGTCGCGGTGTCGGGCGGGAGCTGGGTGCGTCCGGGTGACTGCTCGGAGGGCCGGATGGTGAAGCCCTCGGCGGCGCCCGCGGCGGGGACGTCCCGCACGGCGATGCCGGTCACGGCGGCCAGCGGCGGCGGTTCCTGGGCCAGCCGGGAGCAGAACCGCTCGACGTCCGCGGGCGGCCCCTCCACCTCGATCAGCACACCCTGTGCGGTGTTGCCGACGAACCCGGCCAGGGCGAGGTCGGCGGCCAGGCGGTGCACGTACGGGCGGAATCCCACACCCTGCACGGTGCCCCGCACGGTGATGCGGCGGCGCACCGCCGCGGTGGCGGGCGCGGTCACGGGGCGGGGGCGGACGTGGCGTGCGGGTGCGGGGTCGCCGCACCGTCGGACCCGTGGACGTGCGGCCGGGGCGCGAGGGGAGGCCGGTGCACGGGCGCGCCGCCTCGTACGGCGAGGACATGTTCCAGGAGGGTGTCGACGCCGTCGCCGGTGCGCGCGCAGGACCGTACGATCTCCACGCCCGGGTTGACCCGGTGCACATGAGTACGGAAGGCGTCCTCGTCGAAACCGGCGGGCTCGGCGAGGTCGGTCTTGGTGAGCACCACCAGATGGGCGGAGCCGAAGGCGGTCGGGTACTTCAGCGGTTTGTCCTCGCCCTCGGTCACCGCCATCAGCGCGATCCGCAGGGTCTCACCGAGGTCGTAGGACGCCGGGCAGACCAGGTTGCCGACGTTCTCCACGAAGAGCAGCTCGGTGTCCTCGGGCAGCCATCCCTCGAGGTGGCCGCTGACCTGACGGGCCTCCAGATGACACAGCCCGTCGGTCAGGAGCTGTTTCACCAGTGCCCCCGAACGGGCCAGCCGGCGGGCGTCGTTCTCCGTGGCGAGGTCGGCGGTGAGCGCGGCGACCGGGATGCCCCGCCGCACCGCCCGGGCCAGTGCCCGCCCGAGCAGCTCCGTCTTGCCGCTGCCGGGGCTGGAGAGCAGGTTGACGACGGTGACGCCCCGCCGCGTGAGGTCGTCGCGCAGGGCGGTGGCCAGGCCGTCGTTCTTCGCGAGGACGGCCTGTCTGACGTCGGCGGACTGACACATGGGGCCGCTCCTCGAGGTCGGGACGGGGGTGGAGGGGGACGGGCCCGGCCGCGGGGTGGGCCGCTCGCCGTGGGGGGTGGGGCGCGGACGGCCGGGCGGTCGGGGCGGCCGGGCCGCGGACCGTTATCGATCCTGTGGGCCGCCGGCCGCCCCCGGTGGGAGACCGGCCGGGCAGGGCTCGGCGGATTCCTCCGGGCGGCCCAACGGAGGCGTGGCCGTGGGGTCGGCGAGCAGGGCGGGGACCATCGTGTGCAGCGCCGTGACGGCCCGGTCGACCGCCTCCCGCACGGGCGCGCTGAGCCCGGCGACGACGTCCTCGTCTCCGGTAGGCCGCACCTGGGGTTCGCAGGCCAGCAGCAGGACGCGCGGGAGCGGCCCGTCGCCGAGGTGCGCGGCCAGCGCCAGCACCCGGGCGGGGTCCATGCCGTGGGCCTCGGGCGGGGCCGCGGCGGTGGCTTCGGGGAGGTCCGGTTCGATCAGGGAGAGGGTTCCGGGCCGGTGTCCGCGCGGAGCCGCGTCGACCAGGATCGCGGTGCGGTACCCGTCCAGCAGCTCGTAGGCGAGGTCCAGGCCGCGGATGCCGAAGTCCTTGACCCGTGCGCCGGGGGGCAGCGGGCGGCTGTCCAGGGCACGGATCACCTCGGGGCCGAAGGCGTCGTCCGCGAGGAAGATGTTGCCGACGCCCGCCACCAGGAGGCGGGCGGTGGGGGCGCTCACCGCCCGCCTCCGGTGACGGGTTCGCCGACCGGGGCCAGCGGGCGGGCGGAGCCGCCGGGCGTCTTGCGGACGAAGGCGGAGCGCAAGGCGTGGTAGGGGGCGTCCGGATCGAAGAAGACGCCGCGCATCCTGGCCAGTTCCTCCTGCCGGTACTCCGCGAGCGGCCGTGCCGTCTCGTCGCGCCGGCGTGCCGCCGCCTTGGCCGCGATCCGCCGTCCGAGGTCCGGGGCGGCGGCGAGCGCGGTCGCCAGCCGGTCCACCTCGGCGGTGAACTCCTGCGCGGGGACCGGCACCAGACGGTCCACCAGTCCGATCTCGGCGGCCGTCGTGGCGCTCACCGGCAGCGCTCCGGCCGTCAGCCGCTCGGCCGTGTCGGGACCCACCCGGCGCGGCAGCGTGTACGTCCAGAACTCCGATCCGTACAGGCCCATCCGCCGGTAGTGGGGGTTGAGGACGGCGCCGGTGCGGCACCACACCTCGTCGGCGGCGAGGGCCAGCATGACCCCGCCCGCGGCCGCGTTGCCGCCGAGCGCCGCGACCACCAGCCGGTCGGTGGTGCGCAGCACCGCCTCGACCAGGTCGTTCATTGCGTTGAGGTTGGTCCAGGACTCCGCGGCCGGGTCGGGAGAGGCCTCGATGACGTTCAGATGGATGCCGTTGGAGAAGAAGTCGCGGGCGCCGCCGAGCACCAGCACCGAGGTGGGGCGGGCGAGTGCGTACCGGTACGCGGCGAGCAGCCTGCGGCACTGGTCGGTGCTCATGGCCCCGCCGGGGAACGAGAAGGCGAGGAACCCGACGTCGCCGCTCTGCCGGTAGCGGATGTCGGTCCAGGTCCGCCGCCCGGGGGCGGGCTGCAGCGCGGCCGCCACCTCGGCGAGCCACGGCGGCCGGTCGCCGGCCCGCGGCGGGAAGCCGCCCTCCGGCGACCTGACGCCGGGGATGCCGCCCTGGGGGTGGGACCGGGCGGGGATCGAGGCGAGCACGGAGGCCGCCGGGCGCCGGAAGGAGGCGCGGTCACCGGTGGACCTGCGCGGTCTGAGCTCCGGGATCCAGACGGCGCCGTCACGGGTGGCGCGGCACACCGCGCCCGCGCGCGTGGCGAGCAGTTCTCCGGGGCGTCCGCGCAGGTGGTCCTCGGGGTGTCCGCCGTGCAGGAACATTTCCACGCCGAGGACTTCGTCGAGCACTCCCGGCTGCGAGTCGGCCCCGCGCAGCTTGCGCAGCACGGTCCCGGTGCTGTCGCGCTCCCAGTCGATCCGCCGCAGCTCCTGGCGGAAGGGGTCGCGCCGGACCACGTGGACCGACGGGTCGCTCTGCGGCTGCGGTTTGAACGAGCCGTCCCCGTACCGCCGCACGGCCAGCAGGACCGCGGCGACGGCGGCGTCGGAGACCTCGTTGCGGTACAGGTCGCTCTTGCCCACCGGCGGCACGTCGAACGGCACCGTCGCCCAGACGGGGCCGGCGTCCATCGCCGCCTCGGCCTGCAGGACCGTCACCGCCCATCGCGGCGCGTCCTGGGCGATGGCCCAGTCCAGGGAGGACGGACCGCGGTCCCCGGGCGGGCCGGGGTGCACGATGAGGCAGGTGTGCTCGCCCCAGATGTCCTCGGGCAGTGCCGTCCTGAGCATCGGCGCGATGATCAGCTCCGGGCGCACCTCGTGGACGGCGGTGCGGATCGCGGCCGGACCGTGGGTGGCGAGTACGGCGTCCACCCGGTGCCCCAGGTCGGACAGTTCGGCGTACACGCGCTGGGACAGGCTGTTGAACGCGCTCACCACGAGCAGGATGTCCATGATCCGGGAGTGTCGCCGGTGCGCGGGGTGCCCGGAAGGACCCTCGCGGCGTTTCTCCGCCTCCGCCCGGGCCGTTCCTCCGTCCGGTCGCCCCGGCGGCACGCCGACCGACCCCGAACGTGCGAGAGGCCGGGCCGGATCGCTCCGGCCCGGCCTTCGGGCTGTCCTTCTCGTCGGGACGACAGGATTTGAACCTGCGACCCCTTGACCCCCAGTCAAGTGCGCTACCAAGCTGCGCCACGTCCCGTCGCGCTCCGCGACGGTGAACCGCCGGAACGCGCAGGTAAACCCTACCGTACGCGTGCAGGTGCCTGGGCCGGGGCCCGGTGGCCGCCGGTCCGCGGGGGGAGACGGTGCGCCGGACGGGACCAGCGGGGCCTCGCGCGTGACATTCCGTCACAGCGGTGGCCAGGCCGGTGAGGAGACGGACCGGGCGATCCGTCAACAAGGCAATCCCGGTCACTCCGGCGCCGACACACAGAATTTCCCCGCCGTCCACGCGATGCCGGAAATATAGAGTTCCGTTTCGGACATGAAGTCCATAAGAACCCAATTCCTTCGGCCGTACATGTTTCAACAACGTGAGACGAGGGTGAATCAGACTGTCCCGCAAAGCATTTGATCCGCTTTTCTCCGTCCTGGCCATGTCCCGACGCCTGACCGAATCAATGCGACCGGATACAGGCGGGTCGATGAAACGTTGACCAGTCAGTAATAACGGCACTACCTTTCACGCGTTTCGAACAAGCGCTTTAATCGGCGTTCCGCGGTGATCCGTGCCCGCTGGAATCCGGTGTGCCTCCTTTGCTGTCCCGAACCACCCACCGTGCAGGCTCACCCTTGATTCGGAGAATCATGACGTCCGCTGTGCGTTCCGAGGACATGATCATCGGCATCACTCCTTTCGGGGAACCCGACGCAGCACTCGCTCTGGCGGTCGGCCGGGCCGGCGGGCTGGGCGTGCTCGACCTGGGCGACGGAGACCGAAGCGCACGCGCGGCGCTGGCCCGGCTGCGCCGCGCCGCCCCGGGCGTGTACGGAGTCAGGGTCGGCCCGCGCTGCCGGCTGTCCCCCGCCGACCTCGAACCCGGCGGCCCCCATACGGTCGTCCTCGCCGAAGGCGCGCCCTGGTCGGTCCCGGACGCGGCCGGGCGGTACCGCGTGCTGGTGGAGGTCACCGACCTGGCGGGCGCGCGGGAGGCCGCCCGCGCCGGGGCGCACGGGCTGATCGCACGGGGCAGCGAGTGCGGCGGCCGGATCGGAGAACTCAGCACGTTCGTCCTGCTCCAGCGACTGCTCACCGCCCCCGACCTGTCGCTGCCGGTGTGGGCGTGCGGCGGCATCGGTCCTCGGACGGCCGCCGCCGCGGTCGCCGGCGGGGCGGCCGGCGTCGTCGTGGACGGACAGCTCGCGCTGCTCGCCGAGTCGGCGCTGCCCGAGCCGGCGGCCGCCACGCTGCGCACCCTGGACGGTTCGGAGACGGTCGTCCTGGCCGGTCACCGAGTCCTGCTGCGCCGCGGCCCGGACGCCCCGCGCGTCCCCGACGACGCGGGCCCCGAGGCGGTCGCGACGATGCTGGGCGCGCAGGATCCGCGCACCCAGCTGCTGCCCGTGGGCCAGGACGGCTTCCTCGCCGCCCGCTTCGCCGACCGCTGGGGCGACGTACGGCGCACGGTGCGAGCGCTCAGGGACGCGGTGCGGGACAGCGTGCGCGAGGACGGGCCCGGGCGGGCGCTGGGGGCGCGGTCCGCGATGAGCCGGGCGCTCGGCACCCGGCTGCCCGTGGCGCAGGGACCGATGACGCGGGTCAGCGACAGGGCCGCGTTCGCCGCTGCGGTCGCCTCGGACGGGGCGCTGCCGTTCCTCGCGCTGGCGCTGGCCGACGGCGAACGGACCCGGGCGATGCTGGCGCGGACCCGGGAGGCGGTGGCCGGCCGGCCCTGGGGCGTCGGCGTGCTCGGCTTCGCGCCGGAGGACGTACGGGCCGCCCAGCTGGAGGCCGTACGGGAGCTGCGGCCGACGCACGCGATCATCGCGGGCGGACGGCCGTCGCAGGCGCAGGCGTTGGAGCGGGACGGCATCCGCACCTTCCTGCACGTGCCCTCGCCGGGGCTGCTGCGGCAGTTCCTCCAGGCCGGGGCGCGCCGGTTCGTGTTCGAGGGCGCCGAGTGCGGCGGGCACGTCGGACCGCGTGGCAGCTTTCCGCTGTGGGAGGCCCAACTCGCCGTCCTGGAAGACTTCTTGGGCGAGGGGGACGCCACCGACGTCGAGGTGTTCTTCGCGGGCGGGGTGCACGACGAGCGGTCGGCGGCGATGGTGGCCGCGCTCGCCGCACCGCTCACCGCGCGCGGGGCGGCCGTCGGCGTGCTGATGGGCACCGCGTACCTGTTCACCGAGGAGGCGGTGGCGCACGGCGCGATCCAGCCCCTCTTCCAGCGCCAGGTGGTGGCCGCGGAGCGCACCACGCTGCTGGAGTCGGCGCCCGGTCACGCCACGCGCTGCGTGCCCAGCCCCTTCACCGCCGGATACCGCGAGGAGGAGGCCCGGCTGCGCGCGCAGGGCGTGCCCGACCGGCGGATCTGGGAGGAGCTGGAACGGCTCAACGTCGGCCGGCTGCGCATCGCCGGCAAGGGCGTGACCCGCGCCGCGGACGGCTCGCTCGTACCCGTCGACGAGCGACGCCAGCTCGCCGAGGGGATGTTCATGGCCGGGGAGGTGGCCGTGCTGCGCTCGACGACCACGACGGTCGCCGCCCTGCACGCGTCGGTGACGGCCGGCGCGGCCGAGTTCCTGTCCCGGCGGGCGGCCGAACTGGGCCTGACGACGCCCGCCGAGCAGCCGGAGCCACCGGCGCCGCTCGACATCGCCGTCGTCGGCATGGCCTGCATGTTCCCGCAGGCACCCGACCTGGCCGCCTTCTGGGCGAACATCGTCGGCGGCCACGACGCCGTCACCGAGGTGCCGCCGCAGCGCTGGGACCCGGCCGTCCACCACGGCGTGTCCACCCCGTCGAAATGGGGCGGCTTCCTGCCCCCCATCCCCTTCGACCCGCTGCGCTACGGCATCCCGCCCGCCTCCCTCGGGTCCGTCGAGCCGGTCCAGCTGCTGTCCCTGGAGGCCGCCCGGCGCGCCCTGGAGGACGCCGGATACGGCGACGGGGGGCGGGAGTTCGACCGCTCCCGCGCCTCGGTGGTGTTCGGCGCGGAGGCGGGCAGCGACCTGTCCAACGCGGCGACGCTGCGGGCGGTCCTGCCCTCGTACCACGGGACGGTCCCGGCGGGCCTGGACGAACAGCTCCCGCGGCTCACCGAGGACTCCTTCCCCGGCATGCTCGCCAACGTCATCTCCGGCCGGATCGCCAACCGGCTCGACCTCGGCGGCGCCAACTACACCGTGGACGCCGCCTGCGCCTCCTCGCTGGCCGCGGTCGACGTCGCCTGCAAGGAACTCGTCGGCGGCACCAGCGACGTGGTGCTGTGCGGCGGCGCCGACCTGCACAACGGCATCAACGACTACGTCCTCTTCTCCTCCGTGCACGCCCTCTCCCCCACCGGCCGCTCCCGCGCCTTCGACGGCTCCGCCGACGGCATCGCCCTCGGCGAGGGCGTGGCCTGCGTCGTCCTCAAGCGGCTCGCGGACGCCGAACGCGACGGCGACCGGATCTACGGCGTCATCAAGGGCCTCGGCTCCTCCAGCGACGGCCGCTCCCTCGGCCTGACCGCACCCCGCCCCGAAGGGCAGCGGTCGGCACTGGAACGGGCCTACCGCAACGCGCGCGTCTCCCCGGCCGACGTCGGGCTCGTCGAGGCCCACGGCACCGGCACGGTGGTCGGCGACCGCACCGAACTGCACGTCCTCGGCGAGGTGTTCACCGCCGCCGGCGCGGAGGCGGGCGGCTGTGTCATCGGTTCGGTGAAGTCGCAGATCGGGCACACCAAGTGCGCCGCGGGTCTGGCCGGGCTGATCAAGACCCTGCTGGCCCTCCACACGGGTGTGCGCCCACCGACGCTGCACGTCGAGGCGCCCAACGCGGCCTGGGACGCGGACAGCAGCCCGTTCGCCTTCCACACCGAGGCCCGGCCCTGGGCCGCGCCCCCGGAGGAACGCCTCGCCGGAGTCAGCGCGTTCGGCTTCGGCGGCACCAACTTCCATGTGGTGCTGGGCGCTCACGCCGACGGCGTGCCACCGGTGAGCGGGCTGGACACCTGGCCGGCCGAGTTGTTCGTCTTCCGCGGACGCGACGAGAAGGCGGCCCACCGCGCGATGCAGGAGCTGCTGAGTGCCGCCGAGGCGGAGGGGCGGCCGTGGCGGCTGCGGGACCTCGCGCTGAGCGCGGCACGACGGGCGGACGCGAGCGGGGACCCGGCTCAGGTCGCGATGGTGGCGACCGATGTGGACGACCTGGTGGAGAAGCTGCGGGGCGTACTTGCGGGGACGGACGAGCACGCCCCGGCGCGAGGGGTCCGTACGGCGGCCCGGCACACCCCGGTCACCGGCGGGCCCGCCGCCCCTGACCCCGCCGCGCCGCTGGACGGCGCCACCGCAACGCCCGTGCCCGGCAAAGTCGCCTTCCTCTTCCCCGGCCAGGGCAGTCAGCGCGTCGGCATGCTCGCCGAGTTGTTCGTCGCCCTTCCCGAGCTGCGGCCCTGTCTGGAGCTCGGGCGCGCTCACGCGGGCGTGATGTATCCGCCCGCCGCCTTCGACGACACGGTGCGCGATCGGCAGCGGGCCGCGCTGACCGACACACGCGTCGCACAGCCGGCTCTCGGCATCGCCGGGCTCGCCGCGTACGCCGCGCTCACGGCGGCCGGGGTGCGGCCCGACATGGCCGCCGGGCACAGCTACGGCGAGCTGGTCGCCCTCTGCGCGGCCGGCGCCCTCGCCCCCGAGACGTTGCTGGAGCTGAGCTCGGAGCGGGCGGCGGCCATCCTCGAAGCGGCCGGCTCCGCGGGGGAGGAACCCGGGACCATGGCGGCGGTCGCGGCCGGCGCGGAGGACGTCACCCGGGCCCTGAAGGCGGCGGGCGCGCCCGGCTCCGTCGTCGTCGCCAACCGCAACTCGCCGCGGCAGACGGTGATCTCCGGGCCGTCGGACGCGGTCACCGAGGCTGTACGACGGTTGCGCGAGGCGGGTCTCGCCGCCCCGCCCCCCCCCGCCGCCGCCGCCCCCCCCCGCCGGGGGGGCGCCGCCCCCGCCCCCCGCTTCGCCCGGGCCCTCGCGGCTCACCCGGTGCACGCGCCCGAGTTCCCGGTGTGGTCCAACCGCACGGCCGCTCCCTACGCCCCCGACGCGGACGCGGTGCGGGCCGAACTCGCCGCCCAGATCGGCGCCCCGGTCGCCTTCGCCGAGCAGATCGAGGCGATGTACGAGGCCGGGGCGCGCGTCTTCGTGGAGGCGGGCCCCGGGTCGGTGCTGACCCGGCTGGTCGGGCAGATCCTCGGCGACCGCCCGCACACCACCGTGGCCTGCGAGCCCCGCCCCGGCGACGGTCTGCGCGGCTGGCTCGACGCCCTGGCCGGACTCGCCGTCGCGGGAGTGCCAGTGCGCACCGGCCGGCTGCTGCGCGGACGGGACGCCGTCGACGCGGTGCGTACACCCGTGCCGAAGCGTCCCGGCTGGACGGTGGACGGGCAGCTCGTCCGTACCGCCGCCGGCGACCTCCTTCCCGGTGCGCTCGCACCGGCCCGACGAGTCGTGGACCCCGTCGAAAGGACTGTGCCGACTGTGACGACCAACCCCCCGCACGGCGTTCCGTCCGACCGGGACGCGCTCATCTCCGAATTCCTGCGCACCAGCCGGGAGATGATCGCCGCCCAACGGGACGTGCTGCTGACCTACTTCGGGGCGGCACCCGGAGCGACGGTCGCCTCGCCCGTGCTCGTGGACGCGCCCGCACCCGTGTTGCAGGCCGTACCCGCCGTACCGGCCGTACCCGCTGTACCGGCCGCGCGTCAGAGCCCGGCCGTCGCCTCGGAGTCGGAACCCGCGCCGCCGCAGGCGCCCACCGGCCCCGCCGACGTCCAGCAGGTGGTCCTGGAGATCATCAGCGAGCGCACCGGCTACCCGATCGACATGATCGAGCCCGATCTCGACCTGGAGGCGGACCTCAGCATCGACTCCATCAAGCGGGCCGAGATCGCCGGAGAGCTCGCCAGACGCCTCGGCGCCGGGGACGGCGCCGACCTCACCTCCCTGGACGACGCGGAGCTGGAGGAGCTGGCGAAGGCCCGCACCGCGGCGGCGGTGACCGACTGGCTGACGGCGCGGCTGGGCGAGCCGGCGTCATCCGGGGGCCACCCCGGACCGGGCAGCGCCGTCGGGTCGGAGGGTCCTGTCGGGTCGGAGGGTCCCGTCGGGTCGGCCCGGCCGGCTCCGGTGACGCCCGCCCCGGTCGAACCCTCCGCTCCCGCCTCCGAGGACGTCGCCGGCGAGCCGCCCCGCCGCCACATCCTCCGCCCGGTCCTGCTCGACGGCCCGGACGCCCCCTCCGACCCCGCTTCCCTGCTCTCCGGCACCCGCTGGACCGTCCTCGGCGACGGCCCCGACGTCGCCGCACGCCTCGAGGCGTCGGGCGCCGACGTCGTCGTACGCGGCCGGGACCATGTGCTGAGCGACGCGGACGGGTCGGTGGACGGTGTGGTGTACCTGGGTGCGCTCGCGGGCGGCGACGACGCGGTGCTGCCGGACGCGTTCCCCGTCCTGAAGGCGGCCCTGGGGCGGGGCCCGCGCTGGCTGCTGGCCCCGCGGCCCGCCGACGGGGAGGCGCCGGACCCGCGCTCGGCGGGGCTGCGCGGGCTGTTCCGCACCGTGGCGCGTGAGTATCCGGAGACGGTGGCGCGGGTCGTCGACCTGGCCGACGTCTCACCGGGCGCCGTCGCGGACGCGGTGGTCGCGGAGGCCGTCGCGCCGGACCGTACGCCGGTCGTGCTGCGGACGGCGGCCGGGCGGCACGGGTTCGAGCTGGTGGAGGCGCCGCTCGGCGCGCTCGGCAGCACGGGGGCCGGGCCGGCCGGGGACGGCGCCGCCGAGGCCGCCGCGCTGGGCCTGGACCGGGACTCGGTGGTGGTGCTGGCGGGCGGGGCGCGGGGCATCACCGCGCAGTTCGCCGCCGCGCTCGCCGGGGCCGCCCGCTGCCGGCTGGAGCTGCTCGGCCGTACGCCCGCGCCGGACGGCCCCGAGGACGCGGACACCGCCGCCGCACGCACCCCGGCCGAGCTGCGCGCGGCGCTCGCCGCGCGGGGCGGCGGGAAACCGGCCGAGATCAACCGCGCCGCCGAACTCCTGCTGGCCCAGCGGGAGATCAGGGCGACGCTCGACGAGCTCACCGCGCTGGGCAGCCGCGTCCGCTATCGCTCGGTCGACTTCCGCGAGCCCGAGGCGGTGCTCCAGGCGGTGAAGGAGATCCACGCCGAGCACGGCCGCCTCGACGGAGTGGTCCACGCGGCCGGAGTGATCGAGGACCGGCTGATCGCGGAGAAGACCCCCGAGTCCTTCCAGCGGGTCTACGGCACGAAGGCGACCGGCGCCCACGCCCTGCTCACGGCGTTGGAGGAGCTGTCCGCCCACCCCGCGTTCACGGTGCTGTTCGGCAGCATCTCGGCCGTCCTGGGCAACCGGGGCCAGGTGGACTACGCGGCCGCCAACGACGCCCTGGAGACCCTCGGCGCGGCCTTCGCCGCCCGCACCGGGCGCCGGGCGCTGACCGTGCACTGGGGGCCGTGGGCGCCCGCGGCCGGTCACACCGGCATGGTCGGCGCGGAGCTGGCCCGCGAGTACGCCCGGCGCGGCATCCGGCTGATCGACCCCGAGGAGGGCATCGCGGCGCTGCTGCGGGAGCTGGCCTGGGGCGAGGAGTCCGCGACCGCCGTCGTCCACACCGCCTCGGGCTGGTGACGACCACGTGACATACCGTCAGTTTGCCACCGACCGTCAGGGGGCCACCGACCGTCAGGTGCCGGTCGCCGTCGTCGGCATGGCCGTGCTGCTGCCGGGCGCCGCCGACCTCGACGCGTACTGGCGGAACCTGCGGGACGGCGTGGACGCGATCGGCGACGTGCCGGAGGGGCGCTGGGACGCCGACTACTACCGTCCCGGCACCGCCTCCGAACCGGCCGCCGCCGACCGGGTGTACGCCCGGCGGGGCGGGTTCGTGGACGGGCTGGCGCGCATCGAGGTCACCCGGTTCGGGATCATGCCGAACTCGGTCGCCGGCACCGAGCCCGACCAGCTCATCGCGCTCCACGTGGCAGCCGCCGCCCTCGACGACGCGGGCGGCGTGGACCGCCTTGCCGACCGGGGGCGCGTCGGTGTCGTCCTCGGTCGCGGCGGCTACCTCACGCCCGGCCTGGTCCGACTGGACCAGCGGGTGCGTACGGCGGGACAACTCGTCCGCACGCTGGGCGAGTTGCTGCCCGATCTGACCGACGACCAACTGGCCCGGGTCCGGGCGGCGTTCACCGACCGCCTCGGCCCCGACAGTCCGGAGTCGGCGATCGGGCTGGTGCCCAACCTCGCCGCCTCCCGGGTCGCCAACCGGCTCGATCTGCGCGGCCCCGCGTACACCGTGGACGCCGCCTGCGCCTCCTCCCTGGTCGCCGTCGACCAGGCGGTGGGCGAACTGGCCACGGGCCGCTGCGACGTGATGCTCGCCGGAGGCGTCCACCACTGCCACGACATCACCCTGTGGAGCGTCTTCTCCCAGCTGCGCGCCCTCTCCCCCAGCCAGCGCATCCGCCCCTTCCACCGGGCCGCCGACGGCATCCTGATCGGCGAGGGCACGGGCGTGGTCGTCCTCAAGCGGCTCGCCGACGCCGAGCGCGACGGCGACCGGATCTACGCCGTCGTCCGGGGCACCGGAGTGGCCAGCGACGGCCGGGCGGCCGGTCTGGTCAACCCCGATCCGGGCGGTCAGGCGCAGGCGGTACGGCAGGCCTGGCGGGCCGCCGGACTCGATCCGGCCGCGCCGGGCTCGGTCGGTCTGCTGGAGGCGCACGGCACCGCGACCCCGGCCGGTGACAGCGCCGAACTGACGACGCTGGCCGAGGTGTTCGGACCCGGCGACGGGGAACCGGCGGTGCTGGGCTCGGTCAAGTCGATGATCGGGCACACGATGCCCGCCGCCGGGGTGGCCGGCCTGGTGAAGGCCGCGCTCGCCGTCCATCACGGCACGCTGCTGCCGACGCTGCACTGCGACGACCCGCATCCCGCGCTGGCCCGCACCCGCTTCCGGACCCTGGAGGAGGCGGCGCCCTGGGAGACCACCCCCGAGCAGCCGGTGCGCCGGGCGGCGGTCAACGCGTTCGGGTTCGGCGGGATCAACGCGCACGTCGTGCTGGAGGAGGCGCCGGGGGCACGCACGCCCACACGGCCCCGCGCGAGCGCGGGACGGACGGCGGGCACAGGCACGGCAGGCACGTCGGGTGCGTCGGACACGTCGGTCCCCGTGGCCACCTCGGTCACAGGGGTCACCTCCGTCGCCGAACCCGAGCCCGTCCTTCTCCTCGCCGCCGACTCCCCCGGCCGTCTCGCCGCCCTTCTGGACGCCGACGACGCCACCGTGCGCGCCGCGGGCCTCGACCCCGCCCGCCCGCACCCGCAGGCCGGTCCGGTCCGGCTGGGCATCGTCGACCCCACCGCCAAACGGCTCGCCCTCGCCCGGCGCGCGGTCGCCAAGCAGCGGGCCTGGCACGGCCGCGGCGACGTCTGGTTCCGGCCGGGTCCCCTGCTGGGCGTCGGCCACGGAAAGCTGGCGTTCCTCTTCCCCGGCCTGGAAGGCGACTTCACCCCCCGCGTGGACGACGTCGCCGCCCGCTTCGGCCTGCCGGCGCCGGCGATCGACGACGACCGGGTCGGCGACGTCGGCCGGCACGGTCTCGGAGTCGTGGCCGTCGGCCGTCTCCTCGACACCGCGCTGCGCCGGACGGGGATCGTGCCGGACGCGGTCGCCGGGCACAGCGTGGGCGAGTGGACGGCGATGGCGGCGGGCGGGCTGTACTCGGGGAACGAGGTCGACGCCTTCATGGCGGCCTTCGATCCGGACGCCGTGACCGTGCCGGGCCTCGCCTTCGGGGCGATCGGCGCGCCCGCCGAACGGGTGCTGGCCGCCCTGCGCGACGAGGGCTGGGCCGAGAAGGGGCTGGTGCTCTCCCACGACAACGCGCCCGGCCAGTCGATGGTGTGCGGCCCGGAATCGGCCGTGGACGACTTCGTGCGGGCGTTCCGCTCCCGGGGTGTGCTCTGTCAGGTGCTGCCGTTCCGGTCCGGCTTCCACACGCCGATGCTGGAACCCCACCTCGGCCCGATCAAGGAGGCCGCCGACCGCTTCCGGCTGCACCCGCCGCACACGCCCGTGTGGTCGGGCACGACCGCCGCGCCGTTCCCCGAGGACGAGGCGCGGGCCCGGGACCTGTTCGTCCGGCACCTGCTGGAACCCGTCCGGTTCCGGCAGCTGACCGAGGCCCTGTACGCGGCGGGCCACCGGGTGTACGTCCAGGTCGGCCCCGGACGGCTCGGCTCCCTCGTCGGCGACACCCTCGGCGGCCACGACCACCTGGTCGTCCCCGCCAACTCCCCGCACCGCACGGGCCTCGCCCAGCTCCGCCGGGTGGCGACCGCGCTGTGGACGGCCGGAGCATCGGTGGCCCCGGCGCTGACCCGGACCGCCTCCCCGTCCGCCGCCCTGCGGCCCGGACGGCCACCGGTCCGACTGGACCTGGACGGCGCCCTGGTGTCCCTCGCGCCCGAGAAGCTGGGCGAACTGCGCACGGAACTGCGGCCCGCCCGCACGGCGAGCCCCGTGGCCGGCTCGCCCCTGGACGCCCTCGCCTCCCGTTCCCCGATCGCCGCCGAACTCAGCGCGCTGCTCCACGACACGGCGGACACGGCGGCCGCCCTCATGACCGCGCCGACGCGCACCCGGGTGCGGGCCCCGTCCGCGTCGCCCCCGGCAACACCCCCCACACCGGTCCCGGCGCCGGCGCTCACCCCCCACCACACCACCGTCCGTGTCTCCCCCGAGACCATGCCGTACCTCCTGGACCACTGCTTCTTCCCGCAGCGGCCCGGGTGGCCCGACGTGGCGGACCGGTGGCCGGTGGTCCCGGCGACGACGATCGTGCAGCACATCGTGGACACGGCACGGGCGGCCGCCCCCGGCCGGGTGCCGGTGGCCGTGCACGGGGCGCGGTTCGAGGAGTGGCTCACCGCCACGCCCGCCGTCGACGTCCCGGTGACCGCGACCCCCGAGGGCCCGGACCGGCTGGCGGTGTCCTTCGGACCCCGGGCCCGCGCCACCGTCGAACTCGCCGCCCACCCGTCCCCACCGCCCGCTCCCTGGTCCACCGATCCCGCCGCCGAACGCACCCCGGACCACACCGCCGCCCAGCTCTACGACGACCGCTGGATGTTCCACGGCCCGGCGTTCCGCGGCGTCACCGAACTCACCGCGATCGGCGACCGGCACGTGCGAGGCGTGATCACGACGCCGCCGGCGCCCGGCGCGTTGCTGGACAACGTCGGCCAGATCCTCGGCTACTGGATCATGGCGACCCGCGCCGAGCGGACCGTCGTGTTCCCGGTCGGGATGCGGGAGATGCGTTTCCACGGCCCCCATCCCGAGCCCGGCACCGAGGTCGCGTGCCTGGTCCGGATCACCTCGCTCAGCGACGCCTTCCTGGAGGCCGACGTCCAGCTGACGGTCGACGGCACCGTGTGGGCCGAGCTGTACGGCTGGCAGGACCGGCGCTTCGACAACGATCCGAAGACCCGTCCCGTCGAGCGCTTCCCGGAGCGCAACACCCTCTCCGAGGCCCGGCCGGGCGGCTGGACCCTGCTCCACGAACGCTGGCCGGACCTGGCCTCCCGCGAGCTGATCATGCGCAACTCCCTCGGCGGCGCGGAGCGTTCGCAGTACGCCGAGCACGCCCCGCGCGGGCGCCGGCAGTGGCTGCTGGGCCGGATCGCGGTCAAGGACGCCGTACGGCAGTGGCTGTGGGAGCACGGCGAGGGGCCGGTCTTCCCGGCGGAGCTGCGGGTGCACAACGACGAGGTGGGGCGCCCGTACGTCACCGGCGTGCACGGCCGCGTCCTGCCCTCGCTGGACGTGTCGCTGGCCCACTGCGCCGAGGCGGGCGTCGCGATCGTACGGCCCCACACTCCCGGTCCGGGCCCCGGCATCGACGTCGAGGAGGTCACCGACCGCAGGCCGGAAGCCCTGGCCACCGCCCTCGGCGCGGACGAACTCGGCCTGCTGCACGACCTGTCGACGTCCACCGGCGACTCCGAGGCCCTGTGGTTCACCCGTTTCTGGGCGGCGAAGGAGGCGGTCGCCAAGGCGGAGGGCACGGGATTCGGCGGCCGGCCCAGGGACTTCGTCGTCCTCGACGCGACGCCTGACGGCGAACGGCTGACCGTCGCGGGCCGCCTGGAACGCGCCTACACCGTGCACTGCGCACCGGCCGCCAACCCGCCCGGACTGCCCGACCGGGAGTACGTCGTGGCCTGGACGACGGGCCCCGCTCAGACGGTCCCCGCACAGACGGTCTCCGCCCGGACGGTCCGAACGCAGACGGTGCGCACGCCGACGGCGCGCCCGCAGACGGTCCCCGCTCAGACGGCCCCCGCTCAAGCGAAGGAGTACGACCGATGACCCCCCACACCCCCGTCACCGCCGACGAGGAGACCGTCCTCGCCGACCTCACGGCCATGCTCGCGCGGCTCCTGGAGGACGAGTACGGCCTCGACGACGTCGAGATCGGCATGCACACCACGTTCAACCGCGACCTGGAGCTGGAGAGCATCGACCTGGTGACCCTGGCCGGGCTGCTGGAGGAGCGGTACGGCGACCGGGTCAACTTCGCCGAGTTCCTCGCCGGCATGGAGTTCGACGAGATCATCGAGCTGACCGTCGGACGGCTCGTCGAATACGTCGTGACGAGTCCGAAGGCCGCGGAGGCGAGCTGACCATGGCGATGGTCGACACCGGCGCCGTCCGGTTGCACGCGCAGAGGATGGGCCCGCGGAACCGCCCGGCCACCGCCACCGTGGTGCTGGTGCACGGCCTGCTCACCGACAGCCTGGCCAGCTACTACTTCACCGTGGCCCCCGCGTTCGCGGCCGCCGGCCTCGACGTCGTGATGTACGACCTGCGCGGCCACGGCCGCAGCGAACGCCCCGCCGACGGCTACACCCTGGACCACAACATCGACGACCTGGAGGCGCTCCTGGACCGGCTGGAGGTGACCGGTCCGGTGCATCTGGTCGGCAACTCCTACGGCGGCACGATCGCGTTCGGCTACGCGGTGCGGCACCCGGAGCGGGCGGCCGGCGTCACACTGATCGAGTCGGAACCGGCCACCGCCGCCTGGGCGGTGAAGCTGGGCGGCATCCTGCACCGGGTGGTGCACCAGCTGGCGTACAACGAGCCCGACGCGATCACCTGGATCACCGCCCACCGCGGCCACAACACGGCCCGCCTGGCCAGGGGCGCGGCCCGGCTCGCCCGCGAGACCACCCTGGGCCGCGACATCCCGGCCAGCCGGGTGCTGACGGAGGAGCAGATCAGGTCGGTGCGCTGCCCGGTGCTCGGCGTGTACGGCGGCGACTCCGACCTCGCCGAACTCGGGCCCTGGCTGGAGTCGTTGCTGCCGGACTGCCGGACCGTGGTGCTTCCGGGGCACGAGCACTCCGTGCTGGTGGAGGCGGCCCAGGCCGTGGGCGGTCACATCCTGGAGCTCGTGCGGGGCGCCGAGCCGGCGGGCGTGGCGGAGGCACGGTGAGCCGGTTCCTGTTCGTCGTGCCGCCGTTGACCGGGCACATCAATCCCACCGTGGGCGTCGCCGCGGAACTGGCCGCGCTCGGGCATCGGGTGGCGTGGGTGTGCGCCGATCCCGGGCTGGTCCGGCGGCTCGTGGGCGACGGGGCCGAGGTGTTCGCGTGCGCCGGGGTCCCGGAGGGGAGCCGGCCGCCCGAGCTGCGCGGGCCGGAGGCCCTGAAGTTCCTGTGGGAGTGGTACCTGCTGCCGCTGGCCGAGGCGATGGCGCCGGGGGTGCGGGCGGCCGTCGCGGAGTTCCGGCCCGACGTGGTGGTCGCCGACCAGCAGGCCTTCGCGGGCGCGCTGGTCGCGGAGCGGCTGGGGGTGCCGTGGGCGACCTCGGCGAGCACCTCGGCCGAGTTCACCGATCCGCTGGCCGGGCTGCCCAAGGTCCGGCAGTGGCTGGACGATCGGCTGGCCGGCCTGCGGGCCGCGGTCGGGGATCCGGCGGGCACCGCCGACCCCAGGTTCTCGCCGCACCTCGTGCTCGCCTTCAGCACACCGGAGCTGGCGGGTCCGGCCGAGGCGGTGCGGTGGGTCGGTCCCTCGATCGCGGCCCGCCCCACCGCGTCCGGCTTTCCCTGGGAGTGGCTCGACGCCGGCCGCGCCACCGTGCTGGTCACGCTCGGCACCGCGAACACCGACGTCGGCGGCCGTTTCCTCGGCGAGTGTGTGAGCGCGCTGCGGGAGCGGGCGGACCGGGTGCAGGGGGTGGTCGTCGACCCGGGCGGAACCCTGGGCGGGGGCGCCGACGACAAGGACGTCCTGGTGGTGCCCTTCGTCCCCCAGCTCGCCCTCTTGGAGAGGGCGGCCGCGGTGGTCTGCCATGCCGGGCACAACACCGTGTGCGAGGCCCTGTGGCACGGGGTTCCGCTCGTGGTGGCGCCCATCCGTGACGACCAGCCGGTCGTGGCCGGGCAGGTCGCGGACGCGGGCGCCGGGGTGCGGGTGCGCTTCGGCCGGGTCACCGCGCACAGGCTGGGCGCCGCCCTCGACGCCGTCCTGGACGAACCCGGGTACCGCGCGGCGGCCGACCGGATCCGTACGGCCTTCCGTGCCGCCGGCGGCGCATCCGCCGCGGCGGCCCGTCTCGACGAACTGGCCAGGGAGTTGTGATGAGCGACGAGACCAAGCCCACCGAGCGGATCGCCGCGCTGCGCCCCGGCTACCAGGCCGACCTCGCGGCCGGGCCGGACCGCTTCTTCGAGCCCCGGCGCACCACCTGCCCCTGGTGCGGCTCGGACCGCCTGACCACACGGCTGCGCACCACCGACCTGCTCCAGCACAAGCCGGGCCGCTTCGTCCTGGACCGCTGCGAGGGGTGCGGCCACACCTTCCAGAATCCTCGGCTGAGCCCGGCGGGGCTGGAGTTCTACTACCGGGACTTCTACGACGGGCTCGGCGAGAAGAAGCTCGGCGACACCTTCGGCGGGCGTACGAAGATGTACCGGGGCCGGGCCGAGTCGATGCTGCCGCACGACCCCGAGCCGAAGACCTGGCTGGACGTCGGCACCGGGCACGGTCACTTCTGCGCTGCCGCCCGGGAGGTGCTGCCGGGGACGACGTTCGACGGGCTCGACTTCACCGACGGCGTCGAACTCGCCGAGCGGGAGGGCCGGGTGGAGCGCGGCTACCGGGGCGGTTTCCCCGAGCTGGCACCGGAACTCGCGGGCCGCTACGACGTGGTGAGCATGTTCCACTACCTGGAGCACAGCACCGACCCCGACCGCGAGCTGCGCGCCGCGAAGGAGGTGGTCCGGCCCGGCGGGCACCTCCTCATCGAGGTCCCGGACCCGCAGAGCCGCTACGCCCGCCTCCTCGGCCGCTGGTGGCTGCCCTGGCTCCAGCCGCAGCACCTGCACTTCGTGCCGGTGGCCAACCTGCGGGCGCGGCTGACGGACCTGGGCTTCACGGTGGTGGCGGAGCAGCACGCCGAGCCGCACGACCCGGTGGACCTGCTGGCCGCCGTGTGGCTGGCGCTGGACCACGTGGCGCCGCGCGACGACGCGCCGTGGCTGCCCGAACCGCCGAACGCGCTGCGCCGCACGCTGCGTGGGGCGCTGCTGGTCGCCGGGATCCCCGCGCTGGTCGCGGGCACGCTCCTCGACCGCTTCGCGGTCCGGCCGCTGTCGCACCGGCTGGGCGTGTCCAACGCCTACCGGCTGGTGGCGCGCCGGGACTGAGCCGAGCCTGAAGCGCGCAGGAAGTCGTACGCCCCTGCGCGTGGCGGCGACCTGTGGTGTACGGCTCGTCGCACCACGCGGCGGAGCCGCATGTCGACACAGTCCCGTGAGCTCTGGGGTGGGCAGGGGCGCCCTGGCTTTTCGGCTCGCTCGGTGAGGTCGCGCCACACCTTCGGTGCCATCG
The DNA here is from genome assembly GCF_049808595.1 of Streptomyces aurantiaciflavus. Classification (NCBI taxonomy): domain Bacteria; kingdom Bacillati; phylum Actinomycetota; class Actinomycetes; order Kitasatosporales; family Streptomycetaceae; genus Streptomyces; species Streptomyces aurantiaciflavus. The sequence continues at coordinate 18,603 of NZ_JBNCAQ010000042.1, read as the reverse complement.
GGACGCCCTGGTCTCCGCGCTCGGCGGCCACCGCCGCGCCGCGCTCGCCGGGGTGGAAGACCCCTCGGTGGCCGGCAGGCCCTTGAGGGTGCCGGGGCGTGAGCGACGGTCCGGGCGTGCCGAGCCCCTCCACCCGGCCCGCCCTTTTGCCCACCGCGCCCCGCACCGAACGCCGGCTCCGCACCTCGGTCGTGCGGTGGCCGGCGTTCTGGCTCGTCCCCCGGGGCCGGGCAGCCCCTGACCGGCTGCCCGGCGGCTCAGTGCGCGGCCAGCAGGTCCTGCTGCCGGCCGGCCCGGTCGGTCGGCTCAGTGCCGCGCAGGGCGGCGATGCCGATGAAGACCGTGGAGGAGACGCCGGCCAGGGCGAAGGCGGTGAAGCCCCAGTCGCCGTGGTCCGCGGCGAGGAGCCGGCCGCCGAGCCACGGGCCGAAGACCGCGCCGAAGCGGCCCATGCCGGAGGTCCAGCCGACGGCGGTGGCACGGTTGTCGGGGTGGGAGCGGATGGAGACGGTCGCGTAGATCATCGTCTGGGCGCTGTTGAGGAAGACGCCCGTGAGGAAGACGACGATCATCGTCACGGTCATCGGCATGTGGACGCTGAGCAGGAAGACGCCGGCGGCGGTCAGCGCGAACCAGATCGCCGAGATGCGCGGGGCGCCGAAGCCGTCGGCGGCGCGGCCCGCGACCAGCATGCCCACGATGCCGCCGAGGTTGAAGACGACGACGAAGGACAGCGCGGAGCCCAGCTCGTAGCCCTCGGCGCGCATCAGGGTGGGCAGCCAGGTGGCGACGCCGTAGACGAGGAGGAGGCCGCCGAAGGAGGCCGGCCAGTACAGCAGGGTCTGGATCCACTCGCCGCCGCGGAAGAGGTGGACCAGGTTGGCCCAGCGGTCCGCCGCGCCCTCCTTGCCGGCCTTGGCGGCGGGCAGCTCGACGTCGTGGCGGGCGGCCAGTTCGCGGGCCTCCTCGGTGCGGCCCTTGGCGACGAGGAAGCTCAGCGACTCGGGCAGGAACCTGGCGAGGACCGGGGCGAAGAGCAGCGGCAGCACGCAGACCCAGAACGCGGCACGCCAGCCGACCGGCTCCACGAGCCACTTGGCGACGTACGCGGAGAGGATGCCGCCCGCGTGGTGGGCGGTCATCAGCAGGCCGATGACGAGGGCGCCGCGGCCGCGCGGGGCGTAGTCGGAGACCATGCTGATCGCGGTTGGCAGCAGGCCGCCGAGGCCGATGCCCGCCAGGGTCCGGCCGAGGCCGAAGACGGCGACGCCGTCCGCCACCGCGCACACCGCGGAGGCCAGCGAGAAGAGGGTCACGCAGGCGACCATCAGCTTCTTGCGCCCGATCCGGTCGGCGACGGTGCCCGCGGCGAGGGCGCCGACCAGCATGCCGAAGGTGGCGTAGCTGCCGAGGTCGCCGGCCTGGTCCGGGGTGAGGCCGAAGGTCTTCGTGGCGAGCAGGTGCGGCAGCACCGAGCCGTAGATGAACATGTCGAGGCCGTCGAAGAGGACGGCCAGCCAGCACAGGCCGACGGCCAGGAAGGCCAGTCTGCTGCCGCGGGCGGAAAGGGAGGGGGAGGAGGACATCCTTGTTTTCCTCTCGTGCGGGCGGGGTGCCCCGACGCTAGAGACCCGCGCGGACGTCCGTCAACGTTTTTGTCAACAATCTCATCGACAATCGGGCCCGGGGTGTCATCACGTCGGGGCGGCAGACGGAGCCTTACGCGACCGGCGGCGTGCCGTGCGTGTGGAAGGACTCGATGGTCTTCAGCCCCCAGGCCTGGCCCTTCCTGCGTTCCTCCTCGGTCCAGGTGATCAGCGGCCAGTCGGGCGCCAGCACCAGCCGCGTGAGCGGGTTGCACAGCTCGATCCGGTTGCCGCCGGGCTCGTAGACGTAGAGGAAGAAGGTCTGCTGGATGGCGTGCTTGTGCGGGCCCGTCTCGATGAACACGCCGGTGTCGATGGCGAGGTCGGCGGCGCGCAGGATGTCCTCGCGGGTGTCGGTCGCGAAGGCGATGTGGTGCAGCCGTCCGGTCGAGCCGGTCCAGTCCGAGGTGTAGACGACGTCGTACGACTTGTTCGTGTACGTCAGCCAGCGCGCCGCGATCCTCCCGCTGTCGAGCCGGATCTGCTCGGTGGGCCGGGCGCCCAGCACCCGTTCCTGGAACCCGGCGTTGGCGAGGACGTCGGCGGCGAGGAAGTTGACGTGGTCCAGGCGCCGTACACCCACACCCCGGTTGGGCTTGGCCTGCGGCTGGTTCTTCAGGGCCGGCCTCAGCTCGTCGGGCGCCCGGTAGTGCTCGCTCTCCCAGTAGAGGGCGTGCTCGTGACCGTCCGGGTCGGTGGTGACGTAGAGCTTGCCGAGACCGGGTTCGTCCTCGGCCCACCTGCCGGTGCCGCCCGACTCCTCGATCGCCTTCACCCGGCGCTGGAGTGCCTCCTCGCTGGAGGTGCGCAGGGCGAGCCGGCCGAGGCCGGGCTGCTCGCGGGCGGTGAGCACCAGGCTGTGGTGCTCGTAGTCGTCGAAGGTCCGCAGGTAGACGGTGTCGCCGTCCCGTCCGTTGACGGTGAGCCCCAGGTAGTCGGTGAAGAAGCCGACGCTGGCGTCCAGGTCCGGGGTGAAGAGCTGGGCGTGGCCGATGTGGGCGATGTCGCCGAGCGGCGGAGTCATCGTTGACCTCCTCGGGGGTGCGGGAAAATCGGTGCCGTCTCGGCGGACCGGGGGAACACGGTGCCGTCGAAGATCTTGCGGGCCGTGCGGACCACGGCGGTACGGCGGGCGGTGGGCAGACCCTCGGGGGTGCTGCCGAGGCTGCTCTCGATGTCCAGGAAGCCGGTGGGATGTTCTATGCGGACGCGGTCGCTTCCGGGCGCGAGCCGTGCGAGGTCCGCACCCACGCTTCCTTCGATCCGCAGTCCGGCGGCCACACCGGCCGCGCCGAGCACACCGATCGAGGGGTGGCAGCGTACGGGGATGAAGGTGCGGGTGGTGATCGCGCCGCCCTCGCGGGGTGGGGCGAGCAGGGTCAGCTTGGGCACGGTGGCGTCCGAGACGTCCCCGAGGCCCATCAGCCGGCCCGCGCGCAGGCGGATGCCGCGCAGCCGTTCGGCCAGTTCCTCGTCCGCCTCCAGCTCGGCGGGCGACTCGTGGCCGGTGACCTTGAGGGACGTGGCCGCGACGAGGACGGTCGGCATGCCGTTGTCGACGCAGGTCACCTGCACGCCGTCGATCTCGTCCCGGACGTTGCCGGTGGGCAGGAGCGGGTTCGCGCCGGGCGGGAACTCGATCACCACGGGTGCGGCCGTGCCGGGTACGCCCGAGATCTCGGCGTCGCCCGTGTAGTCCACGCGCCCGCCGGGCGTGGGAAAGGTCGCCGTCGCGCGGTCACCGCTGTTGACCATGCGGATGCGGACGGACGTCTCCTCCTCCCCCGCCGCCACGAGCCCGCGTTCGACGGCGAACGGGCCGATGCCGGCGAGGATGTTCCCGCAGTTCTGACGATCGGTCACCTCCGGTTCGCCGACGGCTACTTGGAGGAAGAGGTAGTCGACGTCGGCGTCCGGGCCGGCCGAGGGCGAGACCACCGCGACCTTGCTGGTGAGCGGGTGGGCGCCGCCCAGGCCGTCGATCTGGCGGTCGTCGGGGCTGCCCATGATCCGCAGCAACAGCGCGTCGCGCACGGCCGGTTGGGCGGGGAGGTCGGCGGCGAGGAAGTAGGCGCCCTTGGAGGTGCCGCCCCGCATCAGCAGGCAGGGCACCCCCTCGGCCCCGCCGCTCACGACCGCTCCCGCGCGTACGAGGAGTACTCCTCATAGGTGCGGTACTCGACGCCGAGCTTCTTCAGCGTGTCCCGCAACCCGTAACGGTCCAGGCCGAGTTCGCCGTCGAGGAAGGCGGCACGGGACTTCGCCTCCTTGGCCTCGCGGGCCTCGGACGCCGCCACGGTCGCACGGGCGCGCTCGCGGGGAACGACCACGACCCCGTCGTCGTCGGCGAGGATCACGTCGCCGGGGCGGATCAGCTGACCGTCGATGGCGACGGGTACGTTGACGGAGCCGCCGGTGGCCTTGACCGTGCCTTGCGCGCAGACGGCCCGGGACCAGGCCGGGAAGTCCATCTCCCGCAGCTCCTGGGTGTCGCGGACACCGGCGTTGATGACCAGACCGCGCACGCCCCGCCGATGGAGGGCGGTGGCGAACAGTTCGCCGAACATGCCGTCCGAGGACGGCGAGGTGGTGGTGACGACCAGGATGTCGCCCTCGCCGCACTGCTCGACGGCGGCGTGGATCATCAGGTTGTCGCCGGGCCAGCTCAGCACGGTGACGGCGGTACCCGCGACGCGTACACCCTGCTGGACGGGCCGGATCTCCGGGCCGAGCAGGCCGGTACGGCCCATCGCCTCGCTGACGGTGGCCACCCCGAACCCGGCCAGCGCGTCGACGTCCGCCAGGTCCGCCTTCGGCGGATCGGTGACGATCACGCCACTCATGCTTCCTCCTTCCGCGGAGCTCCGGTTCGGCTCCGCTGCGGCCGGGCGCCCACTCCGCTTCGCTCCGCGGACCCCTGGCCCGCGCTGCGCCTCGGCTCGCTCATGCCAGCTCCTTCGCGATCTGCGGGTAGGGGCGCATGTACGCCTCGGCCAGGGTCCTGTGGGCGAGGCCCAGGTTGGGGCCGGCGTTGCGCTTGAGCTGGACGCCGCGGCGGACGGCGAGGTCGGTGTAGTAGTCCCACAGGTGCTGCTGGGCGGCGAGGCACTCCATCGCCTTGCGCTTGGTCTCCCACACCTCGGTGATGTCGAGGAGGACCTCGGGCCGGAAGCCGCTCATCTCGGGCTGGTGCGGCTCGAAGTAGAAGACGGGCGGGGCGCCGATGATCTCGCCGGGGCCCGGGTAGCCGATGGCCTGGGCGAGGACGCGGGCCTCCAGGGCCATGCGGTGGGCGGCGGGGTGGTCGCCGTTGTACGGGTCCTCGGCGGGATGGGTGAGGACGACGTCCGGCTGGGTCTCGCGGTAGAGCTCGACCAGTGCGTCGGTCAGTTCGGCGGTGGGGACCAGCGGGTAGTCGCCGGCGTCGAAGAAGCGGACTTCGGCGCCGAGGGTGGCGGCGGCGCGCTCGGCCTCGTCCCGGCGTAGCGCCTTGATCTCGTCGAGCTTCTTCCCCTCGCGCCACGCCTTGGCGGACTCGCCGCGCTCACCGAAGGTCAGGCACGCGATGGTGACCTGCTCCCCCCGGGCGGCGGCCAGGGCGATGGCGCCGCCCGCCCGCCACACGAAGTCCCCGGCGTGCGCGGTGACGACGAGTGTGGATCGTGGGGTGGCGGGCGCGTTGGCCTGGGTCATTGCTCACATCTCCTCGGTGACAGGTGTGCGCCCGCCCCGCCACGGCTCTCGGCCTCGCGGCTCTCAGTCGCGCAGCGCCTCGATCACGCTGGTCAGGTGGGCGCGGACGGCCGCCTCGGCCGCCTGCGGGTCCCTGGCCCTGATCGCCTCGATCATCGCCAGATGCTCGTTCAGGGAGTGCTGCGGACGCCCCGGCCGCAGCGCCAGCTGGAAGCGGTGGCGCACCAGTTGGGCGTTGAGCCGCTCCAGCAGCTCCACGGCCGTCCGCTGCCCCGAGAAGTCCCGGATCCTGCCGTGCAGTTCCTGGTTCAGCTCGGAGTACGTCATCGGCTCGCCGTCGGCGACGGCCTTGGTCATCGCCGCACCCAGGTCCGCCAGTTCGTTCAGCTGCTCGTCGTCGGCCGCGACGGCCGCCTTCGCCGCGCACAGCCCTTCGAGGACCATGCGGCACTCGGTGATGGCGACCGCTTCGTCCACGGTCACCACCCGCACCCGCGAGCCGCGGTTGCGGATCCGCTCGACCAGCCCCTGGGACTCCAGATCGATGAGTGCCGCGCGGATGCTGGCCCGCGTCACACCGAACTGCTCGGCGAGCTCGTTCTCCACCAGCCGCTGCGCCGGTGCCATCTCGCCGTGCAGGATCGCCTGCCTCAGCTGCGCGAGCGCATGCTGCTTGGCCTGCTCTCCGGTGCTCGGACGGGCTTCCTTCGGCATCGTGCCCTCCCTGAGTGAGTGCCTGTCGAACGTAAATCTAGCCACACAAGATTGTCAACAATTTTGTCCGCTGTATTGCGTTCATGGCTCTCGGGCCGGATCGGTGACGGCAGCGGAAAGGCCCGGCGACGCCTCGGCGCCACCGGGCCGCGTCCCTCCCGGCCGTCTCCGTCCGTTACTTGATGATCGCGTTGGCCACGACCACGACCAGGCCGAGCAGCGCGTCCCCCGCGCCGATCAGCACCGCGACCGGCCAGGGGCGCTGTGCCCCGCGGGCGGTGACCAGGCCCAGCGTGAACAGCAGGACGATGTTCAGGGTGAACGCCGGGTACTCCACCCGGTCCGCCGGCCACCAGCCCCAGCCCGCGCCCGCGAGGATGACGACGCTGGGCAGGACGGCGACGACGAGGGGCCACTCGTCGGTGAGGACGCGCAGCACGTCCGCCCGCCGGCGGGGTCCCCGCTCGGCGACGAAGTGGGCGTAGCCGTGTGCGAGGGCGGAGGCCAGAGCGGTCACCAGCAGCCAGGCGGCGTCGTAGCGCCGGCTGTCCTGTGAGGTGTGCCCGTACTCGGTGAGGGCGGCGACCATCGAGCTCGCCAGGACGGCGCCGTAGACACCGCCGAAGAGGACGGACTCACGGGTGCCGCGCCGGTGCGGCGCCGCGGCGGGCGCAGTGGGGATCGCCATGCTCTCCACGATCACCCGGGCCCGGCCGGGCCGCCAGTCGCGCCGAGGCTCCCTCCCGGCGGGGCCACCCGTCGCGATGTGGCCCCCTCCCGGCCGGGCCGGTCAGCCGTCCCCGCGTGGCGGCCCGGTCGTCCCCCGCACCTCCAGCGTGGGCGCCGCCAGTTGCACCCGCCCCTCTCCCCCGGGCCGTTCCAGGCGGTCGAGGAGGCATCGGGCGGCGCGGCGGCCGACCTCGTGGCCCGCGTGGTCGACGGTGGTGAGCCACACGTGGCGCAGCCGGGAGATGCTCGTGTTGTCGTAGCCGACCACGGACAGGTCGCGGGGGACCCCGAGGCCCAGTTCCTCGGCGGCCGACAGGGCACCGACGCAGGCGATGTCGTTGACGGCGAAGACGGCGGTGGGCCGGTCGGGGCGGGCCAGCAGCCGGACGGTGGCGCGGTAGCCGCCCTCCTCGGTCATGTCGCACTGCTCGACCACCGCCCGGTCCGCCAGGCCGTGCGCCCGCATCGTCGCCTCGAAGCTGCTGCGGCGCAGCTCGCCCACGGCGCCGTACCCCGCGAGGTGGGCGATCCGCCGGTGGCCGAGCCCGAGGAGGTGCTCGGTGACCAGGCGGGCGCCCCGCTCGTCGTCGTTGGCGACGACGTCCACGCCCGCCGGCACCGGCTCACGGGCCGCCGCGACGACCACCGGGATGCGGGCGGCGACCGCGTCGAGGGCGGTCGGGTCGGGCAGCGTGCCGACGACGACCAGGCCGTCGGCCCCCAGGTCCAGGAAGGGCCCGGCGAGGTCGTGGCCGACCCGGCGGTTGAGGCGGGCGTCGGCGAGCAGCATGTGCAGGCCGCTCGCGTGCAGCAGCGAGTTGAGGCCGTCGAGGAGGTCGACGTACCAGGGATTGCGCAGGTCGTTGAGGAGGACGCCGATCATGGGGGTCCCCCCGCTCGTGCGCAGCCGGGAGTGCGGGAGGGTGCGCTGCTCGCTGAGGCTGCGGGCGGCGGCGTTGGGCCGGTAGCCCAGCTCGCGCACCGCCTTCAGGACGGCCTCCCGCTTCTCGGCGCGCACCTGGTCGGAGCCGCGCAGGACGAGGGAGACCAGCGACTTGGACACCCCGGCCCGGTCGGCGACGTCACGGATGGTCGGCGGTCTCATGGATTGGACCGTTCCATGACTCGGTCCGGTTGTCAAAGGGTCCGATCGGGGTTGACACCCGCGGAAAGCCGCCCTCAGGGTGGCCTGGACAAGAATGGATCGGTCCAGAAGGGCTGTGGTGGCTGTCATGGTGGAAGCGCTGGGTGTCGCCGTCGTCGGGTTCGGCTGGATGGGCCGGGTGCACACACAGGCGTATGCGCGCGTGCTCCACCATTTCCCGCAGCTCACGGTGCGGCCGGAGCTGGTCGTGGTCGCCGAGGAGGTCCCCGGCCGGGCCGAGGAGGCCGCCGCGCGGTACGGGTTCGCCTCGACGACCCGCGACTGGCGGGAGGTCGCCGCCGATCCGCGGGTGCGGGCGGTCAGCGTCACCGCGCCGAACTTCCTGCACCGCGAGATCGGCGTGGCGATGGCCGAGGCCGGCAAGCACCTCTGGATCGAGAAGCCGGTGGGCCTCACGGCCGACGACGCCCGCGCGGTCGCGGACGCGGTCGCGAAGGCGGGCGTCCGAAGCGCGGTCGGCTTCAACTACCGCAACGCGCCCGCCGTGGAGGCCGCCCGCAAGCTCATCGCCTCCGGCGGGATCGGCGCGGTCACACACGTCCGCATCCGCCTGTTCAGCGACTACGCGGCGCACCCCGACGGCGCCCTGACCTGGCGCTACGAACGTGAACGCGGCGGCAGCGGGGTGCTCGGCGACCTGGCCTCGCACGGCGCCGACCTGGCCCGCTTCCTGCTCGGCGACATCACCTCGCTGACCGCCGACACCGCTGTGTTCCTGCCGCAGCGCGCCCGCCCCACCGGCGCCACCGCCGGCCACACCCTGGCCACCGGCGGCGATCTCGGCCCGGTGGAGAACGAGGACTACGTGAGCTGCCTGCTCCGCTTCGCCTCCGGCGCCCGAGGCGTCCTGGAGGCCTGCCGTGTCTCGGTCGGCGAGCAGAACAACTACGGCTTCGAGGTGCACGGCACCGAGGGCGCCGTCTTCTGGGACTTCCGCCGTATGAACGAACTGGCCGTCAGCCGCGGCACCACCTACCAGGACCAGCCGGTCAGCACGGTGTACGTCGGCCCGGGCGCCGGCGAGTTCGCCGCGTTCCAGCCCGGCGCGGCGAACGCGATGGGCTACGACGACCTGAAGGTGATCGAGGCGTACCGCTTCCTGCGCTCGATCGCGGAGGGCACGCCGCACGGAGCGACACTCGCGGACGCGGTGCACAGCGCGGCCGTGCTGGACGCGATGGCGCGGTCGGCGGAGACCGGGTCGTGGGTCGACGTGCGACCGGAAGGGTGACGGCGCATGCCCGGCCCCGGCCCTCGGAGCCGATGCCGGGTCACCTCGACTCATCCGTCGGATCACCCCGACGGCGGTCCCAGCGGCACCTGAGCGGAGTGCACGGGTTCGGTGTCCGCACTGGGGGCCGGTCCGGCATAGCACTCGATCAGCAGGTCACCGCGTAGGTCGTCCAGTTCGCTCCGGGCCTCCCGCAGGAAGGCGGTGGCCCAGGCTTCCAGGGACATGTCCCTCAACGCCTCGTTCGGGACCCGGCTGAACTCCGGTCCGCCCAGCCCCTTCCACCCGGCCCACGGCTCAGCGGCGGTACGCATGCGCAGGCGATACCAGTAAGGCTGCCGACAGGGCTTCGTCATCAGCGCTCCGCTCCGCACATCGTTCGACGGCCCTCGTGGCCACGTCCTGCCCTCCCGCCCCGTCCGCGGACCGGCGTCAGCCCGCCGCGGCCTGGGGCGGCATGTTGTACGGGGTCACCACCTGGATCGCCGACGGCAGCACGGGGCCGGCGGGCGGCAGTGCCCCGTGGGCCCGCATCACGACGTGGCAGGCCTCGCGCATGTCCTGACGCAGGTCGTGGTGGAGGACGGCGGAGAGGCGGTGCTCGCGCAGCAGGCGGGTGTTGTCGTGGTCGAGGTCGTGCGCGACGAACACCGCGCACTCCCGGCCCAGGTCGGCGAAGGCGCGCAGGGTGGCGATGTTGCCGCCGCCGATGGAGTAGACGGCGCGGATGTCCGGGTCGCGGGCGAGGGCGGCGCGGACGAGGTCGTACTGGGTGGCGTCCAGGCCCTGGCCCTCGGCGATCTCGACGAGGGCGCGCTCGGGGTGGCGGGCGCGCATGGCGCCGCGGAAGCCCATCTCGCGCTCCTCCTCGTTGCGGAAGAAGCCGCTGCTGAGGCTGGTGAGCACATTGCCGGGCCGCTCGCCCAGCCACTGTCCCATGAGATAGGCGGCGGTGGCGCCGGCGGCCCGGTTGTCGATGCCGACATAGGCGAGGCGGGCGCTGGCCGGGAGGTCGGTGACGAGGGTGACGACGGGGATGCCGGCCGCGGCCAGCCGGCCGACCGTCGCCGTGACCTCGGGGACGTCCGGCGCCTTGAGGACGACGCCCTGGGAGCCGCGTCGGGCTATCCGCTCCAGGGTCGCGACCAGTTCCTCGACGGGGCCGGTCTCGCGGAAGTGGAAGCGGGAGCGCAGCACGGCCGGGTGCAGGGAGGGCAGCTCGGCCTCCAGGGCGGCGCGCACGGCCGTGCTGAACCGCTCCGGCGCCTGGACCACGACGTCGACCATGAAGGTGCGGCCGACGAGCCGGACCTGGGTGCGCTGCCGGTCGAGGTCGGCGATGGCCCGCCGCACCTCCTGCGCGGTCGACGCGCGCACCCCTCCCCGCCCGTTGAGGACCCGGTCCACGGTGGCCTCGCTCAGACCTGCCTGTCGGGCGATCTCGCGGATGGGGAAGGGGTGGCCCACAGCAGTCTCCGGGGAGGTCGTCTTGAGGGGTTTTTGAGGGCTCGCTGCCGGTTGTTCGACGGGTTTGTACTGACAAGAATGACAGAGCCGCATGGCTTCCCGTGACCGAAGGGACGACGATGTCCTTCCCCTCCACCGCGCCCTCCGCCCGGTTCACCGAGCAGGACTGCGACCTCGACGCCTTCCGCGCGCTCGTCGAGCACCGGACGGACCTCGCCGACCACCCGTACGCCACGTCGGTGGAGGGCGGCGCCCTCGTCTACGACGGCGACCGGCTGCGGGCCGCCGACGGGCCCGCCGTCCGCGCGGAGCTGGTCCGCGCCCTCACCGACGGGCCCGGCATCGTGGTCTTCCGGGCCGCCTTCGACCCTGCGGTCGTCGACCGGCTGACCGCCGTGTTCGAGGCCCTGATCGCCGAGCAGCGCGCCTCGGGCACCACCGCCGGCGACCACTTCGCCAAGCCGGGAGCCAACGACCGCGTCTGGAACGCGCTGGAGAAAGCGGCCCTGAGCGACCCCGAGGCCTTCGCCGACTACTACGCCAACGACCTCCTGGCCCTGGTCTGCACGGCCTGGCTCGGCCCCGGCTACCAGGTCACCTCCCAGGTCAACGTGGTCAACCCGGGCGGCGCGGCACAGACCGCGCACCGCGACTACCACCTGGGGTTCCTCCCGAACGCGACCGCGGCCGCCTACCCGGCGCACGTCCACCGCCTCTCCCCCGTCCTCACGCTGCAGGGCGCGGTGGCGCACTGCGACATGCCCGTCGAGTCCGGCCCGACGATGTACCTGCCGCACTCGCAGAAGTACGAGCCCGGCTATCTGGCGTGGCGGCTGCCGGAGTTCCAGCGGTACTTCGAGGCCCACCACGTCCAGCTCCCGCTGGCCAAGGGCGACGCCGTCTTCTTCAACCCCGCCCTCTTCCACGCCGCCGGCGCCAACCGCTCCACCGGCATCCGCCGCACGGCCAACCTCCTCCAGGTGTCCTCCGCGTTCGGGCGGGCCATGGAGACCGTGGACCGCGAGGCGGTCGCGAACGCGGTCTACCCGGTGCTGCTGAAGCGCGCCGCCGACGGCGCGGACGAGGCGTGGCTGGAGCGCGTGATCGCCGCGAGCGCCGAGGGCTACCCCTTCCCCACCAACCTCGACAGCGACCCGCCGGTCGACGGCCTGGCCCCGCCGTCCCAGGCGGACACCGTACGGCGGGCGCTGCGCGAGGCATGGACACCGCGGGCTCTGCGGGACGAGCTGCGGGCCGGCGCCGAGCGGCGCGAGAGCTGACGCCGTACGGCGCGAGATACGGAAAGGAACCCCGTTTCATGGGACTTCTCGACGACAAGGTCGTCCTCGTCAACGGCGGCAGCCAGGGTGTGGGCGCGGCCATCGCACGGGCCGCCGTCCGCGAGGGCGCGGTCGTGGCCGTCACCGGCCGGCGCCCCGAGCCGGGTGAGGCGCTGGTGGCGGAGCTGGCGGCCGCCGGCGGCAAGGCGATGTTCGTCCGCGCCGACCTGGCGGACGCCGAGCAGGCGAAGACCTCCGTCACCCGGGTGGTGGAGTCGTACGGCCGGATCGACTGCCTGGTGAACTCGGCGGGGCTGACCTCGCGGGGCACGCTGCTGGACACCTCGCCCGAGCTGTTCGACCAGCACATCGCGATCAACCTCAAGGCGCCGTTCTTCGCCATGCAGGCCGCGGTCGCGGACATGGTGGGCCGCGAGGCGCCCGGCACGATCGTCAACATCATCACGTCCTCCGCGCACGGCGGGCAGCCGTTCCTCGCCCCGTACGTGGCCGCCAAGGCGGGGCTGATCGGCCTCACCCGCAACGCGGCGCACGCCCATCGCTTCGACCGGGTCCGCATCAACGGCCTGAACATCGGCTGGACGGCGACCGAGGGCGAGGACGCCACCCAGCGGGCGTTCCACGGCGCCGGGGACGACTGGCGCGAGCAGGCGGCCGCCCGGCTGCCGATGGGCAAGCTCGGCCAGCCGGACGAGATCGCCGACTTCGTGGTGTTCCTGCTGTCCGAGCGGTCCGGCGTGGTCACCGGATCGGTGATCGACTGGGACCAGAACGTGCTCGGCGGACTCGACTGAGAAGTCGCCACGATGTGCCGTCCGCCGTCTGCGGCACATCGTGGCGGGTCGCGCCCACGCGGCGGCGCCGCATGTCAGTACAGCCCCGCACCCCTACGGGGCACAGCACCACCCCACCCCAAGGAGCAGCACCCCATGCGTATCGGAATCCTCGGCCTCGGCCGTATCGGCGCCTTCCACGCCGAGACCCTCTCCGGACTCGACGCCGTCGAGTCGCTCGTCGTCACCGACCCGTTCGCCGAGGCCGCCAAGTCCGCCGCCGAGCGGTTCGGCGCCGAGGTCGTGGACTCGCCCGAGGCCCTGCTGGCGGCCGGCGTCGACGGCATCGTCGTGGCCGCCGCGACGGACGCCCACCCCGCGCTGATCCTGGCCGGGGTCGAGGCCGGCATCCCCGTCTTCTGCGAGAAGCCCGTCGCCAGGACCATGAGCGAGGGCGTCGAGGTGCTCAAGGCCGTCCGGGGGAAGGACGTGCCGATCCAGATCGGCTACAACCGCCGCTTCGACGCCGGCTTCGTCGCCGCCCGCGCCGCCGTGCAGGGTGGCGAGCTGGGCAAGCTGCACACCGTCCGGTCGACCACGCTGGACCCGGCGCCGCCGCCCGCCGCGTACGTCGCCGCGTCCGGCGGCATCTTCCGCGACTGTTCCGTGCACGACTTCGACATCATCCGCTGGGTGACGGGCCGGGAGGTGACCGAGGTGTACGCGGTCGGCGGCAACCGGGGCGCCGACTACATCAAGGAGGCGGGCGACGCCGACACCACGGGCGCGATCCTCACCCTCGACGACGGCACCATCGCCGTGATCTCCAACTCCCGCCACAACGCCCGGGGTTACGACGTCCGAATGGAGATCCACGGCTTCCAGGACTCGATCGCGGTCGGCTTGGAGGACAGGCTGCCGCTGCGCTCGGTGGAGCCCGGCGTGACCTTCCCGTCCGGGACCCCGTACGACTTCTTCATGGACCGCTTCAGCGCCGCCTACCGCGCCGAACTCACCGCGTTCACCGAGGTGGTGGCCGGCACCCGGCCCTCCCCCTGCACGATCGAGGACGCCCTGGAGGCGGGCTGGATCGCGGAGGCGTGCACGCTGTCGCTGCACGAGCACCGGCCGGTGACGATCGCGGAGGTGCGCAGCGCCTGACATCCGTGGCGCGGGGCGTGCCCGGCCGGTCCGCCGGGCCCGCCCGCGGCTCCCCTCACCCGGCCGGGGGCCCGGTCGCCCGGCCGCCCGCGGGGGCGGCAGGTCGAAGACGTGGTCCGGGGAGATGATCGTCGTGATCGCGTCGCCGAACAGGGTGCTGGGCTCCTCGTTCTTGTAGCTGATGTCGGTGTTCAGCACGACCACGAGGGTCGTCTGCGCCGACGGCAGATAGACGGTCAGGGACTCGTAGCCCGGCAGGGAGCCGTTGTGGCCGATCCAGCCCTGCACGTTGAAGATGCCGAGACCGTATCCGGCGCCGGGAATCGTGGTCGGCGGTGTGGTCAGCCGCTGCTTCTGCACGGCGGGGCTGATCAGTGTGTCACCGTCGGGCAGTTTGCCCGTGGCCACCGTGCGTGCCCATACGCGCAGGTCGTCCAGCGTGGAGATCATGGCACCGGCGGCCCAGGCCCAGGAGGGGTTCCAGTCGGCCGTGTCCTCGATCCCGCCGTTGGCGGTCTGGTCGGTGTAGCCCTGCGCGTGCGGCTCGGGGAACTCGTTGCCCGTGGGGAAGAGCGTGTCCTTCAGGCCGGTCGGATCGAGGACGTGCTCCTGGATGTAGTTCCCGACCGACTGTCCGCTGACCTTCTGGACGACCAGGCCGAGCAATATCAGGTTGGTGTTGCTGTAGTCGAACTCGGCGCCGGGCTGGAACATGACGGGGTGGTCGAAGGCGTAGTCGAGCAGCTGCTGCGGGCTGAAGGACCGCTGCGGGTCGGACGTCATCGCCTTGAAGAAGCCGTCGTCCTCCGTGTAGTTGAACAGCCCGCTGCGCATACCGGCCAGCTGACGCAGAGTGATCTTGTTGCCGTTGGGGACGCCCGCGACGTACTTGTCGATGGTGTCGTCGAGGCCGATCCTGCCCTCGTCGACCAGTTCGAGGACCGCGGTGACGGTGAACGTCTTGGTCTCGCTGCCGATCCGCATGAACAGGTCCGGCCTCATCTTCTCGCCGGTGCTCCTGTCGGCGACGCCGAAGGACTTGACGTACCGGCCCCTGTCGGGCGTCCAGATGCCGACGCTCACCCCGGGGACGCTCGCCTGTTTCATGACCCGCTGCACGGCCTGGTCGATCTGGCGCTGCACGGCGGGGGTGAGCTCGCGGACGGCGTCGCCGGTCGGGGACGGCGAGGGCTGGGCCTCGACGGCCGTCGAGTACGGCAGCGCCACGGCGGCTCCGCCCGCGGCCGGTGCCACCAGCGCTCCCACCACGGTGGCGACGACGGCCCCCCTGCGCAGTCGGTTGCACGGATGCGTCATGGGCTCACTCCTCCCAGCCGAGGAGACGAACACCGCAGGCCACAGCCGCACCAGAGGGCACGGGCCGCCGCGTGCGGCCCATCGGCACCAGCATAGGAGCGCCCGCGCGCACCCGCCTGTCGGCGCGTCTCTGCCATGATCGGCGCCATGTCCGTGCCCCTCCCCCGCCCCCGCGGCACCGACATCCAGCCGACCCTCGCCGACCACGACCGCTTCCCTCGACTTCGCCGTGCGGGTCGAGGAGGAGTACCACGGGCCCGGTCAGCCGCGGGTGGTGTTCACCCGGGAGCTGACGGCCGGACGTGCCGTCAGGCCGTCAGGCCGTCAGCTCCCGCGTACCCGTGCATGCAGATGACCGTCGAGCGGGAACTCCGGCGGGGCGGCGAGCAGCAGGCCGTCGAAGCCGTACCCGGCCTTCTCCGCGACCCGGCAGGAAGCCAGGTTGTCGACCTGGTGCAGGAGGGTGAGGCGGGTCAGCCCGGCGAAGGCGGTGAAGGCCCAGTCCGTCAGGGCGCCCAGCGCCCGGGAGGCCACGCCCCGGCCGCGTGCGTGGGCGGCGGTCCAGTAGCCGACCTCCGGGGACGGGCCGTGGGGTGCCTTGAGGACGACATGACCGGCCAACCGCCCTTCCTCGTCCCCGAGTCGGGTCTCCAGGACGGCGAAGGCGAGGCGCCTGCCCGTCTCCCAGCCCTCCCGCTGCTCCCGTACCCAGCGCACCGCGTCCGCCTCGTCCGCCATGGTCACGCTCGACCAGCGGCGCATGGCGGGGTCCCCGTACACCTCGGCCAGGCCGACCGCGTCGGCCGGGCGCCAGGGGCGCAGCGACAGCGCGGAGGCCGACGCGGTGGCGCCGGCCTCCAGGCGTATCTCGTTGTCGTCCATGCCCCGAGGGTGGGCCGGCACCGGCTCAGGCCCCGCAGGAGCGGAGGAACGTGCGGGTGCGCACCGCGATGGGCAGGGGCTTGTCCGGCTCGCACGGGTACATGTCCTGCTCGACGATCGCGAACAGCTCGACCCCGAGCCGCTGCGCCGCGACCAGCACCGGCTCCAGGTCCGGTACACCGGACGGCGGTTCGCACATCACCCCGCGCTGGACCGCGGGCCCGAACGGCACCTCGTTCTCGACGACGTCGGCGAGGATCTCCGGGTCGACCTGCTTGAGGTGCAGGTAGCCGATGCGCTCGCCGTAGGTCTCGATCAGCTTGACGCTGTCGCCGCCGCAGTAGGCGTAGTGACCGGTGTCGAGGCAGAGGTTGACCAGGTCGGTGTCGGTGGAGTCCAGGAACCGTTCGACGTGGTCCTCGGTGTCGATGTGGGTGTCGGCGTGCGGGTGGACGACGATGTCCAGGCCGTACGTCTCCTTCACCTCATGGCCCAGCCGCTCCATGCCCTTGGTGAGGTGGGCCCACTGCTCGGCCGTCAGCTCGGGGGGCTCCAGGATCTCCGCCGTCTTGTCGTCCCGCCAGAAGGACGGGATGACGACGAGATGCCGGGCCCCCGTCGCCTGGGTGAGCGCGGCCACCTGGCTCACGTGCGCCCAGGTGTCCTCCCAGACGGAGGGGCCGCGGTGCAGGCCGGTGAAGACCGTACCCGCCGAAACCTTCAGGTTCCGCTTGGCCACCTCGTCGGTGAGACGGGCCGGGTCGGTCGGCAGATAGCCGTACGGGCCCAGTTCGATCCAGGAGTAGCCGGCCTCGGCGACCTCGTCCAGGAAGCGTTCCCAGGGCACCTGCCGGGGGTCGTCGGGGAACCAGACGCCCCAGGAGTCGGGGGCGGAACCGATGCGGATGCGGTCCAGTGCGGGTGCCATGTCAGGACTTCCCCTCGCCCGCGCTCGCCACGGGCGCGGTGAGGTCCTCCTCCTCGGGGAGCTCCTCGACGTCCACGCCGCGCACCTGGGCCAACTCATGCTTGAGGGCTGCGAGTTCGGCGCCGCCGGCCATGTGGTTGGTGAGTTCTTCGAGGCTGACCTGGCTGCGGTCGGCGGAGAGTTCCATGGTGCCCAGGCGCAGGACGCTGAAGTGGTCGCCGACCATGTAGGCGTGGTGGGGGTTGTGGGTGATGAAGATGACGCCGAGGCCGCGGTCGCGGGCGGCGGCGATGTACTTCAGGACCACGCCGGACTGTTTGACGCCGAGGGCGGCGGTGGGCTCGTCGAGGATGAGGACGCGGGCGCCGAAGTGGACGGCGCGGGCGATGGCGACGCACTGGCGCTGGCCGCCGGAGAGGGTGCCGATGGGCTGCTCGAGGTCGTCGAGGACGATGCCCATGTTGCGCAGTTCCTCGTCGGCGGTCTTCTTCATCGTGTCGATGTCGAGACGGCGGACGGGCCAGGGTCCCTTGGTGATCTCGGAGCCGAGGAAGAAGTTGCGCCACACCGGCATCAGGGGGACGGTCGCCAGGTCCTGGTAGACGGTGGCGATACCGCGGTCCAGGGCTTCACGCGGGGTGGAGAAGCGCACCGGTTCGCCGTCGACGCGGAACTCGCCCTCGGTGTGCTGGTGCAGGCCCGAGATGATTTTGATGAGGGTGGACTTGCCGGCGCCGTTGTCGCCGAGGACGCAGGTGACCTTGCCGGGGTGGACTTCGAGGCTCACGCCGTGCAGAGCGCGGATGTTGCCGTAGGACTTGCCCGCGTTGCGCAGTTCGACGAGCGGGCGGTCGCCGTCCGCGGGGGGCGTGTCCGCGAGGATGGCGCCGTGGGTGCCGGTGTTGTCGGTCGTCATGGGGGTGGTCACCTCCGGGTCGCCGTGCGCTGGACCCACAGATTGATGAGGACGGCGCCGAGGAGCATCACGCCGAGGAAGGCCTTGAACCAGTCGGGGTTCCAGCCGGCGTAGACGATGCCCTGCTGGACCATGCCGAACATGAAGGCGCCGAAGACCGGGCCGATGGCGGAGCCGTAGCCGCCGGTGAGCAGGCAGCCGCCGATGACGGCCGCGGCGATGTAGATCAGCTCCTGCCCGACGCCCTCGCCGGACTGCACGGTGTTGAAGGAGAACAGCTGGTGCATGCCGACGAACCAGGCGCCGAAGCCGACCAGCATGAACAGGGAGATCTTGGTGAAGGTGACCGGGACGCCGACGGCCCGCGCGGACTCCTTGTTGCCGCCGACGGCGAAGATCCAGTTGCCGTACTTGGTGCGCAGCAGCACCCAGGTGGCCAGCGCCGCGAAGACCAGCCACCACACGACGGTGATCTTCACGTTGACGCCGCCGATCTCGAACGTCGAGGCGAAGACGGCCTTGGCCTGGTCGAAGCCGTCCATGTCGCTGATGTCGTCGGTGGCGACGTTGCCGGTGACCAGCTTGGTCACCGCCAGGTTCACACCCTGCAGGATCAGGAACGTGCCGAGGGTGACGAGGAAGCTGGGCAGGCCGGTCCTGACCAGCATCCAGCCGTTGAA
>NZ_JBNCAQ010000041.1:0-87587 GCF_049808595.1 Streptomyces aurantiaciflavus | reverse complement strand
AGTGGTCGCACTGGTAAGTCCTTCAGGGGTGCTCATGCTGCCAGCGCAACGGAGGCTTCTTCTTGGTGATCGGCGGTGTACCGGTCGAGCCTGGCGAGCAGATCGTCCAGGTCGGAGGTGGTGAACTTCCACTGGAACGGCTGTGCCGTGGCGTTGTAGCGGTCTTCGAACGCTCGGAGCCGGTCCTCGACTTCGGTCAGGTCGGTGAAGTCGTTGGGTGAGACGACCTTGCGCTGCACGACGGAGAAGTAGATCTCTACCTGGTTCAGCCAGGAGGCGTGCACTGGGGTGTGGACCAGCACCGCGTTCGGGAACGCGGCGGTCTGCCGGTCGGCGGCCTTCTTCCCACGGTGGGAGGAGCCGTTGTCCACGATCCAGAACACGCGCTTGGCACTGGCATAGGGCTCCTGGTTCATGACCCGGGTGACCAGGGCCATGAACGGGTCGATGCCGGTCCTGGGCTCAGTGCGGCCGAACACTGTCGCGTGGTGAACGTCGTAGGCGACCAGGTAGGACAGTGCGCCGCCGCGGCCATAGGTGTGGTTGACGCGCATCGCGCGGGCCTGGCCGGGGGCGAGGGTGGGGTGGCAGCGGCAGCGGGCCTGGATGGAGGTCTTCTCGTCGGCGCTGATGACGAACTCGTCCGCGCCGAGGGGTTCGCCGTTCCAGGTGCGGGCGTACAGGTCCAGAACGCGCTCGGCCTTGGGACGGAAGTCGGGGTCGGTGACAAAGATCCAAGAGCGGTGCTGCCAGGGCTTGAGTGCGTCCCGCGCGAGCCAGCGGCGCACGGTGGAGGCCGACAAGGAGGGCGCGATGCCGCGCTTTACGGCCTCGCGGGCCAGTTCGGGGGTGGTCCAGCGGGACAGTGGCGCGCCGGTCTCGGCGGGCAGCTGGCAGGCGAGGGCCTTGACCTGGGTAGCCTGCAGCGAGGTGAAGGTGGGCGGGCGTCCGGTGCGCTTACGGTCGGCCAAGCCGGGCATGCCCTGCTCAGCGAAGCGGCTCCGCCAAGTGCGCACGGTGTCTACGTGCACACCAACCCGCTCGGCTATCCGCGCGTTCGGCAGCCCGCGGGCCGCGTGCAGCACGATCTGTGCGCGCACCCGCAGCCGGTGCTCGGTCTTGTGGCCCCTGGCTGCCTTCTTCAACCGGTGCAGCTCGGTATCGGTCGGGGATATCGGGCGGGCGGTGGCAACGGGCATGGCAGGCAAGCCGATTTCCGGAGCCGCCCAGTCAACCTCGCAGGTCAGACAGGTCCTGGTCGCTGAGACTGAGATCGTTCGCGGCGAGGTTCTCCTCTAGGTGATCGAGTGAACCAGTGCCCGGAATCGCCAGCAGCGAGGGCGAGGTCGCCAGCAGCGAGGCGAGGTGCACCTGCGTGGCGGTCGCGCCCAGGCGAACTGCCACCTTGTCCAGCCGTTCGGTGTCCAGCGGACTGACACCACCGCCGAGCGGAAAGTACGGCACGTACGCGATACCCGCTTCCTCGCATTCCGCCAGCAGCCCCATGTCACCTGTGTGACGGTTCTGCACCGCCGCGACAGGCGCGATCTCCCGGGCCTCGGCGAACTGGAAGGCGTCGACGTTACTGACGCCCAGGTGCCGGATCAGCCCCTCCGCGCGGAGCTCGGCCAGCACCGCGAAGCGTTCGGCGATCGCCTCGCCGCCTGGCCCGGTCATCCCGCCCACCCGCAGATAGACCAGGTCGAGCCGGTCCAGCCCAAGAGAGCGCAGGTCCGCCTCGACCAAGCCGCGCAGCTGATCAGGCGTCGCCTGCCCACTGGGCACACCGTCTGGCGTGGGCAGTGGCCCGACCTTCGTCGCGATCACCAGATCGTCACGGTACGGGGACAGCGCCCTACGGATAAGCTCGTTGGCCCGCACCGTACCCCTGCGGTAGAAGTCGGCCGTGTCGATGTGGTTCACGCCCAGTTCCACGGAGCGCCTGAGCACCGCGATGCCGTTCTCAGGATCTCGTGGCGGGCCGTCAAAGGTGTTTGCTGCCAGGCGCATCGCGCCGAAGCCGAGCCGGTTGATGGTCAGGTCCCCGCCGAGGGAGAAGGTCTTGATCGTCATAAGGCTTATGGTGTCCACCGCCATGACGTCCCTGCGAGCTTGTGGCAGCTTGCTGCCAGACTTGAGGTATGCGGAACGAGCAGGTGTTCTCCGTCCGAGGGGACACAGAGCTGATCGAGCGTGCCGGCCATCTCTTCGAGTCCGCGCAGGCCGAGTTCCTGTGCGCCGCCCGAGACCTCAAGACCTTCTCGCAGCCACAGGCCAGGGCCGCGATCCGCAACCGGATGCGCGCTGCGCACTCCCCGGACTTCATCCCTCGCAAGCTGCTCAGCCCGGTCGCGCTCGCTGACGAGGAGGCCCGCGCGCATCTACGGCTGGTGCAGAACAAAGGAGCTCTCGTCCGGATCAGCGGCTCGCGACTGCCGCACGAGACCATCATCATCGACCGGCGGGTGATGATCCTCGCCGGCGCAGAGACCCCTACCGGCCGCGAATACACCGTGACGACGTCGCAGATCCTGGTCGACGGCGTCCACTCGCTGTTCCAAGCGATCTGGGACACCGCCGTCGGTCCCGACACGTATCTGCGGAAGAACATCCCCCACCTCGATGCTGACGGCCGCGTGATCCTCAAAGCCCTCGGTTCGGGACTCACCGACGAATCAGCCGCCAAACAGCTCGGCCTTTCGCTACGCACCTACCGGCGGCGCGTGGCCGAACTGATGGTCAAGCTAGAGGCCAACTCCCGCTTCCAGGCCGGGCTGCGCGCGGGTGAGCTGGGGCTACCCCGCTGAGACCATAGTCATCACACCCCTGCAGGGTCTGTACACCTGAGCACCTCGGTATACGTAAACAACCGTCGCGTCAACCCCCGAATAACTTCCGGAGCCGACCACTAAGTGAGGTCCTGGGCCAGCCGATCCGCGTACTGGGTGACGAGGTCGAGGGCGGGGCCGCCGCGAGCGACCCTGAAGCCGTGTCGGCGCCCGTGGAAGGCGGCCTGGACGAGCTGGAACTGTGCCCAGCGGTGGACGCGTTCGCGGTCGAGCCCGGCCGCTTCGGCGAAGGCGTCCAGGATGCGGTGGGCGACCCGGCGCAGATCGGTGTCGCCGTTGATGGCGACGTGCCAGAAGGCGAGCGGCTTGAGCAGCGTGCCGCCGTCGTACGCGGGATCCCCGGCCCACCCCTTGGGATCGACGGCGAGCCAGGGCTCGCGGTCGGCTCGCAGGATGTTGCGGGCGTGGAAGTCGCCGTGCACGAGGAGGTCGGGTTGGTCCCGGCCGAGTTCATCGACGGTGTGCAGGGCCGCGTCGACCGTTCGGGAGGGGAGCGAGTGGCCCAACTCGGCCGAGTCGAGATTGAGTTGCTTCGCCCATCCGTCGGCCATGTCCCGCATCCGGGGCAGCCCCGGCGGCGCGGGGAGGGCCAGCCGACCGCTGAGCCGCCCGGCCGCCTTCGCGACCTCCTCGCTGTCCTCGACCTCGGCCAGCGACGACGTCCGCACTCGCTCCAGCAGCATCGCGAACCGCTCGTCGTCCCGCTCGTACAGCTCCACGGCCCCGCGTCCGCGCCAGGCGGCGAAGGCGTCGGGCTCGTGGACGTTGCCCCGGTGCGGGAAGGAGACCTTGAGAACGGCGGGCGTCACGCCGTGCTGAAGGACGGGTACGACGATCCCGACACCGCCGTGCAGGACCTCGCCGTCGGGGCGGCAGTCCCAGCGGGCGAGCAGGTCGTCGACGAGGCGAGGGAGCCGGCCGATCCAGTCGGCGCCCGGTTCTCCCTCGCGCTCGATCGTCCCCCGTGCGAAAGCCTCGGGGACCTGGATCATGCCTGCGTCACGCCTGCGCGGCGGCGTGCGCGAGGAAGCCGGCCCAGGCGGTGGGGGAGAGGTTCAGCGCGGGGCCGGTGGGGTTCTTGGAGTCGCGGACGTGGATGGTGTGGGGGCAGGTGGCTACTTCGAGGCATTCGCCGCCTTCGCCGCCGCTGTGGCTCGACTTGCGCCAGGTGTAGGCGGTCTCCAGGCATTCGCCGCCGCCGCCATCGCTGTAGCTCGACTTGAACCAGTTGAGTTCTTGGCTGCTCACAACTCCCCCAGCTTCCTTTCGATCAACGCCCGGGAATCCTTGGGCGAGAGGGCCATCGCCCGGATCATCCCATAGCGGTCGACGATCTTTCGGACCTCTTCCGGGTCGGTGATCAGGCGGGGGAACTCCTGGATCTCCGTATACGCGACCTGCGGGTGCCGCTGAGGAGTCAGCAGGTTGAACGCGCCGCCCATGTTGGGATGGTCCTCAATGCCGGTCGGCATCACCTGAATCTCGACGTTCCTCAGGTCGCCGATGCGCAGCAACTGCTTGAGCTGCCCCTCGCGGACAGCTCGACCTCCGATCGGCCGATCAAGGACAACTTCCTCCAGCACGAAACTGCACATGGGCGCGGGCCACTTGTCGAGGACCTGCTGCCGTGACAGCCGGTCCGCGATGCGCTTCTCAATGGTTTCCTCGTCGAGCAGCGGCCGTCGACGCGAGAACACCGCCCGCGCGTAGTCCTCGGTCTGCAACAGGCCGGGCACACCTTGGTTGGCGTAGAAGTGAAGTTCCCGTGCCTCCGCCTCCAGGGCCGCGTAGCTCCGATACCACTCCGGATGCCGCGTCCGAGCCCTGCTCATCGCCTCCCGCACCTCAGGAACCGCGTCCTTCAGCATCCCCCCGGCATCCAGCAGCGCATCCGCCTGCTCCAGCACCTCCGGCCGGATGATCCGCACGCCCCGCTCCATCGACGAGATCGCGTCCGGCCCGTACCCCACCAGCTGGCCGAACTCCTTCTGCGTCAGCCCCTTCCGCTCCCTCAGTCGCTTCAGGATCTTGCCCAGGGCGGTGAACAACCCCGTCGTTCCATCAGCCTCCGCCGGTGTCTCCGGCCTCCGCTCCCGTTCCTCTGTCGTCATGCAGCCCCACCGCCTTCACGCCCTTGTGGTCACGGTCGACGACCCGTACGGGCACCCCACGGCAGCCGTACGGCTACGGAGAGTCGCCGGGTCGCCCCTGGCCAGCGTAGATGCGACCGAGCACGCTCAGTCAGGTGAACTCGCGAATCTCCACCCAGATCTCCACCCCCCTCGGTGAACTGACCCTGCGTCTCAGCTCCACGCCCCGTGGCGCCCGTCTGGCCAGGCGGCTGACCGCGCAGCAGCTCGACGCGTGGGGCTACCCGCACGACAGCGAGGCGAGCGACACCGCCCAGCACGTCGTCGCGGAGCTGGCCGCGAACGCCGTCACGCACGGCCGGGTGCCGGGGCGGGACTTCGAGCTACGGCTCCTGCTGCTCCCACGGGGGACGCTGCGGATCGAGGTGAGTGACGCGCGAGGGGACCGGAAGCTGCGGATCGTGACGGATCCGGAGGCGGAGGGCGGCCGGGGGTTGATCCTTCTCACCCTCCTCGCCCGTACCTGGGGCGTCGTCGAGCGGGAGGTCGGCAAGACGGTGTGGGCCGAACTGCCTCTGGAACAGCGGGAGTAGCCTTCGGGCATGCCCGATGACGACGTGCAGACCGACCGGCAGGCTGACGTGCAGACCGATGCGCGGACAGACGTGCGGCTCGCTCAAGCGGAGGCGCTGCTGCGGGAGTTGGGCGCGGACCACCTCGCCCACCCCGGCGGTACCCTCCTCGCCCACCTGCGCCGCGTACGCTCCCGGCTCGCCGGCTGGGGAGCCGGCCCCGCCCTCCAGCTGGCCGGTCTCTGCCACGCCTTCTACGGCACCGACGGCTTCCCCGAAGCCCTGCTCCCGCTGGACCGCCGTACCGGACTCGCCGAGGCGATCGGCCGGGAGGCCGAGGCGATCGTGTACTTCTACGCGAGCTGCGACCGGAAGGCCAACTACCCGACGCTGGCCGAGCCCGACTCCCTTTTCCGTGACCGCTTCACGGGTTCCGAGCAGATCCCGGCACCGGTCATGCTCCGCGCCTTCGCCGACCTCACCGCCGCCAACGAACTCGACCTCGCCGACCACGACCCCGCGTTCCGCGAGCGGTGGGGCCCGGATCTGCTCGCCCTGTTCACCCGTTTCCGCCCGCTGCTGAGCGAGGCCGCCTGGGACGACTGCCGGCGCGTTCTCGCCACCGCGTAGGCCTTGACTTCCCAAGACCCCCGCGCGACAGTCCCGTCCCCTGCCCAAGTCCCCCGACCCCAGTCCCCGCTCCGCGTCCCCGTCCCCGTCCCCGTCCCCTCAGGCTGGAGGGAGGGCCGTCATGCCCTCAGGCGCCGACAGATCCGTACGCGCACCGTCCCGCAGACAGGTCCTCGGCGCCACCGCCACCGCCGGTCTCGCCCTCGCCACCGCCACCCCGGCGGCGCCCGCCTCCGCGGCCGACCTCCCCCTCCTGGGCACCTACGACGTCGTCGTCGTCGGCTCCGGCGCCGCAGGCATGACCGCCGCGCTGACCGCAGCCAAACGCGGGCTGAGCTGCGTGGTCGTCGAGAAGGCGCCCACCTTCGGCGGGTCCGCCGCCCGCTCGGGAGCCGGGATCTGGATTCCGAACAACCCGGTGATCCTGGCCGCCGGCGTACCCGACACGCCCGCCAAGGCCGCCGCCTACCTCAAGGCCGTCGTCGGCCCGGAGGTCTCCGCCGACCGCCAGGCGGCGTTCCTCTCCCACGGCCCCGCCATGCTCTCCTTCGTCATGGCGAACAGCCCCCTCCGCTTCCGCTGGATGGAGGGTTACAGCGACTACTATCCGGAGCTGCCCGGCGGCCTGGCGGTCGGCCGCTCCGTCGAGCCCGACCAGCTCGACGGCAACGTCCTCGGCGCCGAACTCGCCCGCCTCAACCCGCCGTATCTGCAACTCCCCGCCGGGATGGTCGTGTTCAGCGCGGACTACAAGTGGCTGGCGCTGACCGCCGTGAGCGTGAAGGGGGCCGCCGTCGCCGCCGAGTGTCTGGCGCGGGGGACCAAGGCGGCTCTGCTGGGCCAGAAGCCGCTCACCATGGGGCAGTCGCTGGCGGCGGGCCTGCGCGCGGGGCTCCTGGCGGCCGGGGTGCCGGTGTGGCTGAACACCCCGCTCACCGACCTGCACGTGGAGGGCGGGACCGTCACGGGGGCGGTCGTCACGCGTGACGGCGCCGCCGGTCTCGTACGCGCCCGGCGGGGCGTCGTGGTCGGCTCCGGCGGGTTCGAGCACAACGCGGCCATGCGCGCGCAGTACCAGCGGCAGCCGATCGGCACCGAATGGACGGTGGGCGCGAAGGAGAACACGGGGGACGGCATCCGGGCGGGACAACGGGCGGGCGGCTCGGTGGCGCTGATGGACGACGCCTGGTGGGGCCCCGCCATCCCCCTCCCCGGGCAGCCGTACTTCTGTCTCGCCGAACGCACCCTCCCCGGCGGCCTGCTGATCGACCAGTCCGGATCCCGCTTCGTCAACGAGGCCGCCCCCTACAGCGACGTCGTCCACACCATGTACGACCGCCAGCCCACCGACCCCGCCATCCCGGCCTGGCTGGTCGTCGACCAGAACTACCGCAACCGGTACCTCTTCAAGGACGTCGCCCCGGCCCTCCCGTTCCCCGACGACTGGTACACCTCCGGCGCCGCCCACAGGTCCTGGACCCTCGACGGCCTCGCCACCTCCATCGGCGTCCCGCCCGCCGCCCTGCGCGCCACCGTCGACCGCTTCAACTCCCTTGCCCTGCACGGCAAGGACACCGACTTCCAGCGCGGCGACAGCGTCTACGACCACTACTACACGGACCCCTCCGTCCTCCCGAACTCCTGCCTCGCGCCCCTCTGGCTGCCCCCGTACCACGCCTTCCGCATCGTCCCCGGCGACCTCGGCACCAAGGGCGGCCTGCGGACGGACGCCCGGGCGCGGGTGCTGCGCGCCGACGGTTCGGTCGTCCGGGGTCTGTACGCCGCCGGGAACGCCAGCGCGGCCGTCATGGGCCACAGCTACGCCGGCGCGGGCTCGACGATCGGGCCCGCGATGACGTTCGGATACGTGGCGGCGCTGGATCTGGCCGGAGCTCTCTAGGATCGGTGCGTCGCTGAGGCCGCCGGCGCGGATGAACCAGTGCTCCATGGTGGTCTGTTCCGCTTCTGTGCGCAGTGGAGGGGCCGGCCGGCGTTCCCTTGTGGACACCTCGAATGAAGCAGGCCGTCGGCGTGTTCGGCATCGGGTCCGAACAGGCCGAACAGGCGGGCCTGGTTCGCCGCAGCTCACCCGGGCTCGGCCGCCTGGCTGTACGTTGAGTGAATGGTCACTGGCGCAGCGTCACCGAACGGCCGGGGCGGGGTGGGAAGCCCCGACCCGGAGCAGATAGAAACGTTGGCCGAGTTGGCGGCCGCCCTCAGAGCGTTGCGGGGAACGCGTTCCTACTCCTCCCTGGAGGAGAGGTCGGCCCTCGGCCGCAGCACGATCAGCGAGATGCTCAACGCCAAGTCGAAGCCGACGGAAGAGACGCTGGTCGCGTACCTCACCGCCTGCGGTGTGAAGGGGCGGCAGGCGCAGGCGCCGTGGCTGAGGGCGCGGGAGCGGGTGGAGACCGGGCATCTGCGCCGGCCCGCCCATGCCGTACGGATCCGTGAAGCCCGCCCCCTGTTGCTGGGCGTGCACCCGTCGATCCGGGTCGAGGACGAGCGGGACACGACCGAGCTGCCCGCTTATGTGCCCCGGGACTTCGACGACGAGCTGCGCGCCGCCGTCACGACCGCTGCCGGGCAGGGCGGCTTCGTCCTGCTGATCGGCGACTCGTCGGTGGGCAAGACGCGTGCCCTGTTCGAGGCGGTCCTCGCGGAACTGCCCGAGTGGTGGCTGATCCATCCCGACGCCGACGACGGCACCGGCCTGCAGGCCCTGGCGGCCGAGGAGGTCCGGCGCACCGTCGTGTGGCTGGACGAGTTGCAGGACCATCTCGACGGTACGGTCCCGTTGACGACGGCCACCACCCGTCGCCTGATCGGTGCGGGGCTGGTCCTGGTGGGCACGCTCTGGTCGGACGAGTACACCCGCCGCGTCGAGGCGCGCGTCCCCGGCCGGCCGGATCCGCACGCCAACGCCAGGAAGCTCCTGGATCTCGCCCACCTGGTGCGCGTCCCCGAGGCGTTCACCCCGGCCGAGCGGTACCGGGCCGAGGCCTACTCCGCCGACAGGCGGATCCGTGTCGCGCTCGACACCCCGGACGTCGGCTTCACCCAGTTCCTGGCCGCCGCGCCCCAACTGGCGACGCGATGGATGCAGGCGGACCCGTACGCCAAGGCGCTGATCACCGCGGCACTGGACATACGCCGTCTGGGCGCGCGCGTCCCCCCGTCCCGGGAGCTGCTCGCGGCTGCCGTACCCGGCTACCTCACGCCCACCCAGCAGGCGAGGGCCGACCGGAACTGGCTGGATGCGGCGCTGGAATACGCCACGACCCGGCTGCACGGGGCGGCCTCTGCTCTGCAGCCGACCGGCACGATGGGAAGGACCACCGGCTACCTTGTGGCCGACTACCTGCGCCAGCAGGCCAACCGCACACGCCGAGCCGTCCCGGTGCCCGACGCGGTCTGGCAGGCCGTCGTCGATCACCATCACCCACGGGACGCCCAGCCCCTTGCCCAGAGCGCACTCGCGCGGGGCGAGCACCGCCACGCCGAGGCGCTGTATCGCCGAGCCGCCGACCGCGGTGACATCTGGGCAGGCATGCAACTGGGGAAGCTGCTCCTCGCCGCCGGACGGATCGAGGAACTTCGTGCCCGGGCCGACGCGGGTGACCGGGGTGCCAACTCCGAACTCGTGCGCCTGCTCGCGCGTGAGGGGGACCTGGCAGGGCTGCGCGCCCGGAGTCACGCCGGTGACCCGCAGGCCTCGACAACGCTGGTCACCATGCTCTTCGGCAAGGGGCGCGTGGAGGAGGCGTTGTCCCACCTGCGAGCCTGGGCCGACGCCGGTGACGACAACGCGGCGCGCCAGATTCAGGAGGTGCTCGACGAACAGGAAGGCTTGACCGAACTGAGCGTCCGAGCCGACGCCGGCGAAGTGTACGCCGCTCACCGCCTGGCCGAGCTGCTGGTCAAGTACGGCCGGATCGAGGAGCTCCGGGCCCGCGCGGACAGCGGAGACCGATACGCCGCGCATACGCTGGCCAAGCTGCTCGAACGCCGGGGAGAGGTCGGCGAACTGCGTGCCCGCGCCGACGCCGGTGACGGGGAGGCGGGTGGTGTACTGGCCGACCTGCTCGCGGGTCAGGGCGACGTCGACGAGGCACTGGACATCCTGCGGGGCCTGGCTGGTACTGGTGACCAGGAGGCCGGCTGTCAGCTTGCCGACCTGCTCGCCGAGCACGGCGAGGTCGACGAGGCGGTAGCGATCCTGCGCGTCCTGACCGACAGCGGCTGCGACAGCTCCTGGTACCGGTTGGCCAACCTGCTCGCGGAACACGGCGACGTGACGGAGGCGATGGCGGTTCTGCTGGCCCAGCCCCACGCGGGCGGCGGCCTCGCCAACGCGTCGGGGGTGGCCGACGTGCTGGCCCGCGAAGCCCGTATCGACGACCTGCGCACGCTGGCCGACGCGGGCAGTCGGCCCGCCCAGGAGCGGCTGGCCATCCTGCTCGCGCAGCTGGGCCACTTCGAGGAACTGAGGGCCCGTGCCGGCCTCTTCGACCCTTTCGCGTGGCACCTCAACGCCCTGCTTGCCAGAAGCGGCCTCTTCGACGAGCTACGGGAGCGCGCGAACGCCGGCGACCCGAGCGCCGAGTGGCACCTGGACTGTGCTCTCTTCAAGCAGAACCAGGCCGTGGAGGACGACGCCTCGGACCAGGTGACGGTGTTCCTGCCACCGTGGCGCACGAACATCGGCGGTGACCGGCCGCCGCACGCGGCAGCGCCGGATCCGGGCTAGGGCTTGGCCTCGTCGCCGACCTGGAACGCGACGAGCAGGTGGCCGCCCGGCGCCAGCACCCGCCTGAACTCGCGGCAGAGCGAGGAGAGTTCAGCCACCGGAGTGAGGAAACCGGCGCCGGCCATGGCCGCGGCCTATTCGGGCTACCCCTCGTCGTTCTCGCCGCGCCCGCGTGCGGCGCCCAGGCCGGCGCCGACGGCCGTACCCAGGCCCAAGCCCAGGGCGAGGCCGAGTCCGAGGTTGTCGAAGACGGTCATCCCGAGCGCGATGCCGAGGGCCGTCCCGATCGAGAGGCCGAGCGCCAGCCAGTTCACCGGCGTGTTCGGAGCGGAGGACGGGTTGTCCTGTTCAGCGTTGTCCATTCGAACAGCCTTTCATGCGACGCCCACCGCCCGCAGCATTCCTGCAGCCACAGCGGCCCCCAGCACGACCACCGCGAACGGCGCCCTGTGCCACGCCAGTACGGCGCCCACCAGCACCCCGGCCGGGCGTGCCCACCCGGCGAAGCCTCCGCCCTCGGTCAGGGCGCCCGTCGCCAGCAGCGCGACCAGCAGGACCGTCGCTCCCGCCGACAGCAACTCCTGTACACGCGCCGGCAGCTCGACCCGCCCGTGCAGCGCGGGGCCGACCAGCCGGAAGGCGTACGTCCCGACCGCCAGCACCAGGATCACGGCGACCGACGCGCTCATACGGCGGCCTCCTTGCGGCCGTACAGAACCAGCCCGGCGAGTGCCAGCAGGACCGGCACTCCGGCGGGGAGGGCCGGGGCCGCCGCCAGGGCCAGGAGGGCGCCGACGGCCGCTGCTCGTCGTAGGGGCGCGTCCTTGCGGAGGGAGGGGAGGACCAGGGCCACGAGGACGGCGGGGAAGGCGGCGTCGAGGCCGTAGGCGGTGGTGTCGCCGAGGGCGGTGCCGGCGAGCGCTCCGGCGAGGACGCCCGCGTTCCAGACCGCGAACAGGCCGAGGCCGGAGATCCAGAACGCGGCCCGTCGGCGCGCCGGGTCCGGCTGGGCGAGGGCGAAGGCGACCGTCTCGTCGGTCACGAGGTGCGCGCCGAGGAGACGGGCGGCGCGGCCGGGGCCTAGCAGGTCGGCGACGGCGAGGCTGAAGGCGGCCGTACGGGTGTTGAGCAGCAGCCCGGTGGCCGCCGCGGCGAACGGGCCGCCCCCGGCCAGCAGCACGCCGACCGCGCTGAACTGCGCCGAGCCCGCGTACACCACCAGCGACATCGCCACCGGCACCCACACCGGCAGCCCGCCGGCCACGGAGATCGCGCCGAAGGAGACCCCGACGACACCGCTCGCCAGCCAGACGAGGGAACTGTCGCGGATCAGTGGGCGGGTCCAGGGTGTTCGGAGCAGCGAACGCATGTTTTCTACAATGAACAGGGCCGTCGGTGTTCGTCAAGGCGAACGGTCGTACCGGCGCACCGAACGGTGTAGAAACGGCGGCACAGCCGAACGGCATTGCGACCGATGGAGTGAACGACCATGTCCGACGACGCCGCGCCCCCGCCTCCCCGTCTTCCCCTCGACTGGATCGCCGCCTCGCTGCGGCGTGAGCGGACCCGGGCCGGGCTGTCCCTGTCCGAGCTGGCGAAACGGGCCGGGATCGCGAAGTCCACGCTGTCGCAGTTGGAGGCGGCGAGCGGGAATCCGAGCATGGAGACGATCTGGGCGCTGGGCGTGGCGCTGGGGGTGCCGTTCGCCGCGCTGGTGGAGCCGCCGGTGCCCGCCGTTCAGGTGATCCGGGCGGGGGAGGGACCGACCGTCGCCTCGGAGCAGGCGCCGTATGTCGCGACCCTGTTGTCCGCCTGTCCGCCGGGCGCGCGGCGCGACATCTACCACCTGCGGGCCGAGCCCGGCGCCGCCCGCGAGTCGGAGCCGCACATTCCGGGCACGGTCGAGCATCTGATCGTGAGCACGGGGCGAGTGAAGGCGGGGCCGGCCGGGGAGGCGGTGGAACTGGAGCCCGGGGACTACATGACGTACCGGGGGGATGTGCCGCACTCGTACGAAGCGCTGGTGCCGGGGACGACGTTCGTGCTGGTGATGCAGCACGTGTGAGTTTCCGGAGGGTTCACCGGGGGTCCATTGCGGATTCCCCGGGTTGGCGGGGGTTCCCCGGAGATCTGCCGGGGCTTCCCGAGGGTTCGGCGAAGATTCACCGGGGGGTCCCGGGGATTTCCCGGAGGTTCACCGGAGCTTCCCGAAGATTTCCCGGAGATTCTCCGGAGGGAAAGGCAGGAGCCCCGCTGCCGTGCGGCGCGGGGCTCCTTGGGTACTGCTCTCAGACTTGCGATCTCACGGGTGTGAGGATCAGACGGGGGTGACGTTCTCCGCCTGCGGACCCTTCGGGCCCTGCGTCACGTCGAAGGAGACCTGCTGGTTCTCCTCGAGCGAACGGAAACCCGAGGCGTTGATCGCGGAGTAGTGGACGAAGACGTCCGGGCCGCCGCCTTCCTGGGCGATGAAGCCAAAGCCCTTTTCGGCGTTGAACCACTTCACGGTTCCGGTAGCCATAAGCCCTCCTTGGGCCCAAAGGGTTGCCCTGCTCCAGAACCTGCAAGTGTGAAAACAGTGCCGCACAACTGCATATGTCTGAAAACGACGAGAGCCCGCGGTTACATGCTCCGCAGGCTCTGTACTGCAAGGAAACCAAACTGCAACTTGCGGCGAGCCTAGCACGCGGGCAGCCGAATGCAATAGAGGTCAAGATCACGTCACCCGGATGTTTGAACATCCGGGGGGTAGTTGACCCGGGGGGCGGAGTCCGCAGCGTACCCCACGGGGTCTAGTCTCGCGATGTGGACAATTCTCGCACCCGGCCGCGTGTCGGCCACATCCAGTTCCTCAACTGCCTGCCCCTGTACTGGGGGCTCGCGAGAACCGGCACCCTCCTCGACTTCGAGCTGACCAAGGACACCCCGGAGAAGCTCAGTGAGCGGCTGGTGCGGGGCGACCTCGACATCGGCCCGATCACCCTCGTCGAGTTCCTGAAGAACGCCGACGACCTGGTCGCCTTCCCCGACATCGCCGTCGGCTGCGACGGCCCGGTCATGTCCTGCGTGATCGTCTCCCAGGTCCCGCTGGAGCGGCTGGACGGCGCCCGGGTCGCCCTCGGCTCGACCTCCCGCACCTCCGTGCGCCTGGCCCAGCTGCTGCTGTCCGACCGCTACGGGGTCCGGCCCGACTACTACACCTGCCCGCCCGACCTCAGCCTGATGATGCAGGAGGCCGAGGCGGCCGTCCTCATCGGCGACGCGGCCCTGCGGGCGAACCTGCTGGACGGGCCGAGGTTCGGGCTCCAGGTGCACGACCTCGGCCGGCTCTGGAAGGAGTGGACCGGGCTGCCGTTCGTCTTCGCGGTGTGGGCGGCCCGCCGCGAGTACCTGGAACGCGAGCCGGTCATCACCCGCCAGGTCCACGAGGCCTTCCTCGCCTCCCGCAACCTCTCCCTGGAGGAGGTCGGCAAGGTCGCCGAGCAGGCGGCCCGCTGGGAGGCCTTCGACGAGCGCGTCCTGGAGCAGTACTTCACCACGCTCGACTTCCGCTTCGGCGGACCGCAGCTGGAGGCGGTGACCGAGTTCGCCCGGCGCGTCGGGCCGACGACGGGCTTCCCGGCGGACGTGAAGGTGGAGCTGCTGCAGCCGTAGCGCCGTACCCTGCTGGCGAGACGTACGGGGGAGGGGTGGACGTCATGCAGCCGCTCGGAGCCGACGAACCCACCGGTGTGGGGCCCTACCGGCTGCTCGGCCGGCTCGGGTCCGGCGGGATGGGCCGCGTGTACCTGGGGCGCAGTGCCGGTGGCCGCACGGTCGCCGTGAAGATCGTGCACCCGCACCTCGCTCTCGACGAGGAGTTCCGCGCCCGTTTCCGGCGCGAGGTGGAGGCCGCCCGGCGGGTCGGCGGCGCGTGGACCGCGCCGGTGCTGGACGCCGACCCGGAGGCGCCGGTGCCCTGGGTCGCCACGGGATACGCGGCCGGCCCCTCGCTGGCGTCGGCCGTCGCGGACGGGGGTCCGGGCGGGGGCGCGCTGCCCGCGCACACGGTGCGGGTGCTGGGGGCGGGGCTGGCGGAGGCGCTCGCGACGGTCCACGAGTTGGGGCTGGTGCACCGGGACGTGAAGCCGTCCAACGTCCTGCTGACCGTCGACGGCCCCCTCCTGATCGACTTCGGCATCGCCCGCGCCACGGACGGTACGGCCTCGCTGACGTCCACCGGTGTCTCCGTCGGCTCCCCCGGCTACATGGCCCCCGAGCAGATCCTCGGCAAGGGCGTCACGGGCGCGGCCGACGTCTTCTCCCTGGGGGCGGTGCTGGCGTTCGCGGCGACCGGCGAGCCGCCGTTCCCCGGGGACTCCTCGGCCGCCCTGCTCTACAAGGTCGTGCACGAGGAGCCGGTGCTCGGGGAGCTGCACGGCGAGCTGCGCGAGGTGGTCGAGGCGTGCCTGGCGAAGGATCCGGGAGCACGGCCTGCTCCCGGCGAGGTCGCCCGGCGGCTCGCCCCGGAGGGGGCGGCACGGCTGGTGGCGGGCGGCTGGCTGCCGGGACCCCTGGTGGAGCAGGTCGGTCGCAGCGCCGTGCAGCTGCTGAATCTCGAGGGGGCGGGGGCGGTCGCCTCCGGACCGGTGGCGTTCAGCAGTCCGTCGGTGGGGGAGCCGCAAGCGCCGCCGACGGTGGGGGAGTTCGGGCCGCCGCCCGTGATGCCGACTCCGGTGGACGCGGTCCCCTCGCCCCGGAAGGGCGGGGAGACCGGGCACATCAGGGAGAACGGGGAGAACGGGGAGAACAGGGAGCGGCCCGGGAAGGTCTCGGTGACCCTGGCGGCCGCCGCGACGCCGGGGGAGGGCGGGCGGGGGCGGCGGCTGAGCTGCACGGTCGCGTTGGCGGTCGCGGGGGCGATGGCCGCGGTGACCGTGGGGTCGGTGTTCGTGTTCGACCTGCTGCCGGGGCAGTCCCGCAACGGCGGGAACGACTCCGCCGGTGGCGCCTACTCCTCGGCGCCGACCGCCACACCCACCATGGCAGACGGCGGCGACGACCCCGCCGCGGGTGACAGTGGCGCGGCCACCGCGCTGCCCTCCCGTTACGTCGGCACGTGGGAGGGGGAGGCGAGCGGCCTCGGCGGCAAACTGCCCATGGGAACCTTCCGGCTGACGGTCCGGCAGGCGACGGTGGGCGAGAAGCTGGGAGAGCTGCGTCAGACCGACATCCTCGGCGCGGTCTGCCTCGACGTGCTGACGCTGAAGCAGGTGACGGCGAAGGAGGTCGTCGCCACCTCGGTGGGCGCCGAGAGCAACCACGCCGGCTGCAACCCGGCCCCCCACACCGTCCGGCTGACACCGACGGGGGGCGACCTGACGTACAGCTCCGACAGCGCGGCGGAGGGGAATCCGGTGGCGCGGATGTCGAGGGTCGCGTAGCGCGAGCGCCGACAGCGGCCCCCGCCGCACCGCCGGAGGGTCGACGCGCTTGTCGGTAGGGTCGACGCGATGAGCGAGATCGGACCGTTCGACGCCGTGCTGATCGCCGTCGCGGCGGTGTGGGGCGCGGTGGCGGGGGCGTTGCTGCCGCGGGCGGCCTACCGGTTCTCCGTGCCCTTGCCGGAGCCGGACGAGGAGACGGAGAGCCGTCCGGACGAGGAGGGCGGGGCGTCGGCAGAGGACCAGCCGGGCTGGCTGGACTCCTGTCCGAACGGGCACCCGCTGCGGGGCTGGATCGGCCCGGCCCGCTGCCGCGACTGCGTCGGCCCGGCCCGGTCGTACGGCCCTGGCACCCCTCTCCTCTCGCCCCTCACCGCCCTCCTCTGCGTCGCCCTCGCCTTCGCCACCGGTATCCGCCCCGAACTGGCCGTCTGGCTGCTGCTCGCGCCCGTCGGGGTGCTGCTCTCGGCGGTCGACCTGCGGGTACGGCGGCTGCCCGACCCGCTCACCCTCCCGCTCGCCCTCGCCGCCCTCGCCCTGCTCGGTGTGGCCGCGCTGCTGCCCGAGCACGCCGGGGACTGGACGACGGCCCTGCTGGGCTCGCTCGCACTGAGCGCCGGCTATCTCGTGCTGCACCTCATCAACCCCGGCGGCATGGGCTTCGGCGACGTGAAACTGGCCCTCGGCGCGGGCGCCGTGCTCGGCTGGTACGGCTGGGCCACGGTCATGCTGGGCACGTTCGCCGCGTTCCTGCTCGGCGCGCTGTACGGCGGCGCGCTCCTCGTGGCGGGCAGGGCCGGTCGCAAGACACCGGTCCCGTTCGGGCCGTTCCTGATCACGGGCACGTTCGTGGGGTTGCTGATCGGGGCGTACAGCGCCTGATCCCTGACGCCCCGAGCGGGCCGGCAGAATGCCGGACCTCCCCCTTGTCGCCGCGGACCCACACGTACGCGGCCTGACACCGGGCAGCCGAAACGGCTGGCGTAGGCTGGTTCGGTCCGTGCGTCAACCCCTGACGATCCACACCCCTTGACGAAAGGGACGCTCCGGTGACCGAGAAGGCCGACCTCACCTCTGTTGATGTCACAGCCGTCCTCGACCGTGCCGCCGCGGGCGGACGGATCACGCCCGAGGAGGCGCTCGACCTCTACCGTGACGCGCCCCTGCACGCGCTGGGCGCGGCCGCCGACGCCGTACGCCGCCGGCAGTACGCCGGGATCGAGCACATCGCGACGTACATCATCGAGCGGAACATCAACTACACGAACGTGTGCGTCACGGCGTGCAAGTTCTGCGCCTTCTACGCGGCTCCCAAGGACAAGGAGAAGGGCTGGACGCGCGACCTGGACGACATCCTGCGCCGGTGCGCGGAGACCGTCGAACTGGGCGGCACCCAGATCATGTTCCAGGGTGGGCACCACCCGGACTACGGCGTGGAGTACTACGAGAAGCACTTCTCCGCCATCAAGAAGGCGTTCCCCCAGCTCGTCATCCACAGCCTGGGGGCGAGCGAGGTCGAGCACATGGCGCGGATCTCCAAGGTGTCCGTGGAGGAGGCGATCCAGCGGATCCACGCGGCGGGTCTGGACTCCTTCGCCGGCGCCGGTGCCGAACTGCTGCCCGAGCGCCCGCGCAAGGCCATCGCGCCGCTCAAGGAGTCCGGTGAGCGCTGGCTGGAGATCATGGAGGCGGCGCACAACCTCGGCGTCGAGTCCACCTCGACCATGCTGATGGGTACGGGCGAGACGAACGCCGAGCGCATCGAGCACCTGCGGATGATCCGTGACGTGCAGGACCGGACGGGTGGCTTCCGGGCCTTCATCCCGTACACCTACCAGCCCGAGAACAACCACCTGAAGGGCCGTACCCAGGCGACCCTCTTCGAGTACCTGCGGATGATCGCGATCGCCCGCCTCTTCCTCGACAACGTCCGGCACATCCAGGGCTCGTGGCTGACCACGGGCAAGGAGGTCGGCCAACTCTCCCTGCACTACGGCGCGGACGACCTCGGCTCGATCATGCTGGAGGAGAACGTCGTCTCCTCGGCCGGCGCCAAGCACCGCTCCAACCGCCTGGAGATCATCGACCTGATCCGCAAGGCGGGCCGCGTCCCGGCCCAGCGCTCCACGACGTACGAGCACCTCGTCGTCCACGACGACCCGGCGAACGACCCCGTCGACGAGCGGGTGATGTCCCACATCTCCTCGACGGCGATCGCGGGCGGCACGGCCCACCCCGAGCTGAAGCTGCTCGCGTCCAACTGACCTGCACGTGCTGACGATTCACGCCGCGGACCTCCTGGTCTCCGGCGACCCGAAGCGGCCGTCGGTGCCCGGTGGCGCGGTGCTCGTGAACGGGCGGGAGATCGAGGCCGTCGGCCCCTGCGAGGAGCTGACGGCCGCGCATCCGACCGCCCGGGTGCGCCGTTGGCCGGGGCTCCTCACACCCGGGCTGGTCAACCCGTACGGGCCCGAACTGCTGGAGCAGGCCTACCATCCGGACCCGCGCGAGGCCGACGAACTCGGCACCGAGCCGCTGACGGGCGAGGCCCTCGCCGCGCTCGCCATGACCGACGCCCGCTGGGGCGCGAGCGCACGGCGCGGGGTGCAGCGCATGCTCGCGCACGGGACGGTCGCGGTGGCGGGGGACCTGTGGCGCCCCGCCGTGCTGGACGCCGTGCACCGCACGGGCATGACGACCGAGGAACGGTTCGGGGATCCGCCCGGCCCGCCGGCCCTGGACCCGCTGGCCGGACGGAGCCTGGCGGAGGCGATCCTGGTGCCGCTGGTGCCGTATGCCGGCATGAACACGAGCTTCGCCGTCTTCGACGTCCCCGACGAAGCCGCCCTCGCGGAACGCGGAGCCGCGACCTGTGTGGCGACCGTCATCGACGGACGGCTGCTGCACCGGCGCCGCTGATCCCGCCCTCAGCCCCCGAACGCCTCCCCGAACGCCCCCGGACTCTGCTCCACCCCGCTGCAGTTGGTCAGCGGGTCATCCGTGGAGGTGCCGTCCGCGCACTGCTGGTCGCGGAAGGTCGACCACATCGACACCCAGGCGACCCCTTTCTGCTCGGCGAACGTCCGCACCTGCGCCGCGTCCGCCGGCGTGAAGGTCTCGTTGGCGACGTCGTTGACGCCGATCATCGAGGTGAGCGCCATGCCCTTCCAGGCGGTGGCGTCCGACGTGCCGAAGACCTTCTTCAGCTGGGTGTGCGCGGCCGTGGCCGAGGTGATCGCGTAGCCGCCCATGTCGCCGGCGTACGACTCGCCGTAGTTCATCGTCATCAGGTTGACGGTGGAGACCTGCACGTCGTGCGTGTTCGCCGACTCCAGCAGCGCGAGGCTGTCGGCGTCCAGCCCCGAGGGCATCACCGGGAGGGTGAAGGAGACCTCCAGGCCGGGGCGTTCCTTCTGCAGCGCGGCGATGGCCCGGGAACGCAGGGCGACCGAGGCGGGGTCGGTCAGTTCGTCGCCCTCGATGTCGAAGTCGGCCTGCGTGGAGCCGGCCGCGTCGAGCGCGGCGCCGTACGCCTTGGCCAGTTCCGACGCGCTGTCGCAGACCGCCGCCAGTTCTTTTCCGGAGGCCCCGCCGAAGGAGACGCGGACGGAGGCGCCGGACTCGGTGAGTGCGGAGATCCGGGACTTCACCGTCGTATCGCCGATGGCGTACGCCCCGTTCCATTTCGGGGTGCACCGGCTCTCGTCCGAGATGACGAAGGCGAGGTTGTACGTCGTGGGGGAGCCCGCCGCATCGTTCTCTGAGGCCTCGGTGGCGCTGACGTACGGGGCGTAGGAGGTGTGCGCACCGGACGCGGCGCTCGGTGACGGGGAGGCGCTGCCGGTCTGTTCCGGTGTGGTCTGCCGGGGTGCCGCGGGCGCCGCGTCCGACGTGCCGTCGGACCCCGCGGAGCATCCCGTCGTGGCCAGGGCAAACAGGCAGCCGAGCCCCGCCACAGGCCTCAGGAGACTCCTCATCGCGCATGCACCCGCTCTCATGATTTCTGTCGCAGGACGGAAACAACGGGTGTTTCCGAGGTGGAAATGTCTCACATGCGGGCAGCTCGCGCGGGAACAGTGCACTCACAGGCATTCCATGGACATCATCGCGCAAAAGAGGTCAACTGCCCGCCGAAAAGGGGCAATTGACCCTCTCATTCGGAGGAGAGGTCGCGCAGGGATTTCCCGGATCTCTCAGGGAACCGACAGGTTCGGCCGTTTCTCATGGTTCTCTCACACGAAGCTCAGAGTTTAGGCCACAAAAAGGCTCCCTAATGTCTGGGGAATGCATTCCGAGCCTGCCATCGAAAGCCGTGCCGCCACTCGCGGTCGCCGCCGCAAACGCGGCAACGACTCCGCCGCCGAGGGGCCCGTGTTCGTTGACAACTCCGGACGCAGATCCAGGCTGCTGCGCCGGATCGGCCTCCTCCTGGGCGTCGGCTGCCTCGCCTACGCGGTCGTCCTCGGCGCCGCCTTCATGGGCTGGGGCAGCTCGCTGACCCCGTCCTCACTGCTGCCGTTCGGCGGCGACGGCCGGGGCGGTCCGGGCGGTCAGAGCCCCGGCGGCGCCGGCCCCGAGGGCGGCAGGGGCAACCAGATCGACCCGCCGGGCGGCACCCCGCCCTCGGGCGCCGCCTCACCGTCCCCGTCCGCCTCGGCGACCGCCGACTGACCGGAGCGCAGCCACCCTCATGACGACGACTCCCTCCCGCGGCCGGCGCCGCGCCCCCTCCCGCATCGAGCGGGCGGCGGGCAAGGCCGCGGCCCTGCAGAAACCCCGTGTCATCCTCGCCGGCCTGCTCCTGCTCGCGCTGACCAGCGTCATGCTGCTCGACGGCTACCTGCGCGCCGAGGTCGGCGGCGACCAGCGCGTCCGCACCGGGGCCGGCTCCAGCAAGGTCCCCGACGACGTCCTCGACGGCGGCCCGATCCTCACCTTCCGCGGCGGCCGGGCCACCACGGTCTCGGTGCCCGACAAGACGATCGCGCTCACCTTCGACGACGGCCCCAACCCCACCTGGACCCCCGAGGTCCTGGCGGTCCTGGAGAAGTACGAGGTGCCCGCCACCTTCTTCGTGGTCGGCTCGATGGTCTCCCGCTATCCGGGCATCGTGAAGGACATGGTCGAACAGGGCCACGAGGTGGGCATCCACACCTTCACCCACGTCGACCTCTCCTACCAGAGCGACGCCCGCGTCGACCGCGAGATGCAGCAGACCCAGCTCGCGCTCGCGGGCGCGGCCGGCATCACCACCACGCTGTTCCGCGCGCCCTACTCCTCGGAGACGGACGCCATCGACAACTACAGCTGGCCCGTCTACCAGAGGCTCGGTGAGGACGGCTACACCAGCGTGTTCGTCGACACCGACAGCGACGACTGGAAGCGGCCGGGCGTCTCGAAGATCATCCAGTGGGCCACACCGGAGGACGGCAAGGGCGCGTCGGTGCTCTTCCACGACGCGGGCGGCGAGCGTTCGCAGACGATCAAGGCGCTGCCGACATACATCGAGAAGATGAAGGCGGCGGGGTACACCTTCACCACCATCAGCGGGGTCATGCGGGCGCAGAACGCGGCCGTCGGCGCGGGGGTGGGCCGGCAGCAGGCCGGCGGGGCCGCCGAGGCGGGCGCCGCCGGTGCGGCGGGCGCCTCCGGTGTCGGTGGCGTCGTCGGTGAGGCCGGGTCCGAGGGTGGGCAGCCGGGTGCCGGCACGGGTGCCGGTGCCGGGCCGAACGGTACGGGCGGCGGTGCCGCCGTGAACGCTCTCCAGGCCGCCCACCGCGAGGCCACCGGCCTGACCCTGTACGAGGGCAAGGCCCTCGTCGCGGCGGTCGCCTTCGCCGAGTGGACGGTGCCGGCGCTCTCGGTCGGGCTGATGGTCGTGGGCGTCGCCGTCATGGGCCGCTTCGGGATGATGCTGCTCCTCGCCCGCCGCCACTACCGGATCCGCAACAAACGCCGCTTCAGCTGGGGGCCGACCGTCACCCGCCCGGTGAGCGTGATCGTCCCCGCGTACAACGAGAAGGAGTGCATCGCCAACACCCTGGAGTCGCTGTCGAAGAGCACGCACCCGATCGAGATCATCGTGGTGGACGACGGCTCGACGGACGGCACGTCGGAGATCGCCCGTGCCGCGGCCGACTCCCTCGGCATGAGGAACGTGCGCGTCATCCGCCAGGAGAACGCGGGCAAACCCGCCGCGCTCAACAACGGCGTCCGCAACGCCGGTCACGACATCGTCGTGATGATGGACGGCGACACCGTCTTCGAGCCGGACACCGTACGGCAGCTGGTGCAGCCCTTCGCGGACCCGAAGGTCGGCGCGGTCGCCGGCAACGCCAAGGTCGGCAACCGCGACACCGTCATCGGCGCCTGGCAGCACATCGAGTACGTGATGGGCTTCAACCTCGACCGCCGCATGTACGACCTGCTGCGCTGCATGCCGACGATCCCCGGCGCGATCGGCGCGTTCCGCCGCGACGCCGTCCTCGAGGTCGGCGGCATGAGCGAGGACACCCTCGCCGAGGACACCGACATCACCATCGCCATGCACCGCGCGGGCTGGCACGTCGTCTACCAGGAGCACGCCAAGGCGTGGACGGAGGCGCCGGGTTCCCTGAAGCAGCTGTGGTCCCAGCGCTACCGCTGGTCCTACGGCACCATGCAGGCGCTGTGGAAGCACCGCAAGTCCCTGACGGACAAGGGCGCTTCGGGCCGCTTCGGCCGGGTCGGCATGCCGCTGGTCGTCCTCTTCCAGATCGTCACGCCGGTCTTCGCCCCGCTCATCGACGTGTTCACCCTCTACTCGATGATCTTCATCGACTTCAGGGCGGCCCTGCTGGCGTGGCTGGCGGTGCTGGGCGTCCAGCTGGTGTGCGCGGCCTACGCCTTCCACCTCGACCGCGAGAAGTACCGCTACCTGCTGATGATGCCGCTTCAGCAGCTCGCCTACCGCCAGATGATGTACCTCGTCCTCATCCACTCCTGCGTCACCGCCCTCACCGGCGGCCGCCTCCGCTGGCAGAAACTGAAGCGGACGGGCGAGGTGGGTACTCCCGCCGGGGTGAGTTGATGGGGGCGCACAGCAAGGGGGCGGTGCGGCCGGCGGCGCGGGACCTCCGGGCCGCCGCCCCGGCCGGACCCTCGGACACGGCCCCTCTGCCGCAGGTCGGACCGGCGGCCCGCGACCGCTACTTCGACACGCTGCGCGCCCTCGCGCTGATCCGCGTCGTCGCCTACCACACCTTCGGGTGGGCCTGGGCGGGCCTCGTCTTCCCGTCCATGGGCGTCATGTTCGGCCTGGCCGGCACCCTGATGGCGAAGTCCCTGGAGCGTCCCGCGCTCACGGTGGTGAGGAGCCGGCTCCGCCGGCTCCTGCCCCCCTTCTGGTTCTGGGGCGTCTTCGTGGTCGCCGCGATGCTGGTCCACGACTGGATGCCGGGCTGGCAGATCGTGTACTGGATCGTGCCGCTGGGCGACCCCCCGGGCAACGCCTGGGGCGAGCAGGCCTGGGAGATCCTCTGGTACCTGCGCACGTACCTCTGGTTCGTCCTGCTCTCCCCGCTCCTGCTCCGGGCGTTCCGGTCGGCCCCCCTCCCCGTACTCGCCCTGTCCCTCGCCCCGATCCTGGCCCTGACCTTCGTCTGGGCCGGCCCCGACAACCGGGTCGGCACCGCCCTGTGGGACCTGTCGACGTACCTCTTCTGCTGGATGCTCGGCTTCGCGCACCGCGACGGCGTGCTCCAGCGGACGAGACCGGCCCTGGTGGTCGTCCTCTCGCTCGCCGCGATGGCCTACGGCGGCTGGTACGCCATCGCCCACCAGGCCGGCTTCGGCACCTACGACCTGGACGAGAACCCCCTCGCGCAGGCCTTCTGGTCGGCCGGCTTCGTGACGCTGCTGATGTGGGCGAAGGCGTACTTCCGCATCGACTTCGCCCGGCTCACCCGTCTCCGGCGCACGAACCGGATCGTCACCGTCTTCAACGCGCGCGCGGTGACGATCTACCTCTGGCACGAGATCGCGCTGATCCTGGCCGTCCCGTTGATCGACCGGTTCTGGGACGTGCCCGCCTTCGAGAGGTATCTGCCGCTGGACAGCCAGTGGTTCATGTTCGGCGTCGGCTGGCTGCTGATCGGGGTGTTCGTGCTGCTGTGCGGGTGGGTCGAGGACGTGGCGGCGCGGAAGAAGCCGAGGCTGCTGCCGTGACCGGGCCCGAGGCTCCTGCCGTGAGCCGGTGCGGCGTGGGCTGCCACAATGGGCGGGTGACCCGCGCTTCCCTGAACAAGCAGCCGCACGAAGTCGCCTCGATGTTCGACGACGTGGCGGAACGGTACGACCTGACGAACGACGTCCTCTCGCTCGGCCAGGACCGGAGGTGGCGCAAGGAGGTCGCCCGGGCGGTCGACGCCCGCCCCGCGCAGAAGGTCCTGGACCTGGCGGCCGGCACGGCCACCTCCTCGCTGCCGTTCGCGCAGACCGGCGCCTACGTCGTCCCCTGCGACTTCTCGCTCGGCATGCTCCAGGTCGGCAAGAAGAAGCACACGTGGCTGCCGTTCACCGCGGGCGACGCGACGAAGCTGCCGTTCAAGGACGACACCTTCGACGCCGTCACGATCTCCTTCGGCCTGCGCAACGTGCAGGACTTCGACACGGCGCTGCGGGAGATGCACCGGGTGACGCGGCCCGGCGGACGGGTCGTGATCTGCGAGTTCTCGCATCCGACCTGGGCGCCCTTCCGCACGGTGTACACCGAGTACCTGATGCGCGCCCTCCCGCCGGTCGCGCGCGCGGTGTCCTCGAACCCCGAGGCGTACGTCTACCTCGCCGAGTCCATCCGCGCCTGGCCCGACCAGCCGGCTCTGGCCGAGCGGCTGCGGAAGGCCGGCTGGTCGAAGGTGGCCTGGCGCAATCTGACCGGCGGTGTGGTGGCCCTCCACCGGGGCTTCAAGGAGAGCTGACCCCGGCTGGCCCGGGCTCGCTGACCCCGGTGGGCCGCCCCGGTGGGGCCGGGCGGGCCTGCGGGCGGCGGTGCCTACCTGGTGCTCGCCTCGAAGGCGTCTCCCGGCTGGTCCAGCTCGCGTTGCATCCCGCCGCCGCCCGGCCTCGGCAGGCGCGGCTCTCGCACGCCCGCGCCTCCGCCGCCCTCGCCCTCGGCGAAGTCGAACCACACGGTGACGACGGCCCCACGCGGCACCTCCACCCCGGGCGGTGGGTACTGCCGTACGACGTAGTCGACGACGGCTCGGTGGAAGTCGGGCCGGTCCGGAGCGGCCAGCAGTACACCGTGCACCGTGGCCGCCTCGCGCGCGTCCACGGCCATCAGACCGACGAACCTCGGCACGCGCACTTCGGGTGTTTTGGGTGGTATGAGCACAGATGTCACCCCCAGAGGTACTGGAAGGGTAACCGGCCGGGGGTGCCATCCGGAAGCGCTGAGTGGCTTCCCGTGACTGATTGCTACACAGAGTCACCGGATCCCGATGTCACCGGGGCTGGAGGTCGAGGCGGTAGCAGTGGCCCTCCCGCTGCGACTGGGGGGCCGTGAAGACCTCGGCGAGCCGCATGCCCAGCCGCTGGGTCACCGCCACCGACCGCGCGTTCGCGGCCAGGACCATCGCCACCACGCTCGGCACCCCCGCCGCCCGCACCCGCTCCAGCGTCATCCGCGCGGCCGCCGTGACGTACCCCTGCCCCCAGTGCTCCCGCCCGAGCCGCCATCCGATCTCGATCTCCCCCTTGGGTCCCCACTCCTGCGGCCAGGGCTGCGCGCCGGTGAACCCGAGGACTTGGTCGTCGCCGTCCAGCACGGTCCACAGACAGAAGCCGTGCTCGGCGTCGTGCCGGCGCTGGCGGGCGGTGAACTCCTCGTAGAAGGAGAGCTCCGCCGACCTGCCGCCCTGGAACTCCATGACGTCCGGGTGGTCGAAGAGCCGGTGCCACGCGACCGCGTCCTCGTCCGTGGGGACGCGCAGCCGTACTACGGGGAGAACTCGGTTCACGGAGGCAGCCCTTCAGCCGGGTGATCAA
Organism: Streptomyces aurantiaciflavus; assembly: GCF_049808595.1. Classification (NCBI taxonomy): domain Bacteria; kingdom Bacillati; phylum Actinomycetota; class Actinomycetes; order Kitasatosporales; family Streptomycetaceae; genus Streptomyces; species Streptomyces aurantiaciflavus. Next base: position 61,247 of record NZ_JBNCAQ010000041.1, on the reverse strand, counting down.
TTCTGCTGAATAGACTGCCCATGTCCAGTGCCGGTCGGCACGCCGATTCCGAACTTGGGGAGATCCCGCCGTGACCGTCGTGACTGAGCCCCTCTCCGAAAACACCGCCGATGTGATTGTCGTCGGCGCGGGGCCGGCCGGCTCCACGACCGCGTACCACCTCGCCAAGGCCGGACTCGACGTGCTCCTGCTCGAGAAGACCGAGTTCCCGCGCGAGAAGGTCTGCGGCGACGGCCTCACCCCGCGTGCCGTGAAGCAACTCGTGGCCATGGGGATCGACATCTCCGAGGAGGCCGGCTGGCTGCGCAACAAGGGCCTGCGCATCATCGGCGGCGGTGTCCGCCTGCAGCTGGACTGGCCGGATCTCGCCTCCTTCCCCGACTACGGCCTCGTCCGCAAGCGCGACGACTTCGACGAACAACTGGCGCGGCAGGCGCAGAAGGCGGGCGCGCGACTGTTCGAGCGCTGCAACGTCGGCGCCCCGATCATCGACGACCGCACCGGCCGCATCACCGGCGTCCACGCCAAGCTGGGCGAGGAGAAGCGCGAAGTCACCTTCCACGCCCCGCTCGTGGTCGCCGCCGACGGCAACTCCACCCGGCTGTCCCTCGCGATGGGCCTGCACCGCCGCGAGGACCGCCCGATGGGCGTCGCGGTGCGCACCTACTTCACCTCGCCGCGCCACGACGACGACTACCTGGAGTCCTGGCTGGAGCTGTGGGACAGGCGGGGACCGGGCGAGGACCGTCTCCTCCCCGGCTACGGCTGGATCTTCGGCATGGGCGACGGCACCTCCAACGTCGGCCTGGGTGTCCTCAACACCTCCGACTCCTTCAAGGAACTCGACTGGCGCGAGGTGCTGAAGGCCTGGTGCGCCTCCATGCCGGAGGACTGGGGCTACACCCCGGACAACATGACCGGCCCGATCCGCGGCGCCGCGCTCCCCATGGCCTTCAACCGCCAGCCCCACTACACCAAGGGCCTGTTGCTCGTCGGCGACGCCGGCGGTCTGGTGAACCCCTTCAACGGCGAGGGCATCGCCTACGCGATGGAGTCGGGGCAGCTCGCCGCCGACGTCATCGTCCAGGCGCACGCCCGCTCCACCCCCGGCCAGCGCGAACTGGCCCTGCAGCGCTACCCGCAGATCCTCAAGGACACCTACGGCGGCTACTACACGCTGGGGCGCGCCTTCGTGAAGCTCATCGGCAACCCGAAGGTCATGAAGATCGCGGCGCAGCGCGGCCTGACGCACCCCCTGCTGATGAAGTTCACCCTGAAGCTGCTCGCCAACCTCACGGACCCGACGGGCGGCGACGCGATGGACCGCATCATCAACGGCCTCAGCAAGGTGGCGCCGAAGGCGTGACCGGGCAGAGGTCGTGCCCGGACGGACGCCGTGACCGGGCAGAGGTCGTGCCCGGACGGATGCCGTGCCCGGGCAGCCGTCGTGACCGGACGGGTCCGAAGAGCCCGAAGGGCCGCAGCCCCCGAGCGGCTGCGGCCCTTCCGGCGTTCGTACGTCTCAGAGGACGCGGACCGCGCCCGACGCCGGGTACCCGGAGAGGTCCTGGATGACGACGCCCTTGGAGGGGTTGGCCGCGTCCAGGTACTGGCCGTCACCGATGTAGACGCCCACGTGGTAGGCGGAACCCTTGCCGCCCCAGTAGAGGATGTCGCCGACCTGGATGTTGGAGAGCGACACGTCCGTGCCGACCATCGACTGGTCCTGGGAGACCCGCGGCAGGTCGACGCCGACCTGCCGGAACGCGGCCTGGACGAGGGAGGAGCAGTCCCAGGCGTTGGGGCCGGTGGCGCCCATGACATACGCGTCGCCCACCTGCGCCTTGAGGAAGGCGATGACCGTCGCGACGCTGCCGCTGGCCGGAGCGGAGACGCTCGTCGACGCGGAGGCGGAGAGGATGGTCCGCTCCGAGGAACGGGAGGCGGCGGCCTCGGCAGCAGCCCTGCGGGCCTCCTCGGCCTTCTTCTTCGCCTCGGCCTTCTTGGCGGCCGCGAGGTCCTTCTTGGCCTCCTTGGCCGCGGCGGCGGCGGCCGCGTCACGCTCGGCGTCGAGCTGGTAGTTCGCCGCGGCCTGCTGCGTGGCCTCCGCGGCCTGCGCGACCTGGGCGGCCACGTCGCCGGTGAGCACGGGCAGTTCGAGCGTCTGCGTCACCGGCTCGGCGGCGTTGGCCGAACCCGCCGCCGTGGCGACGGCCAGCGTGCCGAGGACACCACTGGCGACTCCGGCCCGCATCGCGATCGTCGACGCGCTGCGGCGGGGTTTCCGGTGGCTGCGTATGTGAGCGGTGTGGGACATGGGTACAACCGGTACCAGGGGCTCCTTCATACCTTCAAGAAACGTGTGCTGCGCCACAATTACTCAATGAAGGCCCCGAACACCTGCCACGTCACTCTTTATTGACGCCGTAACGGACATTACGGACGCAGGTGATCAAGCCTGTGATCATGGGCTTTCGCTGTTACGCCCGAATTGCCCCGCACCTACCACTGGTTGAGACCGTTGGCCAAGCCCGGTTCTTGCGGGCCCCTCGCGAGTGTGGCGGAGGTCACGGAACGGTTACCGGGGCGCCCGCGTCTCGCGCGATCGGACAGGCCGCCTCCGCTCGTGAACGCGTGCACGCGTCCACACCCGGCCCCTCTGGTCCTTCTGATGTGTGAACGCGTCCTCTATCAGGGCTCAGGGTCCAGCGCCAATTTGCATGCAGAGGAAGTTTCTTGATATGGAGACGCCCCTCATGGCCTGCGGCGACGAGCGTAAATGTCACTTCTTGTGATCACTCTGACGCTTCACGTACGAAGATCACCGCTGGTATGACTTCATGATCCTTCGTCAGGTGGTGGAGATCACAAAGCTTGTGTAATACCCCGTGTCGCAGATCACAGAGTGGCGGGCATAAGATGCGAGGCAGTTGGGCTTGTGACCTGCTTCACATGTTCGCGATCTTCGCCCGGGATGAGCGGGGCTCGTGAGGTATGAGGGGCGGATGTGAGTCCATGCCATCGCCAGCAGTCAGTGCCGACTGAGAGGAGCGAGGAGCGGTGAACGCGTATGCGCCCATCCTCGTACTGGGAGCCCTCGGGGCAGGCTTTGCGATCTTCTCCGTGGTCATGGCCACGCTGATCGGTCCGAAGCGGTACAACCGCGCCAAGCTCGAGGCCTACGAGTGCGGTATCGAGCCGACCCCCACGCCGGCCGGCGGCGGGCGCTTCCCCATCAAGTACTACCTGACGGCGATGCTCTTCATCGTCTTCGACATCGAGATCGTCTTCCTCTACCCCTGGGCCGTCACCTTCGACGCCCTGGGGCTTTTCGGGCTCGTGGAGATGCTGCTCTTCGTGCTCACCGTCTTCGTCGCCTACGCGTACGTGTGGCGGCGCGGCGGCCTGGAATGGGACTGAGGGGCCTTTAGACATGGGACTCGAAGAAAAGCTGCCGAGCGGTTTCCTCCTGACCACCGTCGAGCAGGCCGCGGGCTGGGTACGCAAGGCGTCCGTCTTCCCCGCCACGTTCGGCCTCGCCTGCTGCGCCATCGAGATGATGACCACCGGCGCCGGCCGCTACGACCTGGCGCGCTTCGGCATGGAGGTCTTCCGCGGTTCGCCCCGCCAGGCGGACCTGATGATCGTCGCGGGCCGGGTCAGCCAGAAGATGGCGCCCGTGCTGCGGCAGGTCTACGACCAGATGCCGAACCCGAAGTGGGTGATCTCCATGGGCGTCTGCGCGTCCTCGGGCGGCATGTTCAACAACTACGCGATCGTCCAGGGCGTCGACCACATCGTCCCCGTCGACATCTACCTTCCCGGCTGCCCGCCGCGTCCGGAGATGCTGATGGACGCGATCCTCAAGCTCCACCACAAGATCCAGAACTCCAAGCTGGGCGTGAACGCCGAGGAGGCGGCCCGCGAGGCGGAGGAAGCGGCGCTCAAGGCCCTGCCCACGATCGAGATGAAGGGGCTGCTGCGGTGAGCGACGCGAACGGCACCAACGGCGTGAACGGCTCCAGGAACGGGGTGAACCCCGAGAAGGACCTCGCCGCCTCCAACCTCCCCGGCCAGCGCGGCCAGGGCGGCGAGGAGATCCGCGTCCAGCGCGGCATGTTCGGCGCCAACAACGGCGGCGACACCTCCGGCTACGGCGGCCTGGTCCGCTCGGTCCGGCTCCCGGGCCCGGCGAGCCGGCCCTACGGCGGATGGTTCGACGAGGTCGCCGACGAGCTCGAGGGCGCCCTGGAGGAACAAGGTCTCCTCCCCGAGAACGCGATCGAGAAGACGGTCGTCGACCGCGGTGAGCTCACCTTCCACATCGAACGCGAGCACCTGCTGCGCGTCGCCCGCACCCTGCGCGACGACCCGGCCCTGCGCTTCGAGCTGTGCACCGGCGTCAGCGCTGTCCACTATCCGAACGACAAGGGCCGCGAGCTGCACGCCATCTACCACCTGCGCTCGATCACCCACAACCGGTTGATCCGCCTCGAAGTCAGTGCCCCGGACAGCGACCCGCACGTCCCGTCCCTGGTCTCCGTCTATCCGACCAACGACTGGCACGAACGCGAGACCTACGACTTCTTCGGGATCGTCTTCGACGGTCACCCGGCCCTGACGCGGATCATGATGCCGGACGACTGGCAGGGCCATCCTCAGCGCAAGGACTACCCCCTCGGCGGCATCCCCGTCGAGTACAAGGGCGCCCAGATCCCGGCTCCGGACCAGCGGAGGTCGTACTCGTGAGCACGCAGTCAGCATCGGCACGCGAGACCACCGAGGGCACCGTCTACACGGTCACCGGTGGCGACTGGGACGAGGTCGTCCAGTCCGCGGCCCGCGCCGACGACGAGCGCATCGTCGTCAACATGGGCCCCCAGCATCCCTCCACCCACGGAGTGCTCCGCCTGATCCTGGAGATCGAGGGCGAGACGGTCACCGAGGCCCGTTGCGGCATCGGCTACCTCCACACCGGCATCGAGAAGAACCTCGAGTACCGCACGTGGACGCAGGGCACCACGTTCGTGACGCGCATGGACTACCTGACGTCCTTCTTCAACGAGACCGCCTACTGCCTCGCCGTCGAGAAGCTCCTCGGCATCGAGGACCAGATCACCGAGCGAGCCAAGATCATCCGGGTGCTCCTGATGGAGCTGAACCGGATGTCCTCCCACCTGGTGTGCATCGCCACCGGCGGCATGGAGCTCGGCGCCACCACGATCATGATCTACGGATTCCGTGATCGTGAAATGATTCTCGACATCTACGAGCTCATCACGGGCCTGCGGATGAACCACGCGTACATCCGCCCCGGCGGACTCGCCCAGGACCTGCCGCCCGGCGCGGTGGACCAGATCCGCGAGTTCGTGAAGAAGATGAAGAAGAACCTCCCGGAGTACGACAAGCTCGCCACCGGGAACCCCATCTTCAAGGCGCGCATGCAGAACGTCGGCTACCTCGACCTGGCCGGCTGCATGGCCCTCGGCGCCACCGGCCCGATCCTGCGCTCCACCGGCCTGCCGCACGACCTGCGCAAGACGCAGCCGTACTGCGACTACGAGACGTACGACTTCGACGTCCCCACCGCCGACTCCTGCGACTCCTACGGCCGCTTCCTGATCCGCCTCGAGGAGATGCGGCAGTCCCTGCGGATCGTCGAGCAGTGTCTGGACCGGCTGCAGCCCGGCCCGGTCATGGTCGCCGACCGGAAGATCGCCTGGCCCGCCCAGCTCGCCCTGGGCCCGGACGGCCTCGGCAACTCCCTCGACCACATCAAGAAGATCATGGGCACCTCCATGGAGGCCCTGATCCACCACTTCAAGCTGGTCACCGAGGGCTTCCGCGTCCCGCCGGGACAGGTGTACGCGGCGGTCGAGTCACCCAAGGGCGAACTCGGGGTGCACGCCGTTTCCGACGGAGGCACCCGCCCCTACCGGGTCCACTTCCGGGACCCGTCCTTCACCAACCTGCAGGCCATGGCGGCGATGTGCGAGGGCGGCCAGGTCGCCGACGTCATCGTCGCCGTCGCGTCCATCGACCCCGTGATGGGAGGCGTCGACCGGTGACCACCTCTTCTTCGGAGCGGGGCGTCAGCCTGGGCATGCCCGAGCTGCCCGCGCCCGGCTACCCGGACGACGTCCGAACCCGGCTCGAGCGGGACGCGCGCGAGATCATCGCCCGCTACCCCGACTCCCGGTCCGCGCTCCTGCCGCTGCTGCACCTCGTGCAGTCGGAGGAGGGCCACGTCACGCGCACCGGGATGCAGTTCTGCGCGGACGTCCTGGAGCTGACCACCGCCGAGGTCACCGCCGTCGCCACCTTCTACACCATGTACCGGCGCCGGCCGAGCGGTGATTACCAGGTGGGCGTCTGCACCAACACCCTGTGCGCGGTGATGGGCGGTGACGCCATCTTCGAGGCGCTCCAGGAGTACCTCGGCGTCGGCAACGGCGAGACCACCGACGACGGCAAGGTCACCCTGGAGCACATCGAGTGCAACGCGGCCTGCGACTACGCGCCGGTCGTGATGGTGAACTGGGAGTTCTTCGACAACCAGACCGTGCAGAGCGCGAAGCGCCTGGTGGACGACCTGCGTGACGGACGTACGGTCTCGCCCACGCGCGGGGCGCCGCTGTGCACCTTCAAGGAGACCGCCCGGATCCTGGCGGGCTTCCCCGACGAGCGCGAGGGCGCCGTCGAGGCGAGCGGCAGCGCGGGACCGGCGTCGCTGGTGGGCCTTCGCCTGGCAAGGGGAGAGACCGCACCCGCGCGCGTGGTCCACCCGCGCGACGGCGGACCGCACGACGAACCGCAGGACAGGGCCGCGCACCAGCCCCAGGACCGGGCCGTGCACGAACCGTCGCCGACCGAGCACCTCAGTTCGCATGACGCGCCGCAGGACACATCGGCCTCCGACCCGTCCCACCCAGCAGGGCCTACCGCCGAGGAGGGGGAGTGATGACCTTGGCACCCGAGCTGAAAGACACCAGCCCCGAGAAGCTGCTCGCACCCGTGCTGTCGGCCTTCTGGGACGAGGACAAGTCCTGGACGCTGGACGTGTACCGAAGGCACGAGGGATACGAGGGGCTTCGCAAGGCGCTCGCCATGTCGCCGGACGACGTGATCGCGTACGTCAAGGACTCCGGTCTGCGTGGGCGCGGCGGCGCGGGATTCCCGACGGGAATGAAATGGCAGTTCATTCCCCAGGGTGATGGAAAACCGCACTATCTAGTTGTCAACGCCGACGAGTCGGAGCCAGGAACCTGCAAGGACATCCCGCTCCTCTTCGCGAACCCGCACAGCCTCATCGAGGGCATTGTCATCGCGTGCTATGCCATCAGGTCGTCGCATGCCTTCATCTATCTGCGTGGTGAAGTCGTCCCCGTTCTGCGGCGGTTGCACGAGGCCGTGCGCGAGGCCTACGCGGCGGGCTACCTCGGCGAGAACATCCTGGGCAGCGGACTCGACCTCGAACTCACCGTGCACGCGGGCGCGGGCGCGTACATCTGCGGTGAGGAGACCGCGCTGCTGGACTCGCTCGAAGGCCGCCGTGGTCAACCGCGGCTCCGTCCCCCCTTCCCTGCTGTCGCGGGCCTCTACGCGTGCCCGACTGTGGTGAACAACGTCGAATCCATCGCGTCAGTTCCCGCGATTCTGCAGAACGGCAAAGAATGGTTCAGGTCGATGGGCAGCGAGAAGTCCCCGGGCTTCACGCTCTACTCGCTCAGCGGCCATGTCGCCAGTCCCGGCCAGTACGAGGCCCCACTCGGCATCACCCTCCGTCAGCTCCTCGAGATGAGCGGCGGCATGCGACCGGGCCACCGCCTCAAGTTCTGGACGCCGGGCGGCTCCTCGACACCGATGTTCACCGACGAGCACCTCGACGTCCCTCTTGATTACGAAGGAGTGGGGGCCGCGGGTTCCATGCTGGGCACCAAAGCTCTCCAGTGCTTCGACGAGACGACCTGCGTCGTGCGGGCCGTCACCCGCTGGACCGAGTTCTACGCCCACGAGTCCTGCGGCAAGTGCACGCCGTGCCGCGAAGGCACGTACTGGCTCGTGCAGTTGCTGCGCGACATCGAGGCCGGCAAGGGCGCCATGTCCGACCTCGACAAGCTCAACGACATCGCCGACAACATCAACGGCAAGTCCTTCTGCGCCCTCGGCGACGGTGCCGCCTCGCCGATCTTCTCCTCGCTCAAGTACTTCCGCGAGGAGTACGAGCAGCACATCACGGGCCGCGGCTGCCCCTTCGACCCGGCCAAGTCGACGGCCTGGGCCGACCGCACGGAGGTGAACGCATGACCGTGACCACCAGCGCTCCCACGGGTGGGGGGGAGGCGGCGGTCCCGCCGGAGGATCTCGTGACGCTGACCATCGACGGCGTGGAGATCAGCGTGCCCAAGGGCACCCTGGTCATCCGGGCCGCCGAGCAGCTCGGCATCGAGATCCCGCGCTTCTGCGACCACCCCCTCCTCGACCCGGCCGGCGCCTGCCGCCAGTGCATCGTCGAGGTCGAGGGCCAGCGCAAGCCCATGGCGTCCTGCACGATCACATGTACGGACGGCATGGTGGTGAAGACTCACCTCACCTCGCCGGTGGCCGAAAAGGCCCAGCACGGCGTGATGGAGCTGCTCCTCATCAACCACCCGCTGGACTGCCCGGTCTGCGACAAGGGCGGCGAGTGCCCCCTGCAGAACCAGGCCATGTCGCACGGCAACGCCGAGTCCCGCTTCGAGGGCCGCAAGCGCACCTACGAGAAGCCCGTCCCCATCTCCACGCAGGTGCTGCTCGACCGTGAGCGGTGCGTGCTGTGCGCCCGGTGCACCCGGTTCTCCAACCAGATCGCCGGCGACCCGATGATCGAGCTGATCGAGCGGGGCGCGCTGCAGCAGGTCGGCACCGGTGAGGGCGACCCCTTCGAGTCGTACTTCTCCGGCAACACCATCCAGATCTGCCCGGTCGGCGCGCTGACGTCGGCGGCGTACCGATTCCGGTCCCGGCCATTCGACCTGGTCTCCTCGCCCTCGGTGTGCGAGCACTGCTCCGGCGGCTGCGCCACACGCACCGACCACCGGCGCGGCAAGGTCATGCGGCGGCTCGCCGCCGACGACCCCGAGGTCAACGAGGAGTGGATCTGCGACAAGGGGCGGTTCGCGTTCCGGTACGCGCAGCAGCGGGACCGGCTCGAGACGCCGCTCGTCCGGAACGCCGAGGGCGCCCTCGTACCGGCTTCCTGGCCGGAGGCGTTGCAGATCGCGGCGCAGGGGCTGCTCGCCTCGCGCGGCAGGACCGGTGTCCTGACCGGCGGCCGGCTCACGATCGAGGACGCGTACGCGTACAGCAAGTTCGCGCGCGTGGCGCTCGACACCAACGACATCGACTTCCGCGCGCGCGTGCACAGCAGCGAGGAGGCCGACTTCCTGGCGGCGAGTGTGGCCGGACACGGCCGTGACCTCGACGGTACGGGCATCACGTACTCCTCGCTGGAGAAGGCGCCCGCCGTCCTGCTGGTCGGGTTCGAGTCCGAGGAGGAGGCACCCGGCGTCTTCCTGCGGCTGCGCAAGGCCTGGCGCAAGCACGGCCAGCAGGTGTTCTCGCTGGCCACGCACGCCACCCGCGGCCTCGAGAAGGCGGGCGGCACCCTGCTGCCGGCCGCTCCGGGAACCGAGACCGAATGGCTGGACGCGCTGGCCGCCGGCGCCGGCCTCGACGAGGCGGGCAGCAAGGCCGCCGAGGCGCTGCGCACCGAGGGCGCGGTCATCGTCGTGGGTGAGCGGCTGGCCGCCGTGACCGGCGGTCTCACCGCCGCCGTCCGGGCGGCGACCGCGACCAGGGCCGAGCTGGTGTGGATTCCGCGCCGGGCGGGGGAGCGGGGCGCGATCGAGGCCGGTGCGCTGCCGTCGCTGCTGCCGGGCGGGCGTCCGGCCACCGACCCGCGCGCGCGGGAGGAGGTCGCGGCCGCCTGGGGGCTCGCCCACCTCCCGCCCCGCTACGGCCGTGACACCGGGCAGATCATCGAGGCCGCCGTCGGCGGTGAGCTGCAGGCGCTGCTCGTAGCGGGTGTGGAGGTCGCCGACCTGCCCGACCCGGCACGCGCGCGTGAGGCGCTCGACGAGGTCGGCTTCGTGGTGTCGCTGGAGCTGCGGCCCGGCGAGGTCACCGAGCGCGCCGACGTCGTCCTGCCCGTCGCCGCGGTCGCCGAGAAGGCGGGCGCTTTCCTCAACTGGGAGGGCCGGGTGCGCTTCTTCGAGGCCGCGCTCAAGCCCGACCAGATGACCCGCCGCCTGGCGCCGGGCGACGCGCGCGTGCTGCAGATGCTGGCCGACGCCATGGACGTCCACCTGGGTCTGCCGGACCTGCGCACCGCGCGGGCGGAGCTGGACCGGCTCGGCGCCTGGGACGGGCCGCGGGCCACCGCACCGCTGGAGAGTGGGGGCGTTCTGCCGCGGCCCGCCGCCGGTGAGGCCGTGCTCGCCGGGCACCGGCTGCTGCTCGACCAGGGCCTCCTCCAGCAGGGCGACGAGGCGCTCGCCGGGACGCGGCACGCCGCACGCGCGCGCGTGTCGCCCGCGACGGCCGCCGAGGCGGGCGTCGCCGACGGTGACGCGCTCGCGGTGACCGGCCCCGCGGGGACGGTCGAACTCCCGCTGCAGATCACCGACATGCCCGACCGGGTGGTGTGGCTCCCGCTGAACTCCGTGGGCGGGGGCGTCGCCTCCGACACCGGGGCACGGCCCGGCTCCCTCGTCCGCATCGGCCCGGCGACGCTCACCGCCGAAGCTCCCCAGGAGGTGGAGGCATGAGCCCGTACCTCGCCGCTGAAGACCTCTCGATGTTCGGCCGCGACCCCTGGTGGCTGGTCGTCGTCAAGGCGGTGTTCTGCTTCGCCTTCCTGATGGTGACCGTGCTGTTCTCCATCGTGTGGGAGCGCAAGGTCGTCGCCTGGATGCAGCTGCGCATCGGCCCCAACCGGCACGGCCCGTGGGGCATGCTGCAGTCGCTCGCCGACGGCATCAAGCTGATGCTGAAGGAAGACGTCATCGTCAAGCGCGCGGACAAGGTGGTGTACGTCCTCGCACCGATCGTCGCGGCCATCCCGGCCTTCATGGCGATCGCGGTGATCCCCTTCGGCCCGGCCGGCAACGAGATCTCGATCTTCGGTCAGCGCACCACGATGCAGCTCACCGACCTGCCGATCGCGATGCTCTACATCCTCGCGGTCGCCTCGGTCGGCATCTACGGCATCGTCCTGGCGGGCTGGAGTTCCGGATCCACCTATCCGCTGCTGGGCGGTCTGCGCTCGTGCGCGCAGATGATCTCGTACGAGATCGCGATGGGCGCCGCGTTCGCCTCGGTGTTCCTCTACTCCGGATCGATGTCGACGTCGACGATCGTCGAGCAGCAGCAGGACCGCTGGTACATCATCCTGCTGCCGGTCTCCTTCGTCCTCTACATCGTCACGATGGTCGGCGAGACCAACCGCGCCCCCTTCGACATGCCGGAGTCCGAGGGCGACCTGGTCGGCGGCTTCAACACCGAGTACTCGTCGATCAAGTTCGCGATGTTCATGCTCGCCGAGTACGTGAACATGGTGACGGTGTCGGCCGTGTCGGTGACGCTGTTCCTCGGCGGCTGGCGGGCCCCGTGGCCGATCAGCGGCTTCTGGGAGGGCGCGAACCACGGCTGGTGGCCGATGCTCTGGTTCACCGTCAAGGTCCAGTTGCTGCTGTTCTTCTTCATCTGGCTGCGCGGCACGCTCCCCCGCGTCCGCTACGACCAGCTGATGAAGCTCGGCTGGAAGGTCCTCATCCCGGTCTCCGTGACATGGCTGATGCTCGTCGCGACCGTGCGGACCCTGCGCAACGAGAACTACGACTTCGCCGACATCGCCCTCTACGTCGGCGGCGCCGTCCTGGTCCTGCTGCTGCTCTCCTTCGTCGCGGACATGTTCCGCGACCGCGGCAAGCAGGCCGAGGCCCCCGCCGAGCCCGCCGGCTTCGACCCGATGGCGGGCGGGTTCCCCGTGCCGCCGCTGCCCGGGCAGGAGCTGCCGCCGGTGCCCAGGCGCCGTCAGCGCCGGGACCGGGAGCTGATTGTCAGTGGTGGGCCCGATACTCAGAGTGACGGATCTCTGGATGGAAAGGAGGCGTCCGATGGCTGAGGAGCCCAAGGAGACCAAGCCCGGTTTCCAGAACCCCGTGGCCGGCTTCGGCGTGACCTTCAAGGCCATGTTCAAGAAGCGGCTGACCGAGCAGTACCCGGAGCAGAAGAAGACCACGGCTCCGCGGTTCCACGGACGGCACCAGCTCAACCGCCATCCGGACGGCCTGGAGAAGTGCGTCGGCTGTGAGCTGTGCGCCTGGGCCTGCCCCGCCGACGCCATCTACGTCGAGGGCGCGGACAACACCGACGAGGAGCGCTACTCGCCGGGCGAGCGGTACGGCCGCGTGTACCAGATCAACTACGCCCGCTGCATCCTGTGCGGCCTGTGCATCGAGGCGTGCCCCACGCGCGCGTTGACGATGACCAACGAGTTCGAGCTCGCCGACTCCAGCCGCGCCAACCTGATCTACACCAAGGAGCAGCTGCTGGCCGGCCTGGAAGAGGGCATGGTCGACACGCCGCACGCCATCTACCCCGGCACGGACGAGCAGGACTACTACCGGGGGCTGGTGACGGAGGCCGCGCCCGGGACCGAGCAGCAGGTCGCCGTCTCCAAGGGCGAGGTCCCGCAGGAGGCCGCCTCCACCTTCGGTGAGGGCGAGCCCGCCTCCGAGGAGGTGATCGGCCGATGAGCGCGCAGCTCGCCGCTTACTCCACCTCGCAGCTCGCCGCCTACTCGACGTCCACCGGCGAGGCCTTCCAGTTCTGGGTCCTCGGCACCGTCGCGGTGATCGGCGCCCTGTGCACCGTCTTCATGAAGAAGGCCGTGCACAGCGCGCTCTGCCTCGCCGGCACCATGATCATCCTGGCGGTGTTCTACCTCGCCAACGGCGCCTACTTCCTGGGCATCGTGCAGATCGTCGTCTACACCGGCGCGATCATGATGCTGTTCCTGTTCGTGGTGATGCTCGTCGGCGTCACCGCGGCGGACTCCCTGAAGGAGACCATCAAGGGCCAGCGCTGGCTGGCCCTCCTGTGCGGCCTCGGCTTCGGCATCCTCCTGGTCGCGGGCATCGGCAACGCGTCCCTGACGGAGTTCACCGGCCTCGGCGAGGCCAACGCCGGCGGCAACGTGGAGGGTCTCGCGGCCCTCATCTTCACCAAGTACGTCTTCGCCTTCGAGATCACCGGCGCCCTGCTCATCACGGCCGCCGTCGGCGCCATGGTCCTCACCCACCGGGAGCGCACGGAGCGGGCCAAGACCCAGCGCGAGCTGGCCGAACAGCGCGTCCGCGAGGGCAGGCACGTACCGCCGCTGCCGGCGCCCGGTGTGTACGCGCGGCACAACGCCGTCGACATCGCGGGCCTGCTGCCCGACGGCACCCCGTCGGAGCTCACGGTCAGCAAGACGCTGCGCGAGCGCGGTCAGATCCGGGACGTGTCCACCGAGGCGCTCAACGACCTCAAGGCGCTGGAGCAGCGCGCGGAGGAGCGCCTGGAGCGGACCGCGATCGAGCCGCCGACGTTCAAGCGGACCGAGGAGGCGTCGAAGTGAACCCCGTCAACTACCTCTACCTCGCCGCCCTGTTGTTCACGATCGGCGCGACGGGCGTGCTGATCCGGCGCAACGCGATCGTCGTGTTCATGTGCATCGAGCTGATGCTCAACGCGTGCAACCTCGCGTTCGTCGCCTTCTCCCGGATGCACGGCAATCTCGACGGCCAGATCATCGCCTTCTTCACGATGGTCGTCGCCGCCGCGGAGGTCGTGGTCGGACTGGCGATCATCGTGTCGCTGTTCCGTTCCCGCCACTCGGCCTCGGTCGACGACGCCAGCCTGATGAAGCTGTAAGGGGTCGGAAGAATCGTGGAGAACCTGATTGCGCTGCTGATCGCGGCGCCCCTGCTCGGAGCGGCCGTCCTGCTGGTCGGCGGTCGCCGGCTCGACGCCGTCGGCCACTGGATCGGCACGGTCCTCGCGGCCGTCTCCTTCGTGCTCGGCCTCGTCCTCTTCGCCGACCTGCTCGGCAAGGACGCCGACGACCGGACACTGACGCAGCACCTGTTCAGCTGGATCCCCGTCGAGGGCTTCCAGGCGGACGTCGCCTTCCGCGTCGACCAGCTGTCGATGACGTTCGTGCTGCTGATCACGGGCGTCGGCTCGCTGATCCACCTGTACTCGGTCGGGTACATGGAGCACGACGAGCGGCGCCGCCGCTTCTTCGGCTACCTGAACCTGTTCCTCGCGGCGATGCTGCTGCTCGTCCTCGCCGACAACTACCTGCTGCTGTACGTCGGCTGGGAGGGCGTCGGTCTCGCCTCCTACCTGCTCATCGGCTTCTGGCAGCACAAGCCCAGCGCCGCGACCGCCGCGAAGAAGGCCTTCCTGGTCAACCGCGTCGGCGACATGGGCCTGTCGATCGCCATCATGCTGATGTTCACCACCTTCGGCACCTTCGCCTTCGGCCCGCTGCTCGGCACGCAGGAGAAGGCGGGGCTCGCCGGTGACGCGACCGAGGGCCAGCTCACCGCGATCGCCCTGATGCTGCTGCTCGCGGCCTGCGGCAAGTCCGCCCAGGTCCCGCTGCAGTCCTGGCTCGGGGACGCGATGGAGGGCCCGACCCCGGTCTCGGCCCTCATCCACGCGGCGACGATGGTGACCGCCGGCGTCTACCTCATCGTCCGCTCGGGCGCGATCTTCAACGCGGCGCCCGACGCCCAGCTCGTCGTCACCATCGTCGGTGCCGTCACGCTCCTGTTCGGTGCGATCGTCGGTTGCGCGAAGGACGACATCAAGAAGGCGCTGGCAGGCTCGACCATGTCGCAGATCGGCTACATGGTGCTGGCCGCGGGCCTCGGCCCCATCGGCTACGCCTTCGCGATCATGCACCTGGTGACGCACGGCTTCTTCAAGGCCGGCCTGTTCCTCGGCGCCGGCTCGGTCATGCACGGCATGAACGACGAGGTCGACATGCGCAAGTACGGCGGCCTGCGCAAGTACATGCCGATCACCTTCGTCACCTTCGGCCTCGGCTACCTCGCCATCATCGGCTTCCCGGGTCTGTCCGGCTTCTTCTCCAAGGACAAGATCATCGAGGCGGCCTTCGCCAAGGGCGGCACCGAGGGCTGGATCCTGGGCGGCTGCGCGCTGCTGGGCGCGGCCATCACCGCGTACTACATGACGCGCGTGATGCTGATGACGTTCTTCGGCGAGGAGCGCTGGAGGAACCAGCCCACCCGCTCCCCGCAGGCGCCGAGCGCCGAGCCCGCCGCCGAGCACCGGGGCGAGCACGCCGAACCGCACCCACACGAGTCGCCCAAGGTCATGACGATCCCGATGATCGTCCTGGCGGTCGGGTCGGTCTTCGCCGGAGCCTTCTTCAGCATCGGCGAGCGCTTCGTGCACTGGCTGGAGCCCGTCACCGGGTTCCAACACGGGCACCCGCCGGTCAGCGCCCTCACGGTCACGCTGTCCACGGTGGCCGTCATGATCCTGGGCGTGGCGCTCGCCTATGCCCAGTACGGCCGCCGCCCCGTCCCCGTCGTCGCCCCGCGCGGGTCCCTGCTCACCCGGGCCGCCCGGCGCGACCTGCTTCAGGACGACTTCAACCACGTCGTCCTGGTCCGCGGCGGCGAGCACCTCACGCGGTCCCTGGTCTACGTCGACCACACCCTGGTCGACGGCGTCGTCAACGGCACGGCGGCCTCGGTCGGCGGCCTCTCCGGACGCATGCGCAAGCTCCAGAACGGCTTCGCGCGGTCGTACGCGGTCTCGATGTTCGGCGGTGCGGCGGTCCTCATCGCCGCGACCCTGCTGATGAGGGCGGTCTGATACCGATGTCCTTTCCTCTGCTGACAGCGACGGCGGCGCTCCCGGCGATCGGGGCGGTCGCCACGGCCGCCGTCCCGGCCGCGCGGCGCAACGCCGCCAAATCCCTGGCGTTGCTCTTCTCGCTCGCCACGCTCGTCCTGGCGATCGTCGTCCTGGTCCGCTTCGACCCGGACGGCGCCCGCTACCAGCTCACCGAGTCCCAGCCCTGGATCGCGGACTTCGGGGTCAGATACGAGCTGGGCGTGGACGGGATCGCGGTGGCTCTCATCGCGCTCACGGCGCTGCTGATCCCGTTCATCATCCTGGCGGGCTGGCACGACGCCGACCCGCTGGAGACCGGCAGCAAGCGCTGGCGGCCCACGCAGGGCTTCTTCGCCCTGATCCTGGCCGTCGAGGCGATGGTGATCCTCTCCTTCGAGGCCACCGACGTCTTCCTCTTCTACATCTTCTTCGAAGCCATGCTGATCCCGATGTACTTCCTGATCGGCGGCTTCGGGGACCGGGCGCACGCTCAGGGCGAGGAGGCGGCGTCGACGCAACGGTCGTACGCGGCCGTGAAGTTCCTGCTCTACAACCTGGTCGGCGGGCTGATCATGCTGGCCGCGGTGATCGGGCTGTACGTGGTCGCCGGGAACTTCTCGCTCACGGAGATCGCCGAAGCGCGGGCCAACGGCTCGCTCGACATGGCGACGAACACCGAACGCTGGCTGTTCCTCGGCTTCTTCTTCGCCTTCGCGGTGAAGGCGCCCCTGTGGCCGCTGCACACCTGGCTGCCCAACGCCATGCAGGAGTCCACCGCCCCGGTCGCCGTCCTCATCACGGCGGTCGTCGACAAGGTCGGCACCTTCGCGATGCTCCGCTTCTGCCTCCAGCTCTTCCCGGAGGCGTCGAAGTGGGCGACGCCCGCCATCCTCGTCCTCGCTCTGATCAGCATCATCTACGGGGCGCTGCTCGCCGTCGGCCAGCGGGACATCAAACGGCTGGTGGCGTACGCGTCGATCTCGCACTTCGGGTTCATCATCATGGGCATCTTCGCGATGAC
The DNA here is from genome assembly GCF_049808595.1 of Streptomyces aurantiaciflavus. Taxonomy (NCBI): domain Bacteria; kingdom Bacillati; phylum Actinomycetota; class Actinomycetes; order Kitasatosporales; family Streptomycetaceae; genus Streptomyces; species Streptomyces aurantiaciflavus. Next base: position 44,266 of record NZ_JBNCAQ010000041.1, on the reverse strand, counting down.
CAGCCAGGGCCAGTCGGGCGCGACGCTCTACATGGTCAACCACGGGATCTCGACGGCCGCGCTCATGCTGGTCGCCGGCTTCCTGATCTCGCGGCGCGGCTCGCGGCTCATCGCCGACTACGGCGGTGTGCAGAAGGTCGCCCCGGTGCTCGCCGGCACCTTCCTGATCGGCGGCCTGGCGACGCTGTCGCTGCCCGGACTCGCCCCCTTCGTCAGCGAGTTCCTCGTCCTGGTCGGCACGTTCGCGCGGTACCCGGCGATCGGCATCATCGCCACCTTCGGCATCGTCCTCGCCGCGCTCTACACCCTCGTCCTCTACCAGAGGACGATGACGGGCCCGGTGAAGCCCGAGGTCTCCGCGATGCCGGACCTGCGCGCGCGTGAGCTCGTGGTGGTCGCCCCGCTGATCGTGCTGCTGATCTTCCTGGGCGTCTACCCCAAGCCCGTCACGGACATCGTCAACCCGGCGGTCAAGCAGACGCTGTCCGACGTACACAAGAAGGACCCCCAGCCCGAGGTGGAGGCGGCCAAGTGAGCACAGCAGCCGTCCACAGCCTGTGGACAACCGCGGCCGACCCGATCTCGAAGATCGACGCGCCGAAGATCGAATACGCGCAATTGTCGCCGACCCTGATCGTCGTGGGTGCGGCGGTCGTCGGGGTGTTGGTCGAGGCACTAGTCCCGCGCAAGCACCGCTACTACACCCAACTGTTCGTGTCCGTCGTCGCGTTGGCCGCCGCGTTCGCCGCGGTCGTGGCGCTGGCGGCGGACGGATACGGCACCACCAAGGCACACATCGCGGCGATGGGCGCGATCGCCGTCGACGGACCGGCCCTGTTCCTGCAGGGCACGATCCTGCTGGCCGCCCTGGTCGGCCTGTTCACCTTCGCCGAACGGCGGCTCGACCCGGAGGCCCACGGCAACCGCGTCGACTCCTTCGCCGCGCAGGCCGCCTCCGTGCCCGGCAGCGACAGCGAGAAGGCCGCGGTCAAGGCCGGGTTCACGACCACCGAGGTCTTCCCGCTGCTGCTGTTCGCCGTCGCGGGCATGCTGGTGTTCCCGTCCGCCAACGACCTGCTGACCCTCTTCATCGCCCTGGAAGTCTTCTCGCTGCCGCTGTACCTGCTGTGCGCGCTGGCCCGCCGCAAGCGGCTCATGTCGCAGGAGGCCGCGGTCAAGTACTTCCTGCTCGGCGCCTTCGCCTCCGCGTTCACCCTGTTCGGCATCGCCCTGCTCTACGGCTACGCGGGCTCGGTGTCGTACGCGAGGATCGCGCAGGTCGTCGACGGCACGGTCACCAACGTGAGCCCGGCGCTCGCCGACACCATGGGCAACGACGCGCTGCTGCTCGTCGGCGCCGCGATGATCGTCATGGGGCTGCTGTTCAAGGTGGGCGCGGTGCCGTTCCACATGTGGACGCCGGACGTCTACCAGGGCGCGCCGACCCCGGTCACCGGCTTCATGGCCGCGGCGACCAAGGTGGCCGCCTTCGGCGCCCTGCTGCGGATCCTGTACGTCGTCCTGCCCGGCCTGCGCTGGGACTGGCGGCCGGTCATGTGGGGCGTCGCAATCGTCACCATGCTGGGCGGTGCGATCGTCGCGATCACGCAGACCGACATCAAGCGACTGCTGGCGTACTCGTCCATCGCGCACGCCGGATTCATCCTCGCGGGTGTCATCGCGACCACCCCTGACGGTGTCTCCTCCGTGCTCTTCTACCTGGGCGCGTACTCGTTCGTGACGATCGGCGCGTTCGCGGTGGTGACGCTGGTGCGGGACGCCGGCGGCGAGGCGACCCACCTGTCCAAGTGGGCGGGGCTGGGCCGGCGGTCACCGCTGGTGGCGGCCGTGTTCGCGGTGTTCCTGCTGGCCTTCGCCGGCATCCCGCTGACCTCCGGGTTCGCCGGGAAGTTCGCCGTGTTCAAGGCGGCGGCGGAGGGCGGAGCGGCGCCGCTGGTCGTGGTCGGTGTGATCTCGTCGGCGATCGCGGCGTTCTTCTACATCCGCGTCATCGTGCTGATGTTCTTCAGCGAGCCCAAGCCCGAGGGCCCGACCGTCGCGGTGCCGTCGCCGCTGACGACGACGGCGATCGGGGTCGGCGTGGCGGTGACGCTGGTGCTGGGTGTGGCGCCGCAGTACTTCCTGGACCTGGCGAGCCAGGCAGGGGTCTTCGTGCGCTGACCGCGGCGCTCGCCCGACCGACCTGCGGTGCCCCGTGTGGGCCCCGGTTCCTCCAGAGGAGCCGGGGCCCTCGTCGTCATGCGACCGGTCACCGTAAGTCACCGGAACGAGCCTGTGGATAACTCCGGCGCTGTCAGTCCCGGCCCCTATCGTGGAGGCAGTGGTCGAGGGACGACGTACGGGGGACGGGACGATGGGCGCGACGGGCGGGACCAGGGAGATGCCAGTGATCACCGAGATGCCGGGCACGGAGAGCGAGGCGCTGGCCACGCTGCACCGGGTCTTCGGATACGAGGCCTTCCGCGGCGAGCAGGAAGCGGTCATCGAGCACGTGGTGGCCGGTGGGGACGCGGTCGTCCTCATGCCGACCGGCGGCGGCAAGTCGCTGTGCTACCAGATCCCGGCCCTGGTCAGGCCCGGTACGGGCATCGTCGTCTCCCCGCTGATCGCACTGATGCAGGACCAGGTGGACGCGCTGCGGGCGCTGGGCGTGCGCGCCGGGTTCATGAACTCCACGCAGGACTTCGACGAGCGGCGTGTGGTCGAGGCCGAGTTCCTGGCAGGCGAGCTGGACCTGCTGTACCTGGCGCCGGAGCGGCTGCGCCTGGACTCCACACTGGACCTGCTCTCACGCGGCAAGATCGCGGTCTTCGCGATCGACGAGGCCCACTGCGTGTCCCAGTGGGGCCACGACTTCCGCCCCGACTACCTCACCTTGTCCCTCCTGGGCGAGCGCTGGCCCGACGTCCCGCGGATCGCGCTCACCGCGACAGCCACGCATGCGACGCACCAGGAGATCACCCAGCGGCTGAACATGCCGACGGCCCGCCACTTCGTGGCGAGCTTCGACCGGCCCAACATCCAGTACCGGATCGTGCCGAAGGCCGACCCCAAGAAGCAGCTGCTGAGTTTCCTGCGGGAGGAGCACCCGGGCGACGCGGGCATCGTGTACTGCCTCTCGCGCAACTCCGTGGAGAAGACGGCCGAGTTCCTCTCCCGCAACGGCATCGAGGCGGTGCCGTACCACGCGGGCCTGGACGCGGGGACACGCGCGGCGCACCAGGCGCGGTTCCTGCGGGAGGAGGGCCTGGTCGTGGTGGCGACCATCGCCTTCGGCATGGGCATCGACAAGCCGGACGTGCGGTTCGTCGCCCACCTCGATCTGCCCAAATCGATCGAGGGCTACTACCAGGAGACCGGCCGTGCCGGGCGTGACGGGCTGCCGTCGACGGCCTGGATGGCGTACGGCCTCAACGACGTCATACAGCAGCGCAAGCTGATCCAGTCGGGGGAGGGCGACGAGGCGTTCCGGAGGCGGGCCGCCGCGCACCTGGACTCCATGCTGGCGCTGTGCGAGACGGCCCGGTGCCGCCGCGGACAGCTCCTCGCCTACTTCGGCCAGGAACCCGATCCGGCGGGCTGCGGCAACTGCGACACCTGCCTCGCGCCACCGGAGACCTGGGACGGCACGGTCGCGGCGCAGAAGGTGCTGTCGACGGTGGTGCGGTTGCAGCGCGAGCGCGGGCAGAAGTTCGGCGCGGTGCAGATCGTCGACATCCTGCTGGGCAAGCGCACGGCCAAGGTGATCCAGTTCGATCACGACCAGCTGTCCGTGTTCGGCATCGGCGAAGAGCTCGCCGAGGGTGAATGGCGCGGTGTCGTACGGCAGTTGCTGGCGCAGGGGCTGCTCGCGGTGGAAGGCGACTACGGCACGCTGGTGCTGACGGAGGCCAGCGGGGCGGTGCTGCGGCGCGAGCGGGAGGTGCCGCTGCGCAAGGAGCCGAAGAGGTCGGTGACCGCCAAGGCGGGCTCGTCGTCCTCGTCCGGCCGTGGTGACCGCAAGGCGAAGCCCGCAGCTGCGGAGCTGCCCGAGGAACTGCTCCCCGCCTTCGAGGCCCTGCGGGCCTGGCGCGCCGAACAGGCCCGCGAGCAGGGCGTCCCGGCGTACGTCATCTTCCACGACGCGACGCTGCGGGAGATCGCCACGGTGTGGCCGACGTCGGTGCAGCAACTCGGCGGGGTCAGCGGGGTCGGCGAGAAGAAGCTGGCGACGTACGGGGAGGGTGTCATCGGGGTGCTGGCCGGACTGGGCGGGGCACCCGGCTCGGCTCCGGCGGCCGACGGGGAGCCGGGCACCGGAGGAGCCGGACCGGGCGCGGCCGACGACCACTGGCCCGAGATGGACGCGGAGCCGGAGCCGGACGACTGGATATAGCGGCCGATCGGGGCGAAGGGGTGCTCCCCGGCACCTGGGGGCGTTCCGCCCAGGCTCCGGGTGGTCCCCGGCGCCCAGAGGTGTCCTGCCCGGGCGCAGAGGGGCACCCCGGTACCCAGAGGCGCCCTGCCGGGCGGGTGCGGCGTCCTCACAAGGCTCGGGCCGCGTATGCCCTGACGTCCGCGTCGGAGTCCGAGGTGGCCGTGGCGAGGGCCGCTCGGGCGTCCTCGCTGTGGCGGTGTCGGGTCAGCGCCAGGACCGCGGCCTTGCGCACGTCGGCGTTCGGGTCCGCGAGGGCCTTGGCGAGTGCGGGCACGGCGACCTCGGGATCGGCGGCGGCCAGCGCGGTCGCGGCTCCCGACCGCACCTGCCAGGCCGCGTCGGACAGAGCGGCCACGGCGCGGTCGGCGAGCGGGGCCGGGCAGCCGCTGGTGCCCAGCGCCGCGTAGGCGGCGCCGCGGACCAAGGCGTCCGCGTCCTCGGTGAGCCGGACGAGGGTGCCGGTGAGCAGGTCGTGGGCCTCCAGCGGGAGGGACGCCGCGCTCACACCGGCCAGCGCCTTGGCCACCGTGACGCGGACCTCCCGGGAAGGGTCGTCGGCGGCACGCGCCAGCGGTTCGACCGCGTCCACCGAGACGAGCGCGCGCACGGCCTCGATGCGCACGGCGATGTCCGCATCGTCCAGCGAGCCGGCGAACAGCCCGGCGTCGCCCAGGCGCAGGGCGCGCAGTACGTCGAGGGCGGCAGCGCGGACCACGGCGTCGGCCTCGGCGAGCGCACCGGTGAGGGCGTCGCGCAGGGCGGGCTCGGCGGGGAGCGTCTCGACCAGCTCGCGCAGTGAGGCGGCCGCGGCGGCGCGTACCTCGCTGTCGGGGTCGCCGAGGACACCGGCCAGCGCCTGCCCGGTGCCGGGAGGCACCGTCTCGGTGAGGACGGAGACGGCCGTGCGGCGCACCGCGGGGTCGAGGTCGGTCAAGTAGGGCTCGAGCGCCGCGAGTTCGGGCTCCTCCTCGGCCAGCGCCAGCAGTTCGAGGAGCCGGGGCGAGGCCGCCCCCTGCGGGCCGCCGCGGTCCACGGACTCGGCGCCCCGGGCGGACGTCGGGCCCGCGGCCACCGGCGCCACGTCCCGCGAGCCGGCCGTGGCCACGTCCTCGGCGTGGACCTCGCCGAGATGCCGGGACGGGCCGCCGACCGGGGTGAACTCGTCGACCGGAACCAGATAGGGAGCCACGGGACGGGCCGTGAACTCCATCGCACCAGAGGGGGACTTGTGGAGATCGAGATGGTGGAACCAGGACGCGTCGTCGCGGTGCGGGTGGTCGAGGCGGTCGTGATAGAGACCCCAGCGGGACTCCGTGCGGGCCAGGGAGGCACGCGCGGCCATCTCCGCGCAGTCGCGGATGAAGGTGACCTCGGCGCAGCGCATCAGCTCGTGCGGGGTGCGGGCACCCATCGCGGCGATGTCCTCGTGCATCCGCTCGAACGCCTCCAGGGCGAGCGAGAGACGCGCGCCCGACTTCGGCGGCGCCACGTAGTCGTTGACGAAGCGGCGCAACTTGTACTCCACCTGGGTCTGCGGCGGGCCGTCCGGGTTGCGCAGCGGCCGGTAGACCAGCTCGTGCGCTTCGCGCAGCTGCTCGGCCGGCAGCTCCCCGTCGTAGGGCGCGTACTGGGCCGCGTCCGCGCCGGCCAGCTCACCGAAGACGAACGCGCCGATCATGTAGTTGTGCGGGACGCAGGCGAGGTCGCCGGCCGCGTACAGGCGGGGGACGGTCGTACGGGCGTGGTCGTCGACCCGTACCCCCGAGGCGGAGTGGCCGCCGCACAGGCCGATCTCGGAGATGTGCATCTCGACGTCATGGGTGCGGTAGTCGTGGCCGCGGCCGGAGTGGAAGGTGCCACGGGTGGGGCGCTCGGTGGAGTGCAGGATCGACTCCAGCGCCGAGATCGACTCCTCCGGGAGATGGCTCAGCTTCAGGTAGACCGGGCCGCGGTCGCTGGCCACCTCCGCGGCGAACTCGGCCATCATCTGGCCGGACCAGTAGTCGGAGTCGACGAAGCGTTCGCCGTGCCGGTTGACCTGGTAGCCGCCGAAGGGGTTGGCGACGTAGGCGCAGGCCGGGCCGTTGTAGTCTTTGATCAGCGGGTTGATCTGGAAGCACTCGATGCCGGTGAGCTCGGCGCCCGCGTGGTAGGCCATGGCGTAGCCGTCGCCCGCGTTCGTCGGGTTCTCGTACGTGCCGTAGAGGTAGCCGGAGGCGGGCAGGCCCAGGCGGCCGCAGGCGCCCGTCGCCAGGATCACCGCGCCCGCGCGGACGGTGACGAACCGCCCGGTGCGGGTGTTGAAGCCCGCCGCTCCCACGGCCCGCCGGTCCGCGCCCTCGCCGGCCGTCAGCACGCGTACCGGCATCACACGGTTCTCGATGCGGATCTTCTCCCGCATCTCGCGCCGCCGCAGCTGCCGGTAGAGGACCTTCTTGACGTCCTTGCCCTCCGGCATCGGCAGCACATAGGAGCCGGAGCGGTGCACCTGGCGGACCGCGTACTCGCCGTGCTCGTCCTTCTCGAACTTCACGCCGTAGGACTCCAGCCGCTGCACCATGGCGAAGCCGCGGGTCGCGGTCTGGCGGACGGTGGACTGGTCGACGATGCCGTCGTTGGCGCGGGTGATCTCGGCGACGTAGTCGTCGGGCTCGGCGCGGCCGGGGATGACCGCGTTGTTGACGCCGTCCATGCCCATCGCGAGGGCGCCGGAGTGGCGGACGTGGGCCTTCTCCAGGAGCAGGACGTTCGCGCCGTGCTCGGCGGCGGTCAGGGCGGCCATGGTGCCGGCGGTGCCGCCGCCGATGACCAGGACGTCGCAGGTCAGTTCCTCGGCGTCGGCGAGCGCGGGGATCTGCTGGATCTCCAGGGGGGTGTGCACGGGGGTGGTCACCGGGGGGCCTTTCAGGTACCGAGCGAGGTCAGGACGTCGCGGCGCAGGGCCACGCGGGCCGGGTCGTCGTGGGCGGCGCGGTCGCGCGGGCGGGGGACGTCCCGGACGGCGACGAGTCCGCCCGCGCCGAGCAGGGCCACACGGTCGCCGAGGAAGAGGGCCTCGTCGACGTCATGGGTGACGAAGACGACGGTCGCGCCCGTGCCCCGCAGGACCTCCACGAGCAGGTCCTGCATGCCGGCACGGGTCTGCGCGTCCAGCGCGCCGAACGGCTCGTCCATGAGGACGGCCCGCGGACGGCCGGCCAGGGCACGGGCCAGTTGGGCGCGCTGGCGCTGCCCGCCGGAGACGCGGTGCGGCAACTGCCGGGCCCGGTCGGCGAGGCCGACGCGGTCGAGCCAGGACTCGGCCTGCTTCCTGCGCTCCGCGCGCGCCACCCCCTGGATGGCGAGGGGCAGTTCGACGTTGGCGCGCAGGGTGCGCCAGGGCAGGAGTGCGTCGTCCTGGAAGACCAGCGCGCGGTCCGCCGCCGGGCCGGTGATCCGGTGGCCGTCCTGCTCCACGGCTCCGGCGAGGGCGGGCAGCAGACCGGCCAGCGTGCGCAGCAGTGTCGACTTGCCGCAGCCCGACGGGCCCACGACGGTGAGGATCTCGCCGGGGGCGATGTCGAGGCCGACGTCGGCCAGGGCCGGGGCGTTCGGGCGGCCGAGCGTGGCGGCACGGAAGGTGAGCCGGGTACCGCGGGCAGGCGTGGGCGTGTCCGCCTCCGACGCCGGCCGCGTGTCCGTGTCGACGAGGGTTCCGCGTGCCGTGCGGTGCTCGGACGTCTCAGACGAGGTGCTCATCGCGTGCCTCCTCGGCCTCGGATGCGGGTCCCTTGCGTACGGGGGCGGGCGCGGACGGCACCGGCGCGGTGGCCCGAGGAGCCCTCGGCCGGGCTCCGGGGACGTACGACGTCCGGGGGAGCCAGCGGGTCAGCCGGCGGCCGAGCAGTTCGACGGCGGTGGAGGTGAGCCAGCCGAGCACGCCGATGGTGACCATGCCGACGAACACGCCCGGGTAGTTGACGATCGTGTAGTCCTGCCAGGTGCGGTAGCCGACGCCGTACTGGCCGGAGATCATCTCGGCGGAGATCACGCAGATCCAGGACACGCCGATGCCGACCGACAGGCCGCCGAAGATGCCGGGCAGGGCTCCCGGCAGGACGACCGCGCCGAGGATCCGCCACCGGCCGGCGCCCATCGTGAGCACCGCCTCCTCCCAGACGGGGGAGAGGGCGCGGACCGCGTGCCGGGTGGAGACCAGGACAGGGAAGAAGGCAGCGGTGAAGGTGATGAAGACGATGCCCTGTTCGTTGGAGGGGAACAGGAGGATCGCCACGGGGACCAGGGCGATCGCAGGGATGGGGCGCAGCACCTCCAGCACCGGACCGAGCAGGTCCTCGGCGAGCCGCGAGCGTGCCACGAGTACGCCCGTGGCCACGCCCAGGACGGCGGCGAGCAGGAAGCCGGTCACGATGCGGGTGAGGCTGTCGGTGAGGTCGGTCCAGTAGTCGGGGCCGGAGAGCCGGTCGGCGAAGGCCCGGGCCACGTCGGTCACCGTCGGGAACTGCGAGAAGCGCAGCCACAGGTTCACGTCGAGGGCGGTCAGCAGCTGCCACAGGCCGAGGGCGGCGGCCAGCGAGCCGGCCCGCAGCGCGAGCCGGCCCACCCGCCGGGGGGAGCGGCTCACGAGGCCCGTCCCAGGGCGTCCGTGTACGTGATCACCTGGGCGCCGCCGTGACCGGCCACGTAGGACTGGGCGGTGGCGGGGGTGACGAAGGGCAGCAGCTGCGTGCCGTCGGCGACCCAGACGGCCTTGTCGGCGAACCAGAGGGTGCCGGTGGTGGCGTCGGGGACGTAGGCGGCGCGGATGCCGTCCTTGTGCCGGGCGACGTAGGTGAGGAGCTCGGCGGGGGAGGCGAAGCTCTTGGTCTCGGTCGCGCCCTTGGGCCACACCTCGCTCGCGGCGGCGGGCGGGGCGGCGGCGAGCTGCTTGGCGTAGGCGGCGCCGAGGGCCTTCTTGACGTACTGGTCGTCGACGAAGGAGTCCACGTCGATGTCGCCGGTGAGCTCGGCCGCCTTCAGGACCGACACGTCCTGCTCGAGGGCGGAGACGAGTTGCGGCTTGACGGCCGGGTCGAAGGTGGAGATGCCGTGGGCGCCGTTGTAGAGGTAGACGACCTCGGCGGGCAGGCCGGTGGCCTTCGCGACCTTCTCGGCGGCGTCCACCGGATGGGCGTTCAGGTAGTTCGTCGCCTCCGCCTGCGCCTTGAGGAACGCCTTGAGCACGGCAGGGCGCTGCTTGGCGAAGTCCTCGCGGGCGGTGACGCCGTGGAACGTCGGCAGGTCCAGCTGGGCGCCGTCGTACAGCGCCTTCGCCTTGCCCTGGTAGGCGAGCAGGCCGGGCCAGGCGACGAACTGGGAGAGCGCGTCCGCGCTGCCCGCCGTGAGGGCCGAGGCGCCCACCGCGGGCTGCTGGTTCAGCTTCTCGATGCCCTTCTCCGGGTCGATGCCGGCCCGCTGCAGGGCCCGCACCAGCGTGCCGTCGGCGGCGGAGCCCACGCTCGTGGAGACCTTCTTGCCCGTGAGGTCCTTCAGCGAGGCGAGCTTGGAGTCCGGCGCGACCACGACGGTGTTCAGGCCGCCCTTGAGGTTGTAGCCGGTGATGGAGACCAGGTGGGTGGGGCGGCCGAGCTGCTTGCCGCGGGCCGCGTTGATGAGCAGTGGGAAGTCACCCATCGAGCCGATGTCGATCTTCCCGGCGGTCATCTGCGCGGTGATCGGGGCGCCGGTGGCGAAGTCCTGCCAGTCGACCTTGTAGGTGTGGCCGTCGCCCAGGGCGTTGAGCTGCTTCTCGAAAGAGCCGAGGGAGCGCAGCAGGGTTCCGGCCGTGACCGTGTTGATCGTCTTGGACTGGTAGCCCACGGTGACGGTGACCGTGGAACCGCTGCCCGCCTCGGCGCTGCCGCCGCAGGCGGACAGGGGGAGCAGCAGAGTGGATGCGGCGAGTGCGACTGCCGTGCGTTTCATGGGAGTTCGGGCCTCTCAGCGGAGCAGATAGGGCATGTTGACCGTGACGGCTCCGGTGGGACAGCGGGCAGCGCACGGGCCGCAGTACCAGCACTCGTCGACGTGCATGTAGGCCTTGCCGTTGCTCTCGTCGATGGCGAGGGAGTCCAGCGGGCACATGTCCACACAGAGCGTGCAGCCGTCGATGCACTTCGACTCGTCGATGGTCACGGGCACATCGGCCCGCTGGGGCGCCAAGGGCATGGCTGTCTCCAGAGATTTCCTGCGCAGCAGTGAACCGAAGAGGGTCTGCCGAACGATGAAGAGGTGAGAGGAGGTGGTCAGACGGAGCGGTGCAGCAGGCCGCTCATGGAGATGCGGTCGCCGCGGAAGCGGATGAACTCCAGGTCGACCGGGCGGCCGTCGGCGAGGTGGGTGAGCCGTTCCAGCATCAGTACGGCGGCACCGCGCGGGGCCTCCAGTACGGCCGCGGAGTTGGCGTCCGCGTTCACCGCCTCCAGCGTGATCTCGGCGTGGCCGAGACGCTGGCGGGTGGTGGCCTCCAGGAGACGGAAGACATCGGTGTTCTCCAGGTCGGCGCCGAGCAGGGCGGTGCCGATGTCGAGCGGGATGTAGGTCAGGTCGAGGGAGAGGGGGAGGCCGTTGAGGCGGCGCAGACGTTCGATGTAGAGGACATCGGCGCCGGAGGCGACCTGGAGCCGGTCGGCGACCGGGGCGGGTGCGGGGACGGGGCCCATCGTGCGGACCTCGTTGGTGACGCGGCCGTGCTCGCGCAGAGTTTCCGCGAGGCCCATCAGACGGTCGAGACCGTGCGGGTACTTCTCGGCGACGACGACCGTGCCGACGCCGGGGAGGCGTTCGACGAGGCCTTCGGCGCGCAGCAGGTCGAGGGCCTGCCGCACGGTGTTGCGGGAGGCCGCGTACTCGGTGGCGAGGGTCGACTCGTGAGGGAGCGTGCCGGCCGGGAAACCGCCGCTCAGCAGCTGGCGGCGGAGCAGGTCGGCGAGCTGCCGCGCCTGGTCGGCACGCAGCCGGCGCCGCGCGCGGTGGGCGGCGACGGTGGTCGCGCCTTGGCCGGCGTGCTCTCGGATGCGGTCGTTGGGCGGCATGGCCGGAACCATACTCATCCGGTAGGGATAGTGGTGTTGCGGAAGTGTTGCGCCATTCTTCGCAGCGTCAGGTAACGCGTTGACCTGGTGTTTCCGTCGAGGCGCGGCAAGATCTGCCACCACCGCGCCACTGGTCACGCCAGCGCGGTGAGGCCCGGGGCGAAGGTGATCAGCAGAGGGAGCAGCGGTACCAGCGCCGCCACCGTGGTGGTCAGTGCGCGGTGTCTGCGGCCGAGTCGGGGAGGTGGGGCGAGGAGGCGGTCGACGCGTTCGCCGAGGAGGCGTCGGCTGGACGCGCAGGACAGGACGCCCCGGTGCTGGTTCAGCTCGATCAGGGCCAGCGCCGTCGTCAGGTGACCGCAGCGGCGGGACGCCGTGTCGTCGGCGGCGAGTTCGACCAGGCGGTGGGTCTGGTCGCAGAAGTGGGCGAACAGCGGGACGCGCGGGAAGCCGGCCGCCAGGGCCGTCGACAGGTGCAGCAGCCAGTCGTGGTGGGCGCGGGCGTGGTCGCGTTCATGGGTGAGGACGGCGTCGAGTTGATGGGAGGTGAGGCGGTGCAGGGCACCGGTGGTGACGATCAGTTGGGGCGGGTTGCCGGGCATCCACCAGGCGTCCGGGTACTCGTCCTCCAGGACGAGCAGCGGGCCCCGGGCGGAGGGCAGACCCTCGGGAAGGTCGGGGGCGCGTTCCCGCAGGTGCGCGCGGGCCGTGCTGCGGCGCCGACGCGCCTCGACCAGCTCGCGGGCCAGCATCGCGGTGGTCCAGGCCGCCCCGCAGGCCAGCAGCAGGGTGAGAGCGGTCGCCCACACGGGGGCCGTGGAGAGGTCGTACGCCTCGGTCACGGCCGGCGGGGCGGGGGCGAAGACCTGGGCGCGGACGGTGTGGAAGACGGCGGCGGCGCCGAGGACCAGGGCGGTGAGACAGCACAGCAGGACCGTGGCGACCAGGCACTGCCACACCCACAGCGCGACCACCGGCTCCCGCTCGGGCCACTCGGCCCGGGTCAGCGCACGCGGGACCGGCAGGGCGGCGGTCAGTGCGACGACGCTCAGCAGGAGCAGGCAGAGGGTCATGCCGAGGGCTCCGGATCCTGGTCGAAGAGGACGGGGGCGGAGAACGGGCCGGAGCGGACTGGCCGGCCGGGACGAGAGGTCGTGCTCCGGACGCGTGCGTACGGCGGGCCCGGCGCGAGGACCGTTCCCGCCGCCAGTATGACGGCGGGAACCGCCGGAGTCAGCCCGCGAGAACCCGCCCGCTCACCTCTCCCAGCCCCACGCGCAGCCCGTCCGGTCCCGGCGCCCAGGCCGACAGGGTCACCACGTCTCCGTCCTCCAGGTACGTGCGCTTGCCGTCGGGGAGTTCCAGGGGGTCGCGGCCGTTCCAGGTCAGTTCCAGCAGGGAGCCGCGCTGGCGTTCGGCCGGGCCGCTCACCGTGCCCGAGCCGTACAGGTCGCCGGTGCGCAGGGAGGCGCCGTTGACGGTCATGTGGGCGAGTTGCTGGGCGGCCGTCCAGTACATGGTGGAGAAGGGGGGTTCGGAGATGACGTGACCGTTGAGGGCGACGGAGATGCGCAGGTCGTAGCCGGTGGGGTCGGCGGTGGTGTCGTCCAGGTAGGGCAGCAGCGGGTGGGTGCGCTCCGGGGGTGAGACGCGTGCCGCCTCCAGCGCCTCGAGCGGGGTGACCCACGCCGAGACCGACGTGGCGAAGGACTTGGCGAGGAACGGGCCGAGGGGGACGTACTCCCAGGCCTGGATGTCGCGGGCCGACCAGTCGTTGAGGAGGCACAGGCCGAAGACGTGGTCACGGAAGCCGGCCAGCGGGACCGGGCGGCCCTGCTGCGACGGCACCCCGACGACGAAGCCGACCTCTGCCTCGATGTCCAGCCGTGCGGAGGGGCCGAAGACGGGGGCGGGATCGGCGGGCGCCTTGCGCTGGCCCGACGGGCGGACCACGTCCGTGCCGGAGACCACGACCGTGCCGGCGCGGCCGTGGTAACCGATCGGCAGGTGCTTCCAGTTGGGCAGCAGGGTGTCCGTGGCGTCCGGGCGGAAGATCGCGCCCGCGTTCCGGGCGTGGTGCTCGGAGGCGTAGAAGTCGACGTAGTCGGCGACCTCGAAGGGGAGGTGCAGGGTCACCGAGGAGAGGGGGTGCAGCAGCGGGGCGAGGGTCTCGTGGTGGGACGGGTCCGTGACCCACTCCGTCAGGGAGCTTCGTACCTCGGACCAGATCGTGCGGCCCGCCGCCAGCAGGGGGTTGAGGGTCGTGCGGGTGAGCAGGGCGGCGTGCGGTGAACCGAGCGCCCGGGCCGCCGCGCCCGCGTCCAGGACGTGGTCGCCGAGCCGGACGCCGACGGTCCGCTGCTCCGAGCCGGGAAGGGAGAAGACGCCGTACGGAAGGTTGTGCGGGCCGAAGGGGTCACCCTCGGGGAGGTCGAAGGGGGCCAAGGGGGGCATCGGGTGCTGCCTCTCTTTCGTGCTCGCCGTGCATACGCCGCCTGTGCGCCGCGCATGCGCCATATATGCACATTCGTTCGCCACGGCCGAGTGCTCGCCATGGGCGGGGGCTCCGCGGGTGCTCCGCCTGTGTGCCGAGCCGCCGCACACGTTACGGCTGACCTCGTACGAGAGACACCGCGGCGACACGGAAGGGACACGGGAGGTGACCGATGGAGTGGCCGACTCGCAGCGCTCCGCTTCCGCCTGTGTACGGGCAGTCGTCCACAGGAGGGACCGCAATCTTGACGGAGCGGTGCGAACAGGGAGACTCTGGGCAGGTGCTGGAAGGCCTCGGGGAGGGGGCGTTCCCACAGCACACCTGGGGGGCGGATGGCCAAAGGGGAGGCCGGCCTCGGGTCGGCGCGGCATGGTTCACGGCCGAAGCGGCTGGAAGAGACCATGCGCGGCAGACTCGGCCGGGAATGCGTGTACGTGCCGTCGTGCCGGTTCGGGCTTTTCGTGGCCTTGCGCCACTGGTGCCCGCCGGGCGGACGGGTGTTGATGTCGCCGGTCAACGACGACGTGATCTTCTTCGTGCTGCTGGCGGCCGGACTGCGGCCCGTACAGGCGCCGCTCAACCCGCTGGACGCGTCGATCGACGTCGACGCCGTGCCCGACGAGGTCTGGGGCTCGCTGTCGGCGGTGCTCACGACGAATCTCTACGGCAATCCGGATGACGCGCCGCGGCTGCGGGCGAAGTGCGACGCGCTGGGGATCCCGCTGTTCGAGGACGGGGCTCACGCCATCGGCAGCGAGGTGGGCGGACGACCGGTCGGCGCCTGGGGGGACGCCTCCGTGTTCAGCCTGTCCAAGCACGTCGGGGCCAAGGCCGGGGGCTTCCTGTCCTGTGCCGACCCGGGCCTGCGCGAGGCCCTGGAGAAGACCTGCGAGGACCTGCTGCTGCCCGGACGGCTCACGGCCGAACTCGCCTTCACGCTGCGGCCGTACGCGGAGGCGGCCGTGCGGGGACTGCGCCTGCGGCGTGCCGCGTGGGCCACGCTGCGGCTGCTCGGGCAGATGGAGCGCGAGGAGATCCGGATGCCCCTGCGGGCACAGGAGCTGACGCGGGCGGTCGATGAGGCACCGGACCTCACCGCGCACGACTCGTGGGTCCGCGTCGACATGCACGACTACCGGCTGCGTTCCGGACGGCTGCGTCTGGGCCGTATCGAGCGCAAACTCGACCGTCTCGACGAGGTGCTGGACGTCTGCCGGGCGGGCACGGAGCTGCTGCTGTCCACGCCGTGGGCGAGACCGGGCGCGCACGGTGCGCGGGGTGCGGCGCCGGACGGGGAACGGTCGCGACCCGGCTCCTCGCCCGGCTCGCCGGACGTCGCCCAGCCCCTCTTCCGCGTCCCCCTGTTCGTCGACGACCGGGATGCCGCGAGCGCGGCGCTCGCGCGGCGGGGGATCGTCGTCGGGTACCTCTACGACCCGCCGCTGGACGACTACGCGGGCGCGGCCTTCACGGACCCCTCGCCCGATCCCGCCGGGGCCCGCTGGTTCGCGCGGCATGCGCTGCCCGTGGATCCGCTGCGGGCGCGGCAGGTCGCCGAGGTGCTCCAGGAGTCCGGCGTGCGGCCGGCGCAGGCGCCGGGAGGTCTGGAGCCGACGCGTGGCTGAGACAGGGATCGGGACGCAGTCGGGGACACACACCGAGGCGCAGGCCGGGAGAGAGACCAAGGCGCACGCCGGGAGAGAGAACGAGGCGCAGGCCGGGAGAGAGACCAAGGCGCAGGCCGGGAGAGAGAACGAGGCGCACGCCGGGGGAGAGACCAAAGCGCAGGCCGGGGGAGAGAACGAGGCGCGGGTCGGCAGACGGACGGGGATTCAGGTGCACAAGCCCGCCGCCCCGCCCGCCGGCTCGGCCGGCCCCGTCGGAAAGGGCGCGGCCGAGCCGAAGCCGGACGGCGACGGCCACGGCTCCGACTCCCTGTTCAAGAACGCCTATTTCCTCATGCTCAGCACCGGCGTCTCCGCCGTGCTCGGCCTCGGTTTCTGGCTCGTGGCCGCCCGCTACTACGCGGAGGAGGCCGTCGGACAGGGCTCCGCCGCCATCGCCGCCATGCGGCTGCTCGCCAGCATCACGGCGACGACGATGATCGGCGCCGTCGTGCGCTTCGTCCCGCGCGCGGGACGGGCCACGGGCTCCCTGGTGTGGCGGGCGTACGCGGCGAGCTCGGTGGTCGTGGCCATCGCCGCGTTCGTCTTCCTGCTCACCCTCGACCTGTGGGGAGCGTCGTACGCGCCGCTCGGTACGCCGGCCGCCGGGGCGGCGTTCGTCGTCGCGTGCGTGGCGTGGGCGCTGCTCACGCTCCAGGACGGGGTACTCACCGGGCTGCGCAGATCGGGCTGGGTGCCGGTCGGCAACGCGGTGTTCTCGGTCGGCAAGCTGATCCTGCTGGTCGTCTTCGCCACCGCGCTGCCGGTGCTCGGCATCTTCGTGTCCTGGGCCGTCGCCATCGCCTTCTCGACGCTGCCGCTCGGCTGGCTGATCTTCCGCCGTCTCATCCCGCGCCAGGCCGCCGCCGACCGCGACCTGGAGCCGCCCAGGCTGCGCGAGATGGGCCGCTTCCTGGCCGGCGACTCGCTGGGGGCGCTGTTCAGCCTGGCGATGATCAACCTGCTGCCGGTGATGGTCGCGGTCCGCTTCAGCGCCGCCGAGAACGGCTACTTCTACGTGGCGTACACCGTCGGCGGCACGATGGAGTTCATGGCCATCAACATGGCCTCCTCGCTCACCGCGCACGCCTCGCACGACCCGCGCCGGCTCACCGACGGCGTCCGCGGGGCGCTGCGGCGCATGATCGTGCTGCTGGTGCCGGTGGTGCTGGTGCTGGTGGTGTTCGCGCCGCAGATCCTGCTGCCGTTCAGTCCGGACTACGCCGAGCACGGCACCACCGTGCTGCGCCTGCTGGCCGCCGGCGCGCTGCCCCGGGTCGTGGTGGAGCTGTACATCGGGGTGCTGCGCGTGCAGGGCCGCACCGGTGTGCTCGCCGCCCTCCAGGGCGCCATGTGCACGCTCGTCCTGGGCAGTGCCGCCCTGCTGTTCGGCCCGCTCGGCATCGCGGGCGCCGGCTGGGCGGTGCTGCTCAGCATGACGCTGATCGCCGCCGTCTCCGTCGTCGGCCTGCGCTCCGCGCTGCGCAGGAACGACGGCATGCCCGCCGACCGTTCCTCCACCGCCCCGGCCTACGGCACCCGCTGGGCGCGGCTGAACGCCACCGCCGGATACGGCACGAGCTGGGCGCGCCGGGGAGCGTACGAGCGCGAGGGCGTCGACGAGGACACGGTCACCCTGTTCATAGGGCGTCCCGGCTACGAACGCGAGGCGCTGCAGGCGGACACGCTCGCGCTGATAGCGCGGCCGCACCAGCCCGGCGCGGGCAAGGAGGCCGAGGGCCGGGACGGACCGGCCCGGCCTGCGACGATCGACCGGTCCGAGGCGACCGAGACCCGGGAGCGGTGGATCACGGGTGTCCTGTGGGGCCTGCTCGGCACGGCCACCGTGGCCTTCTGGACGGCGCTGCGCGATCTGCCGTGGCTCGACGGCCCGTCCGGCGCGCTGACCGGACGTCGGATGCTGGAAGCGCTGCCGCTCACGGCGCTCGTCGCGGGGGGCCTGCTGCTCGTGGTCTTCGTCGGCTCCGTCACGCTGCGTGCAGCGCGCGACGTGTGGCTGCCGGGGGCGGCGCTGGGTTCCGCGCTGCTCGCCCTGTACGCCGTACCGGTGGCCCTCGGCGGGGAACCACGGCCGGTCGGTGGGACGTTGTACGTGAGGACGGCCGGTGTCCTCGCGGAAGGGGTGGGGCTCGACGGGCCCGAGCCGTTGCTGCGGTGGGCACCGCCGGTGGTGCAGTTGCTGTGTCTCCTACCGCTGTGGCTGCTGCTCGCGCGCGCGGGTGGGCGGTTGACGTGGCCAGGGCGCTGGGGGGTGCTGTATCTCGTCGCGCTGGGCGGCTGGGTGTGGCGGCAGGAACTCGCGCCGCTGGCCCTGCCGCTGTTCGTCGTCCTCGTCCTCGTCGCCCTGTACCTGTCGTCCACCCGCGAAGCCCGCGATGGCCGCGACCGCCGCGACACCCGCGACGGTCGGGACATCCGCGACGGTCGGGACATCCGCGACGGTCGGGACATCCGCGACGGTCGGGACATCCGCGACGGTCGGGACATCCGCGACGGTCGGGACATCCGCGAGCGCCGGGACACCCGCGACGGTCGGGCGACCGAGCACCGCACACCGCGCGATACCAGGCCGCAGGACAGCCCCAGGGGCTGAGTCAAGCACCGGAGCGGGCTCCTGGCTCTCCGCCCTCCGGGCCCTTCGGCGAAGGGCTGTCCGTAATGCTGCCGCGCCCGTGCGCCGATCCGGCCGTCGCGACGCTGCTCAAGGCAGCGTGCTCGGCGGGTCCTGGCCAAGTCTGGGCGCCGGTCCGGGACGTGGCCATCCTTCGTCCGGAGACGTGGCGCTGAATCGGGGCTGCGGCATCCTCCGACCGGAGACGCCTGCCGAGGCCCTGGACGCCTGCCAGGGCCCGGAAGCCGCCCCGCCCAGCCGTCGGCTAGGCCCCGGAAGCCGCCCCGCCCAGCCGTCGGCTAGGCCCCGGAAGCCGCCCCGCCCAGCCGTCGGCTAGGCCCCGGAAGCCGCCCCGCCCAGCCGTCGGCCAAGCCTCGGACGCCGGCCAACCCCAGCCGTCAGCCTGACCTCGGACGCCGACCAGCCCCGGAAGCCGACCAGCCCCAGATCACGGCCACGCCCCAGCCGTCGGCCGCGGTAGCCGCCTCGCGGCTCGCGTCCCTCGCGGCTCGCGTCCCTCGCGGCTCGCGTCCCGCGTGGCTCGCGCCTCCCGCGCCCTCTCACCCCCTCGGCCCCCGCGCCCTCGCGCCCCACGCCCCGCGCGGCTCGCGCCCCCCGCGCCCTCGCACCCCCTCGCCCCCCGCGCCCTCGCGCCCCACGCCCCCACGCACCCCGCCCCCCATCACCGGGTCGGCACCGGCTGCTGGAAGTAGCCGTTCTTCCCCGCCTCTCGGTAGCCCTGGAGCCCCGGGCCGTCGTTGACGGTGAGATCGCACGCGGCCTTCGCGGAGGTCGGGCGGTTCCAGTGCACCAGCGCCTTCACCTCCGGGAGTTTCTTCACGGCGGCGGGGATCTGGGTGTACCAGTCGCGCTGGCGCAGCGGGTCGTCGGCGTCGGGCGCGGTGGCGAACTCCGCGAGCATCACCGGCTTGTCGTCGGTGACGTTCGCCCGCAGCCACTCGTAGCTGGGCCGTTGGCTGCGCAGGAAGTCCTTCCAGTCGGAAGTGTCGTGGCACTCGTAGTAGTTGTACTGGTCCATGGCGATCCAGTCGACGTACTCGTCCCCGGGGTAGAGCGCCTTCATGTCCTTCGCGCTGCCGAGGTAGCCGGAGACGGTCCACACCCACACGACGTTGTCGGCACCCAGTTCACGGAACCGGTCGTGAAGGTGGCGCCAGGCCGCGACGAACTCCTCCGGGGTGCCGGCGCCTTCCTTGATGCGGGCGTCGGTCTCCTGGTCGAAGGAGACGAAGACGCGTTTGCCGTAGGCCTTGATGCGGCGGATCTGCGGATCGAGGATCTCCTTGTCGAGCTTTCCCGAGGCGACGTTCTTCCAGCCGAGCTGGGTCTCCGTCCAGTTCTCGTGGTGCGGCTCGGTCCAGACGGTGGACTCCCAGGCCAGCATGAGCAGCCGGTCCTTGCCGAGCTCCTGCTCGTCGGGGGTGAGCAGTTGCCCGTCGAGCTCGGTGCCCGACATGTCGTGGTAGTTGTAGACGAGGTCGAGCTTGCGGCCGATCCGCTTCTCGAAGCCGAGCACGGCGTCCTTGAGCGAGCCGTTCTCCGCGTACGGCACATGGGCGCCCCACCAGGCGCCGCAGCGCGGAACCAGCGTGGCGGTGGGAGCGCAGGGGCCGGTGGGCAGCGAGCCTGACGCGGCGTTGCCGGGCAGGGCGTTCCCGGAGGACTCCGCGTCCTCGGAGCGTCCCGCCCAGATGCCGAGTCCGGCGATGAGCGCGGCCACCGCCACCAGCACGACGGCCGTGTAGGTGCGCCTCGCGCTCCCCATGTCCATCACTCCGCTGTCCATCACTCCGCGCGACTCGGACGGCTTGCGCGGACCGCGCAGCCGGTGCTGTCCCGTCATGTGCCGCTACCGCCGGAGGGCGCGCGCTCGGCGCGTTCGACCGCGCCACGCCGCGCGGCGGGCAGCGGCAGCCCCGGCAGGAACGCGGTGACCGTGCTGAAGCCGGCGAGCCAGAAGAGGAAGGCGGTCAGCGAGAAGCTCTCCACCAGGAACAGCGCGGTGGCGGTGAGCACGCCGAGGGAGAGGCTGACGGGAGCGGCGAGCGCGGCGGCCTCCAGCCTGGCGCCGGAGGCCAGTCCGCCCGGCTGTGGATACAGCGCCGCGCAGCCCGGGCCGAACAGGACGAAGAGCAGCACCGGGACCCAGCGCAGCGGAGAGGGAACGGGTACGGCGGTGGCGGCCAGCGCGAGCCAGCCCGAGACCGCGACGAGGACTCTCAGGTGCGTCGAGGTCAGCCCGGTGCCCCTGGCCTTCTCGGTGCCGTCGACGTCGCCGATGCCCTTGCCGTCCATGTCCTTGTGACCCATGTCCTCGGAGTGTGTGGTGTTCATGGCCCGACCTGACTGATCCGGTCGCCCTGACGGATCCGGCTGATCCGACTCACCTGGCTGGCCTTCGTCGTCACTTCGATCACCTTGTGGTCATGCGTCGCGGTTCATTCATCGGGTGGCCGGGCGGTACTCCAGGACAACGCCGTACGGATGGCTTTCGACGGTCCGGAAGAGCGGCGAAGCGGACAGCTTGGAACGCAGGGTCTCGAAGCCGCCGGCCGGCAACAGGCCCTCTCCGGCGGTGTAGATGTCCTGGGTGCGGGTGAGGACGACGTACGCCCTGGTGCCCGGCGGGATCCCGCCGGCGAGGTAGCCGGCCGGGTCCTTCAGCATCTTCTCGTTCTCGGGCAGCGCCTGCTCGGCGAAGAACCAGTGCTCGAGGCGGTCGTAGTGGTGCAGCGCCTGCGGGAAGGAACCGCTGGTGGCGAGGATCAGCGAGCCGTCGGGAGCCTTGTCGAGGGCCCGGGTGACCAGCGCGGTCTCCTCGGGCGGCGTGTAGTACATCTTCTCCTTGGCGTAGTACGACGGCAGGAAGCCGGCCAGCAGCGCCAGCAGGGCGACGGGCAGCACGAAGGCAGCGGTCCTGCGCCACAGCGCCCTCGCCCTGCTGCGGTGGGTCCCGGCGACGGCCGGCACGAGCGCGGCGGCGGCGAAGAAGGCCGCGCCGGGCAGTGCGAACAGGTAGACCCGGAAGAGCATCTCGCCGCCGTAGTCGTTGACGGCGAACAGCGGTACCGGGGCGGCCGACACCAGCAGCAGCGGCAGCGCGCTGCGGGTCAGCCGGCGCCGCAGCACGACGGCGGCCCCGGCGAGGGCGGCGATCGTCAGCACCATCAGGATGTTGGCGGTGCCCGCGAGTTCCGGGCCGGGCCCGGTGAGTTGGCCCGCGTAGCCCGCGCGGGAGTTCTGCGTCAGCTCGCCGATCGACTCCTTGAGGGTGGAGAGCGTCTCGGCGAACAGCGGGCGCCCCATGGTCAGGTCCCAGGTGAGCATCAGCAGCCCGGCGACGATCAGCAGCCCGTAGTTGCGGTAACGGCGGGTGAGGTTGAGCGCGAGCAGACAGACGCAGAGCATCACCGGGGTGAGCTGGTGCGTGGCGTTGATGGCGGCGATCAGCGGGGCGAGGATCACCACGCACACCGCGCGCTGCTTGTTCGTCGTGGGCGGCGGCACGGTGGCGGCCGCGTGGTCGAGGAAGGTGCGGTCGCGCAGCCGTCCGGCCGAGCCGGGCCGCACGAAGTGCCGCAGCACCACCGCGAGGACCGTCAGATGCAGCAGGTACGCGAGCGCCTGCGGGGCGAAGTAGTCCTGGCCCACCCAGTTGGCGAGCTGGAAGATCCAGACGGCGGTCCACACCACGCGCCAGTCGTCGCAGAAGGTGCGGTAGATCAGGACGAGCACCGGCATCACGAGCAGGCCGAAGACGATCGGCGCCCAGTTGGCGTACGCGGCGGCGCTCTCCACGCCGAAGGCGCGCACCAGGCCCGCGTTGAGCGTGAAGAAGCCCGGCCACTGGTCGTACGCGGACATGTTGCCCGACAGGGCCGCGCCCGGTCGCAGCTCACCGTTGGCGAGCAGTGTGTTGACGACGGCGTCGTGCTTGGAGGCCCAGGGGTAGCGCACCGCGTCGTACAGCACCGCCGGTGGCGCCTTGAGCGCGAACAGCAGCGCGGCGCAGTGCGCGGCAGGCCACCAGGGCGCGGTGCCCGCGCGCCGCAGACTGAGGACGAAGCCCGCGGTGAGGACCAGTAACGAGAGGTAGTAGGCGACCGGGAGGCGGTCCAGCAGGCCGTAGTCGCCCATCTCCCGGAAGCCGATGCGGGGCAGTGCGTACACCCACAGTCCGGCGGCGAGCAGCAGCGTCAGCAGGCCGGCGTCGGGTGGACGGCGTGCGATCCGCCAGGATCTGCGGTCACCGCCGGCGGTCCGGCCCGGGCGCCCCGGGCCGGCGTCGAGGCCGGGGGCGGGCGGCACGCTGCTCTCAGTGGCCGGTACGGGCACATGTGACTGCACGCTGAGGCTCCCTCCCCCAGGCCAAGTATAGGAATTACAGCTGCTTTTCACACCAAAACAGCCGGACTCGCCTCCGCGGTGACGGGCTGCCCGCGCACCCCGGCTCAGCCGGCGAAGACGGGGCCCCGCACGACGGCGCGGGCGCGGCGGTACCACCGCCAGCCGACCGTCCTCGCGCCGTCGCGGTACGGCGCGATCCGCGCACCCCGTCCCGCCAGCCAGTCCTCGACGTCGGCGACGGTGTGGCTCTGCCGCACGATGAGCCGGGCGATGCGGTACCGCTCGTCCCGGTCCGAGCTGAGGGCGTGCCGTACGGCGGTGGCCGTCTCGTAGCCGACGGCGGCCGCCATACGCCGTACCCGGCCGCTGTTGTAGCCGTGCGGGTAGGCGAGATGGCGGATGCCGTGCCCGAGCGCGTCCTCCAACACGGCCCGCGAGTCGCGCAGTTCGCGCTCCAGGAGCCGGGGCGGCAGGGTGTCGAGCTGGGCGTGGGTGACGGTGTGGCTGCCGACCTCCATGCCGTACTGCTCCAGCCCGGCCGCCTGATCCAGGGTCATCATCGGGGCGGGCGGCAGCAGGCTGCGCCCGCCCGGGGTGACGGCCCCGGTGGTGAGGTAGGCGGTGGCGGCCAGCCCCCGCCGGGCCAGCGCCTCGGCGGTCGGCCCCGGCAGGTCGGCGAAGCCGTCGTCGAAGGTCAGCAGCACCGGCCGGGCGGGCAGCGGCGCCCGCCCGGCGAGGTGATCGGCGAGCGCGCTGACCGTGACGGGCGTACGGCCGCTGTCGACGACGGCGTCGAGATGCGCGGCGAACACCTTCGGGGTGACGGTGAACTCCGCGATCCAGTCGGGCGGGTCCGCCATCACGGCGTGGTAGAGGAAGACGGGGATGCTCGCCCCGGCCATCGGATCTCCCGCCCCGCCTGTACCGCCTCTGCCGCCCTTCGCCCCCTTCATCGTGACCCCCCGGAGGCCAGGGCCGACCGCAGTGCTCGTCGGGCCCGCAGGTAGCCGAGCGGTCCGTATGCCATTCCCCTGCGCTGGAGCCGGGAGAGCCGGCGTGGCCAGGGATGGGCGCGGTCGTCGTGGTCGCCCGGTGCGGTGCCCGCGTCCGTTGCCCGGGTCGCGGTCAGGGCGCGGGCGTGGGCCAGGCCGCGGGGCAGGCGGGCGAGGAACGCGGGCAGAAGGGCGGGGCGGTTGACCAGGACGGCGGTCAGATAGGCGGTGAGGCCGGCGCCGTAGCCGTAGGCCTGGGTCTCCAGGTCGCGCCAGGTCTCCCGGTGGTGGTGCCAGACCAGGGCCCGCGGGGTGTAGTGCAGGCGGTGGCCCTGGGCGAGGACGCGGACGAACCCGTAGAGGTCGTCGCCGCCGCGTGCGAGCGTGCCCGCACCCGTCGCCGGGTCGAAGCCGCCGACCGCGCGCAGCACGCCGGTGCGGAAGGCCATGTTGGCGCCGGAGCCGAACCGGCCCGCCGTGAACGGGAACAGCGGCTCGTCGGCGGGCGGGTCGGCGGGGTCGTACGTGCGGGGCGCGAATCCCTTCGCGAAGCCGCCGTGACTCTCCAGCAGCACCTGGGCCGGTGTGCGCAGCCGGGCGGGCAGGATCAGGCCGGTGGCGCAGCCGAGGCCTGGGTCGGCGGCGAAGGGCGCGGTGAGTTCCGTCAGCCAGCGCGGGTCGGCGACCACGTCGTCGTCGGTGAAGGCGATCACCTCGCCGCGCGCGGCCTCGACGCCCTTGTTGTGGGCGACGGCGAGACCGGGCACCGGCTCGGTCACATAGCGCACGCGCTCGGCGTACTTGCGTTCGATCAACTCCCGGGTCGTGTCCGTCACCGGGGCGTTGTCGACGACGACGATCTCGAAGTCCGGATGGTCCTGGGCGAGCATCGAGTCGAGCGCGTGCGAGAGCCGGTCGGCCCGCTCCCGTGTCGCGATGACGACGCTGGCCCGGGGCACGGGGGGTGCCTCGACGGCCTCCGTCGGCTCCTCGGGGAACCGCTCCCGGGCCAGGGCGGCCAGCACCGTCTTCGGGTCGGCGCCCTCCGGGACCCGCCCGAGCAGCGTGCCGACCGGTCGGCCACCCCTCCTGACCAGGAGGAACACATCACCGTGGGTGACGGGCGGGCTGCCGGGGCCAGGTCTGAGGCTCGCCTCGCCGGCCCCCGCCCGGACGCCCTCCGTCCGGCCGCCCCCCGACCCCGAGCCCTCCGTCTCGGCGCCCCCCAGCTCCAGCTCGGCGACCTGAACCGGTCTGATGGCGAGGAACCGCCGGATCTCCTGCTCCGCACGTGGTGCGCGGGACATGAACCCTCCCCCTGTCATGAACCCTCCCCAGCCATGAGCCCTCCCCCGGGCATGACCCGTCGCGAGCCCGCGCGGTCTGTGGCTGCTCCTCGCGAGCTCTCACGACCTCTTACGACCGGCGCAGCCGGCCCGCGCTCTTCAGCATCCGTGCGGCCGCCGCCGCGAGCCTCGGCCGCCCGCGCACGAAGTGGTGCGCACGGCGCGCGGGCTCACGACTGAGCCAGTAGAGCGCGGCGCCCGCCCCCGGACGCGTCCACGCTCCCTCGTAGACGGCCAGTTCGCCCGTCTTCAGCGAGTCCTTGTACTCCGCCGCGCCCCGCCCCAGGTCGAGCAGGCCGATGCCCTCGGCGGCCGCCGCCTCGGCCATCCGCAGATGCAGCACCAGACCGGGCGAGTACTTCGAGAACTCCGTGTCGTACGCCGGGAACCAGCAGGCCAGGACGGTCGCCGAGCGCAGCCCGAAGTGCGCGGCGATCGGCCGCTCCCCGGCGTACAGGACGGACAGCGTGCCGGAGCACTCCGGGGCGCGCGTCTTTGCGAGCGTGTCCACGAGCCGGGTGATCCACTCCTGCGCGAACCGGTCGCGGCGGCCGGTCCTGCGGTACTGCGCCGACTTCCACGCCATGAGGGCGCGCAGCGCGGCCGGGTCGCGTTCGTCGAACACGAACCGCAGCTCGCCCACCTGGCGGCCGAGCCTGCGCTCCTTGGCGAGCGTCGTCTTCAGGAACTTCGGCGACTGCGCCCGCAGCACGGACTCGTAGGTCTCGTAGCCCTTCTCCACGTCGATGACGTAGGCCGCGTACTCGGCGGCCGCATGCGCGGTGAACAGCCCTTGTTCCGCCTCCAGGTTGTCGAAGGCGAAGCTCGACAGAGAACATGCCCGCATCAGTTCGCCCGCGTCGAGTCCGATACCCGGGCTCAGCACGGCTCCCTGGGCGTCCGAGACGCCGTACGCGAGGGCCTGGCCCTGGCCGAACCGGCCGCGCTCATGGGGCAGGAAGCCGACCGGCTCGCGCCCCTCGTACACCACCGCCACCCGCGCGCGGGGCCGTACGCGCCCCACGGCGTCGGCGAACTCCGGTTCCATGAACGGGTTGCGCGGGACTGTCGAGGCGGCGCGCAGCGCACGCCACCGCTCCCGTTCCCCCTCGCCGAGATCCTCCGGCCTCAGCACACGAATACGTCCACTGCTCAACCTGACCCCCCGATCAAGTCCCCCCTGGACCCTTGGACGGTACCGCTCCAGACAGTTCGGGCGGTAGGTAGCGGAGCATGTTGTTGCCAACTGGTGCAGAGGCCTTTAACCGGCCGGTACCCGGCGTTGCGCCAGAAAGCCGTTTCTCGCCCCCCGGTTTCTTTGCCCGCGGTTTTCCTTTCCGCGCGGGCCCCCGCTCCGTGCGGCGGTGTCGGGCGGGGGTGGCGAGGAGCCGGCGGGCACCGCCCGGGGCTGAACGGTCGGTGAGTTGGAAGCGGCCCGGATCCGTATTCTCTGATCATGGCCGCACCCCTCGCACCTGCCGCGCGCTGCGCGTACCCCCTCATCGCCACCGACCTGGACGGAACGCTGCTCCGCGGCGACGACACCTTCTCCGACCGGTCGCTCGACGCGCTCGCGCGGGTGGCGGCCGCCGGCGCCCGCCATCTGGTGGTGACGGGCCGCCCGGCACCCCGGGTACGGCCGCTGCTGGCGAACCTGCGCAGCAGGGGGCTCGCGGTGTGCGGACAGGGCGCGCAGTTGTACGACGCCGGCGCGAACCGTCTGCTGTGGTCGGTCACCCTGGACCGGGAACTGGCCGGGACCGCGCTCGAGAAGATCGAGGCGGAGGTCGGGCAGGTGTACGCGGCCGTCGACCAGGACGGCGTCGACGGGCTCACGCTCATCGAGCCGGGCTACCGGATGCCGCACCCGACCCTGCCGGCCCTGCGCGTCGGCGCGCGCGAGGACCTGTGGTGCGAGCCGATCAGCAAGGTGCTGCTGCGCCATCCCACGCTGTCCGACGACGAGTTGGCGGCGACGGCCCGCTCGGTGGTCGGCTCGCTCGCGACCGTGACCATGTCGGGGCCGGGCACGGTGGAGCTCCAGCCGTGCGGCATCACCAAGGCGACGGGGCTGGCCCTGGCCGCCGAACACCTCGGGCTGAGGCCGCAGGACACGATCGCCTTCGGTGACATGCCCAACGACATCCCGATGTTCGACTGGGCGGCGCACGGCGTCGCGATGGCCAACGCCCATCCCGAACTCAAGGCCGTGGCCGACGAGGTGACGACATCGAACGAGGACGACGGCGTGGCCGTCGTCCTCGAACGCCTCTTCCCCTGAGGGCCGCGGCCGCGCAGGAGTCGCACGCCGGTCACACGCCGGTCGTGCGCCAGTTGTGCGCCGGTCGTGCGGGAGTCCTGACGGAGTGGGGAGTGGTGGGAGCGGGGAGTGCGGGGGAGGGGATCAGTACGCGCCGAACACGTTGTCGATCGAGCCGTACCGCGCGGCCGCGTAGTTGCAGGCGGCGGTGATGTTGGCGACCGGGTCGTACGGGTCGTACGAGGTGCCGGGCACGTGGTACGCGGCGAAGGTCGGGTCGATGACCTGGAGCAGGCCCTTGGACGGGATGCCCTTGGCCGCGTTGGAGTCCCACAGGTTGATGGCGTTCGGGTTGCCCGAGGACTCGCGCATGATGTTGCGGTAGATGCCGTTGTAGGTGCCCGGAATGCCCCTCTCCGCCATGATCGCGAGCGACTCGCGGATCCAGCCGTCGAGGTTGTTGGGGTACCCGGCGAGTGTGGTCGCCGAGGTCTCGGTGGGGGCCGCGGAGGCGCTGGTCGCGCCGATGAACGGGAGGGCGAGCACGGCGGCGCCGGTGCAGGCGACGGAGATGGCGCGGGTGAAGCGGCGGCGGGGCTGAGCGGCAGCGGGCATGGGGAAGTTCCTCTCCGGCGCCTGCGAGGTGAGCTGTCGGGTTCGGGCGGGGAGGTGCCCGGCCGGCCGCCGTACGGATACGGCGACGCGGCTTCACCCCGAGCCGGTCCGGTACGTGTCTGACGTACCGTCCGGCGGCCTACCTGGGTCCCCCGCTCCTGCCGTGCGCGAGTGGTTCGTCGATGGGGTGCCGGGCGGCGGCAGGATGAGGCGTCTGCCCGACTGGGCGGGAACGTATGCGAGAGCACATGTCCGGAACAAGTGCCGGATTCACAGAAAGCCCCTATTGACCTTGATCTGCGGCGTATGGGGTGCTTGATCCTTTGCGTTCGCCAACCTTCAACTCGCTTGCCGGAAAAGCGGAATGACTTATTCCGGTGAAGGGTGCGGTTCTTTTGTGAAGTGAGCCAACTCACCCGCATTCACAAGAGGTGCGAATCGGACGTAAATCCCAAGTCCCTTTTAAAGGGGCGCGCGTGGAATGTGCCGTACGGAGGGGTGCGGGCGGGGCGTGCGGCAGCTCAGCGGACGGGGTGCATCGTGCGGCGCAGCCAGGGGGCGGCGGACAGGACGGCCAGGCCCGCGGCGAGCGCGATCGCGCCGTTGACGCCGAAGTAGGCCCGCGGGGAGACGTCGTCGTAGAGCTTCACCGTCTGCGCCTGGATGCCACCCGCGAGGGCCGGGGAGAGGAACCACAGGGACATGGTCTGGCTGGAGAAGGCCGCCGGGGCGAGCTTGGTGGTGGCCGACATGCCGGAGGTCTCCAGGAGGACGTGGCCGAGGCCGAGCAGCAGGTACGCGCCGACGATCCACCAGACGGACATGGGGTGGGCGCCGGAGGACTGCGCGGACGTCGGCAGGACCATGAGCAGGAACGACAGGCCGCCCAGGACGACGCCCAGGGCGATCTTGTTCGAGGCGTGCGGCTGGGCGCGGCCCATGCGCACCCACAGGGCCGCGACGAAGGGGGCGAGGCCGATCTCGAAGGCGGCCAGGGCGGAGGCGTACCAGCTCGCCGGGAAGGCGAAGCCGAGGATCGTCGTCTCGGCGTTCGCCGACGCCAGCAGCACCATCGTGGAGTACGCCTGGAACAGGACGAAGTTGAAGACCGTCGAGGCCAGGAAGAGCACGGCGTACGGGCGCAGCCGGCCGCGCTCCTCCTGGGTCACCCCGGGACTCGCGAACATCACCGCGAAGCAGGCGACCGGGGCGAGCACCGAGGCGAGGGTGAGCAGATCGACGAAGCGGGCCAGGGTCAGCCAGCCGGCCGCCGCGAGCAGCACGCCGACGGCGGTGGCGACGACGAGGCCGGTGACGATCCTGTGGAGCGCGAGGCGCATCGCGGCGGGCGCGAGGGCGCATTCCGCCGTGTGCTTTCGCCCGGACAGGTGACGGCGGCCGGTCGCATACTGGGCCAGGCCGAACGTCATACCGATCGCGGCCACCGAGAAACCCCAGTGCCAGCCCTGGTGGTCGCCGAGCCGGCCGGTGATCAGCGGGCCCGTGAAGGCGCCGATGTTGATCGCCGTGCAGGCGAGCGCGAAGCCGGCGTCTCGGCGGTCGTCGTCGGTGCGGTACAGCTTGCCGGCCATGGTGGCCGCGTTCGGCTTGAGCAGGCCGGTGCCCGCGCCGGCCAGGCCGAGGCCCACCCAGGTCGTGCCGGCCGTGGGCACCGCCATGGCGTAGTGGCCGCAGGCGATCAGGATGCCGCCCCACAGCACCGCGCGGTACGAGCCCAGGACGCGGTCGGCGAGCCAGCCGCCGGCGACGCAGAGCAGATGGACGAGGGCGCCGTAGGCCGCCGCGAGGGAGGCGGCGGTCCCCGCCGGCAGGCCCAGACCGCCGTGCGCCACCGTGTCGGCGAAGCAGAGCACCAGGACGGCCTGCGTGCCGAGGAACGAGAAACGCTCCCAGGCCTCCAGACCGCAGAGGGTGAGCAGGCCCCGGGGCTGGCCGAAGAAGGCGTGGTCCTCGCGGGGAGGGGGTCGGTCGTCGGGTTCGACGTCTACCTCTGCGCGGGACATGAATCACTACTTCCCGGTGAGTCGATAAATGTCCGTTCATCTCGGCTGGTCAGAAACATACCGGTCGTGATCCGAAGCCGCCCGGGCTGATCCGGGCAGCTCCCGGTCGAGCGATGTGAGGGCCGGGGGACGTGGGGGCTTATCGGTGATCGAAACGTGACCGGATACGCTGACGAGAGTGATGGCAGCGACCTATCGACAAACCGTGTAAAGCGCCAGTAGACACCAGCAGACAGGAGACTCCTCGTGACCGTCGTCGGGCCGTTCGGGCTGAGCGTGCGGGACCAGGCTCTGGAAGCCGATGTCCAGGCCGGATTGGCGGCTGTCGAGGAAGGCTTGCTCGAGGCCACCAAGAGTGAGGTTCCGTTCATCACGGGGGCCGCGCAGCATCTGGTGCGGGCCGGCGGGAAGCGGTTCCGGCCGCTGCTCGTGATGCTCGCGGCGCAGTTCGGTGATCCGTACGCGCCGGGCGTGGTGCCGTCGGCCGTGGTGGTGGAGCTCACCCACCTCGCCACGCTGTACCACGACGACGTGATGGACGAGGCGACGGTACGGCGGGGGGTGCCCAGCGCGAACACCCGCTGGGGGAACTCGGTCGCCGTCCTGACCGGCGACTTCCTGTTCGCCCGGGCCTCGCACATCCTCGCCGACCTCGGGCCCGAGGCGGTGCGGGTGCAGGCGGAGGCGTTCGAGCGGCTGGTCACCGGACAGATCCTGGAGACGGCCGGGCCGCAGGACGGGCGGGATCCGGTCGAGCACTACCTCGACGTGCTGGGCGGGAAGACCGGGTCGCTGGTGGCGGTGTCCTGCCGCTTCGGGGCGATGATGTCGGGCGCCGACGACACGGTCGTGGACGTGCTGACCCAGTACGGGGAGCGGCTCGGGGTCGCCTTCCAGCTCGCGGACGACGTGCTGGACATCGCGTCGGACTCGCACGAGTCGGGGAAGACGCCGGGGACGGATCTGCGCGAGGGCATTCCCACGCTGCCGGTGCTGCGGCTGCGGGAGCGGGCGGCACGGCTGGCCCTGCCGGAGGACGTCGCGCTGTGCGAGCTGCTGGACTCCGACCTGAGCGACGACGCTCGGCACGCGGAGGCGCTGGCCGCGCTGCGGGCGCACCCGGCGCTGGAGCAGGCTCGGGCGGACACCGTGCGGTATGCGAAGGAGGCGCGGGCTGCGTTGGCTCCCTTGCGGGAGTGTGATGCGAAGGTTGCGCTGATGGAGTTGTGCGATGCGGTGGTTCATCGGGCGGGGTGAGTTCGCCCACCCGCCCGCCCGACTCGGTTTCTCGAGGGGTGGCCCTCGAACAGCCCCGGGGGCTGCGCCCCGGACCCCGCCGGGGGGTTTGCCCACCCGCCCGCCCGACTCGGTTTCTCGAGGGGTGGCCCTCGAACAGCCCCGGGGCTCCGCCCCGGACCCCGCGGGGACTTCGTCCCCTGCACCCCTGCGGGGACTTCGTCCCCTGCACCCCTGTCGGACCCTGCGGGGGCTTCGGCCCGGACCCTGTGGGGGCTTCGCCCCGGTCCCTGTGGAGACTTCGTCCCCCGCACCCCGCCGACGCTCCGCCCCCTGCGACGCGGGACCGATCAGCGTGCGCGCAGGCGTCGGCCCGTCGTCCCCGTCTTCGGCCCCGCACGATGTGACAGTCCCGTGCCACCCGCCGGCAGGCGCACAGCCTCAACCCCCCAGCTGAGCCCTCTCCCTCCCCGGTCAGTCGCGCCCTGCGGGAACCTCGGCCAGTCCAACCAGCCCGACCAGTCCAACCAGCCCGACCCACCCCAACCAGCCGCGCCGGCCCGGCTCCCTACCCCACCCCCTACGGGTCACCCCCAGCCACCGCCACCCCGTGTCATACCGCAGGCGTACACGGAGTTGGGTCCCGGGGCTGACGAATGGGGTCGGTTGATTTGGTCAGATGGAAACCACGGAAAACACCACTCCTCACCGATTCGGGTGAGAATGGCGGCTTGAAGTAGGGACGTTCGCGAGATGACAGCCGCCGCCGACGACGGAGGTAAGGCACACATGGCACCGTACGCATCCGACGACAGCACGCACGCCGGGGAGGCCGACGACCTGCGCGTCGGGCGCCGCAAGGCCATGCGGTACGTCGTTCCGGTCACCGTTGCGGGAGTCGCGGCGGCGACGATCGGGCTCGTCCCGGCGATCGCCGACTCGGGCGACCCCGACCTGCCGAAGATCAGCGCACAGCAGCTCATCGAGAAGATAGCCGCGTCGGACGTACAGCAGCTCTCCGGCACCGTGAAGATCACCACCGACCTGGGCCTGCCCGACCTGGGCGGGCTGGAGAGCGGGCTGCTCTCCGGGGCCACGGGGGGTGAGGGCGACGGCTCTTCCGCCGACCCCTCCGCCAAGCTCACCGAACTCGCCTCCGGCACGCACACCCTGCGCGTGGCCGCCGACGGCCCGGACAAGCAGAAGCTGTCCCTGCTGGAGAACGCCGCCGAGTACAGCGTCATCCACAACGGCAAGGACGTATGGGGCTACGACAGCGCCTCCAACGAGGTGTACCACTCCACCGCCCCCGCGGGTGAGGACGCGAAGGGCTCCGAGACGCCCGTCCCCGCCACGCCCAAGGAGCTCACCGAAGAAGCCCTGAAGGCCGTGGACGACACCACCTCCGTCACCGTCGACGGCACCGTCCAGGTCGCCGGCCGGGACGCCTACAAGCTGCTGGTCGAGCCCAAGCAGTCGGGGTCGACCGTCGGTGCGATCAGCGTGGCCGTCGACGCCGAGACCGGGCTGCCGCTGAAGTTCACGCTGACCCCGGCGAGCGGCGGCGCCGCCGTCGTCGACGCCGGTTTCACCCAGGTCGGCTTCGCCAAGCCGGCCGCCTCCACCTTCGACTTCACCCCGCCCAAGGGCGCGAAGGTCACCGAGGGGGACGCCGGTGACGCGGCCGAGGCGCCCGAGCACTCCGGCAAGCTCCCCGAGGAGGACTTCGACCGGGACCTCGCCGGCCTCAAGGTCCTCGGTGAGGGCTGGACCTCCATCGCCACCTTCGACACCGGCGGCGAAGGCGTCCCCTCCTCCTCCGACATCCCCGACGCGGGCGCTCTCGGCGGCTTCCTGGACTCCTTCGGCGACAAGGTCAGCGGCAAGTTCGGCTCCGGCACCGTCTTCTCCACCCGCCTGATCAACGCCCTGGTCACGGACGACGGCAAGGTCTACGCCGGCGCCGTCACCAAGGACGCCCTGGTGAAGGCGGCGAACTCGGGGCAGTAAGTACCCTGACGTGAACCGACGATCGGGGGAGCCGATGGACGACGACGCGGCGGAGGCGGCGCCCGGGGCGGCGGGTGCGGGTGACGCGACCGACACCGTCATCCACACCCGCGCCCTCACCAAGCGCTACCGCGGCGGACAGCTCGCCGTCGACGGCCTCGACCTGGCCGTCCCGGCGGGCAGCGTCTTCGGCTTCCTCGGTCCGAACGGCTCCGGCAAGACCACCACGATCCGCATGCTGATGGGCCTCATCGAGCCCACCTCCGGCACGGCGCGGGTGCTGGGGCGGCCCATGCCGCACGCCTCCCGCGCCGTCCTGCCGCACGTCGGCGCCCTCATCGAGGGCCCCGCCCTCTACGGCTTCCTCTCCGGCCGCGACAACCTCCTGCGCTACGACGCCGCCGACCCGACCGCCGACCCGCGCACCCGGCGTGCCCGCGTCGCGGAGGCGCTGGAGCGGGTCGGGCTGACGGCCGCGGCCGGGAAGAAGGCGAAGGCGTACTCGCTAGGCATGAAGCAGCGCCTCGGCCTCGCCGCCGCCCTTCTCCAGCCCCGCCGCCTGCTCGTCCTCGACGAGCCGACCAACGGACTCGACCCGCAGGGCATGCGCGAAATCCGTGTCCTCGTGCGGGAACTGGCCGCCGACGGCACCACCGTCTTCCTCTCCTCCCACCTCCTCGACGAGATCGAGCAGGTGTGCACGCACGCGGCCGTGATGGCACGCGGCCGCCTCCTCACCCAGGGCCCGGTGGCCGACCTGGCCGCCCGGGCACGCGGCCGGCTCGTCGTGACCACGCCGGACCCGGCGGACGCGGCCCGTGTGCTGAAGGAGCAGGGCGTCGGCGACGTCGTCCTCTCCGAGGACCGGGTCACCGGCGAGCCCGGCGACCGCGAACTGGCCGACCTCAACGCCGCGTTGGTGACGGCAGGCGTCCGCGTACGCGGCTTCGGCATGGCACGGGCCTCCCTGGAGGACGCGTTCGTGGCACTCACGGGGGAGGGGTTCGATGTCGCAGGCTGACCTCGGGAAAGCGGAGAGCACCGCCGTCGCCAAGCCCTCTCCCCTGTGGACCCTCGGCCTCTTCCGCAGCGAGTTCGTCACCACCCTCCGGCGCTGGCGCACCCTCGCCCTGCTGGGTGTGCTGGCCGCCGTGCCGATCCTCGTCGGGATCGCCGTGAAGATCGAGACCGGCGACGGCTCCACGGCCGGTCCGAGGGGTGGCGGCGGCGAGGGGCCGGCGTTCATGGCGCAGATCACCAACAACGGCCTGTTCCTCGTGTTCACGGCGTTGGCGGCGACGCTCCCGTTCTTCCTGCCGATGGCCGTCGGCGTCATCGCGGGCGACGCGGTCGCCGGTGAGGCCAACGCCGGCACCCTGCGCTACCTCCTGGTCGCCCCCGCCGGCCGCACCCGCCTCCTGCTCGCCAAGTACGCGACGACCGTGGCCTTCTGCCTGCTCGCCACCCTCGTCGTCGCGGTCTCGGCGCTGGCGGTCGGCGCGCTGCTGTTCCCGCTCGGCGACCTCACCACCATTTCCGGCACCCGGATCAGCTTCGCCGACGGCCTGGTCAGAGCCCTGCTGATCGCCCTGGTCGTCGCCGCGTCCCTGCTCGGCGTGGCCGCGCTCGGGCTGTTCGTCTCCACGCTCACCAACAGCGGCATCGCGGCGATGGCGACGACCGTCGGCCTGCTCACCACCGTGCAGATCCTCGACCAGATCCCGCAACTGCACGCGATCCAGCCGTACCTGTTCTCCCACTACTGGCTGTCCTTCGCCGACCTGATGCGCGACCCGGTCTACTGGGAGGAACTGCGGAAGAACCTCGGCCTGCAGGCCCTCTACGTGGCCGTCTTCGGCTCTGCGGCCTGGGCGCGGTTCACGGCGAAGGACATCACCGCGTAGCCGGCAGGAGCAGGGGCAGGGGAAAGGGGCCGGGTCAATCGGTCTCGTAGGGGAAGCGCGCGAGGGGCGCCTCCTGGGCGAAGAACGTCTTCGCGCGCGCCAGCGCCTCCGTGTCCCTCAGCACGTCACCCGGCTTGCTGCCATTGCCGAGCAGCACCCCGCCGAACCGCATCCCCATGTACGCGGCCGAGTTGTGCAGCGCGCCGACCAGCGGGTCGGCGACCACCTCCTCGTCGTGCGCGAGCGCGGCCACGCCCCACAGGGTGCGCCCGGCGAGCGTCGCCTTGAAGTCGAGGCCGGGCGTGCGCAGCCACCCCGACCAGTGGTCCAGGTAGCGCTTGGTGTGGGCGGAGAGCGTGTACCAGTACAGCGGCGAGGCGATCACGATGTCCGTCGCCTCGAGCGTGGCGTCGAGCAACAGGGCCGCGTTGCCCTCGGTGGGGCGGACGTGGTCGCTGTCGTGGCGCAGGTCCTCGAAGTCGGGCAGTGGGTGATCGGCGAGGCTGATCCACTCCTGCTCGACGTGGGCGGGCAGTTGCTCGGCGGCCTCGCGGGCCAGCAGCTCGGTGTTGCCCTCACTGCGGCTGCTGCCCAGCACGAACAGGAAACGTCGGATGGTCATGGCTCGATCCCCCAGGAATATCGGCGTACGACGATAGAACGCACGTGCATTATATGTGTGTGCAACTACTCGCGCCAGGGGTCCGCCCAGAGGTTCGCCCAGGGGCCCGGGTCAGTGGTCCGCGTCAGAGGGCCGCGCCAGGGGGCACGAGGACCCCGGTCTCCGCCTCCGCGGCCGCCGCGACGGCCGGCAGAAGTGCTTCCCTTCCGTGCGCCGCCACCACCTGAAGTCCCGCCGGGCAGCCGTCCGCGCCGACCCCCGCCGGGATGCTGATCGCCGGGTGCCCGCTGAGGTTGAACGCCCAGGTGAGCGCCGTCGAGTAGCGCTCGCCGGGCCCTTCGTGGCCGTGCGGGGGATGAGGGGTCGTAGGCGTCAGCAGCAGGTCGGCCCGCGCGAAGAGATGAGCCAGCCGCCGGTCGTTGACACCCCGCAGGCGCGCATCGGGCGCGGCCCCCGGCGCGCGAAGCGCGAGCCAGGCGGGTGCGGGATCCTCCAGCCGCAACGGCGCCTCGTCCCGCAGCAGCCGTACGGCACCGGCGTCCACGAGACGCCCGACGGCGGCCCGGGCGAGCGCCAGGGGCTCCGGGTCGGGGTCGGCGAAGCCGAGGTCGGGGGAGAAGACGGCGGTGAGGGGACGGGGCGCATCGGCGAGTGATCCGGTCATGTCGGCGGCGACCGTCCCCGCCATCACCCGCCAGTACGCCTCCGCGTCCGCCGCGTACCGCGTGAGTACGCCCGGCGCCGCCAGTCCCGTACGGTCGGCCGACGGAAACCGGCCCCCCGTCACCTTCAGGCCGACGATCCCGCACCAGGCCGCCGGGATCCGCACCGAGCCCGCCCCGTCGCTGCCGGTCGCGAGCGGGACCAGGCCGGCCGCGACCGCCACCGCGGAACCGGCCGAGGAACCGCCCGGAGTGCGGTCGGCGCGCCAGGGGTTGACGGTGCGGCCATGGGCGCCGAGTCCCCAGGTCTGCCAGGGAGTTCCGCGGCCGGGCACGGCGGTCCTGCCCACCGGCACGCACCCGGCGTCGATCAACGGTCCCGCCGCCCGCAGCCCGCGCCGTCCCTTCACCCCGATCGGCACCCCGGCCAGCGGCAAGCACTCACCCGCGGCGACCCGCCCGTCGACCTCCGCCGCCCACGCCATGGCCTCCTCCTCCCACACCTCGACGAACGCGCACAACTCCCGGTCGGCCCGCCGAATCCGCTCCAGCGCCCCGCCGACGACCTCACCGGCCCGCAACCGCCCCTCCCGCACCGCGGCGGCGATCTCGACGGCAGCCGCCGGCGGCGACCCCGCCGACGCCGCCCCGGCCCACGCCCGACTCCGCGCGATGCCACTTCCCGGGGCCGACACTTCTGGCTCGGCTCCGGCCGGCCCACGACCGCGTGGAGCGGCTCCGCCGGTCCGCCCGGCACGGGCCCCGTCGGTGCCGTCGGCCGATCCCTCCCACTCCCGCGGGCTCAGCGCGCCCGCCGGGTCGGCGTATCCGTCAGGCGGGACAGGGGGCCCGTTTCACGGGGTGGGGTGCCGGAGAGGTCGCCGAGGCGCCAGGAGGGGACCCAGGGGACGCGGTACACGTCGATGACTGACTCGATCAGGTGAATGCGATGGGCGAGGGGGCGGGGCAGCCGCCCCGGGGCGTCCGCGACCAGGACGACCGCCTCCAGGTCGAGGCCGGGCGGGGCCTCGCCGCGGCGGAAGAGTTCCAGGGTCCGCAGGACGGACTCCAGGCCGGTCGCGTGGGTCCGGGCGACGAGCAGGACGGACGAGGGGGCGTCAGGGCCGGGCCAGTCGCGTCCGCAGTCGTGGCCGCCGTAGACGGCGGCGAGCGTGGAGGCGCCTGCGCCGCCGTGCGTGGCGAGCCAGGAGAAACGCCGGGGAGTGGCGGCGGAGACGGCGACGGACTCGTACGGTCCTGCCCCCGCGCCTGGTCCCGGTACCGGCTCCTGGGTGGCCACCGGTCCGCGGATCCAGATCTCCGGCCCGCGCTGCCCGCCCGTCGTCCGCATGATCCGTACCTCTCCTCGACCTCGGCGCCCCCGCGCCCACCGGCCGTGACGGCCGCTCCTTGGAACGAGGCTGTGACGTCGTGGTGACGTGAGGACCGGGAGCGAGCGGAGAGACTCAACAGTACGTGTACGTGTGCGTGCACGGGTGATGAGCGTTCGAGTGAGGAAACCGATGTCGCGACTGAGCCGCGAGAAGAAGCGGGAACCGCAGCAGTCCGGGCGGCCGGCCGCCGTGATGGCGCCGCTCGACGTGCACGTCCCCGGAGGCGGGACGGCGACGATCGGCGGAGTGCCCGTCGTCCCGGCCGACGGCCAGGAGATCCAGCACGCCGTCCTGGGCCACCTGCACCGCATCGCCCTCGCCACGGGTCACCCGATCGTCGCCACCGTCCACGACGAGCGCATCGGGTACGTCGTTCCGCTGCGCGTCGACCCGGACGGCTCCAGCCACTTCACGGGGGAGCCGCTGCGGGTGGCTCCCCCGAGGGAGGCCGGTCCCGCCGCCTCTGCTGTCGCGCCGGCTCCTTCCGGCCCGGCCCCTTCGGCCGCTCCCGTTCAGGAACCGTCCCCGCAGCCGCAGCCGCAGCCGCAGCCGCAGCCGCAGCGGGACAAGGGCACGCACCTCCTGCGCACCGTGCCGGAATCGGCGTCGACACCGACGCCGGAGGCGGCACCGGCGTCGACTCCGGCGCCGGAACCGGTGAGGGAACCGGCTCCCACCTTCCCGTTGCGCGTGGTGCCGGAGCCACAGGACGGCGTCCCGGCCGCCGACATCCAGGCCGCCGACATCCCGGTCTCCGACATCCAGGCCGCCGACGTCCGGGTCTCCGACATCCCGGCTCTCGGCACGGTCAGCGCTCCGACGGGTGTCTTCGGTCCGCCTCCCACGATGGACGCGCCGCCTGCCCCGGACTCCCGCCGCACCCCGCACCCCGAGCCGATCCCCGTCCCCGCCCCCGAGCCGATCCCCGCCCCCGCCCCCGAGCCGGCCCCCCTCCTCGCTCCGGAGGCCGACCCCGGACTCGGCCTCGATCCCGATCCCAAGCCCACCCCCGCCCGTGGCTTCGACGCCGTCGCGGAGGCCGTGCTCGGGGACGACCCCCGCGGTCTCCCCGGTGAGGACGGCGGCCCCGCGCTCCTCGGGGAACCGATGGCGCGGATCAACGAGGCCGTGCGCGCGGGCCGGATAGAGACGGCGGCGGCGCTCGCGGAGCGGACCGTGACGGAGGCCTCGGGAACGCTGGGGCCGGAGCACTCGGAGGTGCTCCGGCTGCGCGAACTCACCGCGTACATCGCCTACTTGGCCGGTGACCCGCTCCGCTCCTTCCATGTCTCCCTCGGCCTGGCCCGCATCCACCGCCGCGCCCGCGACGCGGAGGCCGCGTACGGCAATGTCCAGAGCGCGGCGGCGGCCTGGCGTGCCGTGCGCGACCCCTTCCAGGGACTCAACCTCGGGACCGAACTCCTCGGCCTGTGGACGGAGTTGGCTGCCGAGGACGGGCCGGCGGCCGACGACGTCGAGCAGCTGGAGTCGGCGCGCGCCCGGATGACCCGACTGGCCGAGCGGGCCCGCAAAGCCGGTGCGGGGCAGCGGGGTTGAGGCCCGGACGCCCGCCGGCGGCTACTGCGACAGTGTCCACACCGCGTGCGCGAGCGCGTCCGCGTTGCGGTTCAGGGCCGTGTCGTTGACGTTGGCGGTGGTGTCGCAGGACGAGTGGTAGCAGCGGTCGAAGGCCTGCCCGGACGTACCGCCCCACTTGGCCGCCTGCGCCGCCGTCTTGGCGCGGCTGGCCCCGGTGAACAGACCGCCGACCGGGACGCCCGCGCTCTTGAAGGGCGCGTGGTCGGAGCGCCCGTCGCCCTCGGTCTCGATCTCCGTCGGGACGCCGAGGCCGGCGAAGTAGTCCTTGAAGGTCTTCTCGATGGCCGGGTCGTCGTCGTAGACGAAGTAGCCGGGGTTCGGTGAGCCGATCATGTCGAAGTTGAGGTAGCCGCTGATGCGGGCGCGGTTCGCGGCGGACAGGTTGTTGACGTAGTACCGCGAGCCGACCAGGCCCAGTTCCTCCGCGCCCCACCAGGCGAACCGCAGGTGCTTGGTGGGCTGGTAGTTGGTGCGGGCCACGGTGAGCGCGGCCTCCAGGACGGCTGCCGAGCCGGTGCCGTTGTCGTTGATGCCGGCGCCGGAGCTGACGCTGTCGAGGTGCGAGCCGGCCATGACGACCCGGTTGGTGTCGCCGCCGGGCCAGTCGGCTATCAGGTTGTAGCCGACCCGGCCGGACGCGGTGAACTGCTGGATCGTGGTGGTGAATCCGGCGGCGTCCAGCTTGGCCTTCACATAGTCGAGGGAGGCCTTGTAGCCGGCGCGGCCATGGGCGCGGTTGCCGCCGTTGGCGGTGGCGATGGACTGCAGCTCGGTCAGGTGCGCCTT
The DNA here is from genome assembly GCF_049808595.1 of Streptomyces aurantiaciflavus. NCBI lineage: Bacteria > Bacillati > Actinomycetota > Actinomycetes > Kitasatosporales > Streptomycetaceae > Streptomyces > Streptomyces aurantiaciflavus. Next base: position 4,147 of record NZ_JBNCAQ010000041.1, on the reverse strand, counting down.
GACGTTGGCGACCGGGATGTCGGGCGCGGCGGCGATCGCGACGGGGTCGGGGGCGGGCGCCGCACCGGCTGTGGACCCGGTGGCGAGCAGCGTGACGGCCGCGACGGCGGCGGCCGCCGACGCCCGCCCGGAAACGGAGAGCTTCATGGTGGGGGGCTCCGAGTTCCAGAGGGGCTCCCCGTGGGTTGGCCACAGGGAACCCACAGTGAATGGGGTGTCTGGATGGTGAAGCTGTGGCCAACACCCCGTCAAGAGCGCCATCCGGACAGGGAGTTGGGGCATCCGGACAGCGCAGCCCGCCCTCTGCTCAGTGCACGCAGAACTCGTTCCCCTCCGGGTCCGCCATCACCACCCACGTCCCGGAGGGCTCCTTCACCTCCCGCAGCACGCTCGCCCCCAGCCCGGTCAGCCGCTCCACCTCGCCCGCGCGCCGCTCGTCACCGGGATGCAGATCGAGATGGAGCCGGTTCTTGACCGTCTTCGCCTCGGGCACCCGCTGGAACAGCAGCCGCCTCCCCAGCCCGGTGCCGCTGTCCGCGTCGAACGGATCCTCGGGATGCCGTACGGCGATCAGGTCCCGGAAGGCCGGGCGGCCGTGGAACTCCACCGTCGCCGCGCCCGGCAGCGCGCCGAGTCCCAGCAGCCGCTCGATGAGGGCGCTGTTGTCCTCCACCTCGTAGTGCAGCGCGGCGGCCCAGAAGTCGGCCTGCGCGTGCGGGTCGGCGCAGTCGAGGACGAGCTTCCAGTGCACGGGTGCGGGTGTCTGTGTCATGCCGACCACTCTTAGCGGCTGCGCACACCCGTGGCCGAGGGAATCGCCGGAAGCGAACGCCGGAGCGTCAGGCGTCCACGGGAGCCGAGTCGGGTTTCGCCGCGGCGGGCACCCTCACCCGTTCCCTCGGCCTCCGCGCGAAGCGCCACGCGTCGGCGGTCAGCATGATCAGCGCCAGCCAGACGAGGGCGAAGCCGGCCCAGCGCTCGGGGGGCATGGCCTCGTGGAAGTAGAGGACGCCGAGCAGGAACTGGAAGACCGGCGCCAGGTACTGCAGGAGGCCCAGCGTGGACAACGGGACGCGGATCGCCGCCGCGCCGAAACAGACGAGGGGGAGTGCGGTGACGATGCCGGTGGAGGCGAGGAGGGTGGTGTGTCCGGCACCCTCGCTCGTGAAGGTGGAGCCGCCGTCGGCGGACAGCCACAGCAGGTAGCCGAGGGCGGGCAGGAACTGGATCGCGGTCTCGGCGGCCAGCGACTCGACCCCGCCCAGGTTGACCTTCTTCTTCACCAGCCCGTAGGTGGCGAAGGAGAAGGCGAGACAGAGGGAGATCCACGGCGGGCGGCCGTATCCGATGGTGAGGACCAGCACGGCGGCGAAGCCGATGCCGACCGCCGCCCACTGCACGGGCCGCAGCCGCTCCTTCAGGATCAGCACGCCCATGGCGATGGTGACCAGCGGGTTGATGAAGTACCCGAGGGACGCCTCGACGACGTGCCCGCTGTTCACGGCCCAGATGTAGACGCCCCAGTTGACCGTGATGACGGCCGCGGCGACGGCGACGAGCCCCAGCCGGCGTGGCTGCCGCAGCAGCTCACCCGCCCATGCCCAGCGCCGGACGACGATCAGCGCGGCGGCGACGAAGGCGAGGGACCACACCATGCGGTGGGCGAGGATCTCCGCCGCCCCGGCGGGCTTGAGCAGGGGCCAGAAGAGCGGGACCAGGCCCCACATCCCGTACGCCGCGAAGCCGTTCAGCAGGCCTATCCGGCCCTCACTCCTCGACGTCCCGGCCACGGGCTCCTCCTTCTCACCGTTCGCCCACGTTGCGGGCATGCGTGGTCGAAGGTAACGCCGGGCACCCCCGCCTGTCATGCCCGTATCGCTATACGGTCATGACGGACGGGGGTCGGGTCGCTCAAGGGCCCTCGGGGGGAGTCCGGCCCTTGAACGCGGCTCCTCGATGCCGGAGCCGGCCGCGGGGGGCGGCTGTGGTTCTCAGCCCTTGAGCGCGGCCGTGATCGCCTCGGAGAGCGGGGTCGTCGGGCGTCCGGCCAGGCGGGAGAGGTCGCCGCTGCTGACGACCAGCTCGCCCTTCTCGATGGAGGCGTCGACGCCCGCCAGGGTCGCGGCGAGCGGCCCCGGCAGCCCGGCGCCGGTAAGGATCTCGGTGTAGGCCTCGACGGAGACGGAGTTGTAGGCGATCTCCTTGCCGGTCTGCTTGCTGAGCTCCGCGGCGTACTCGGCGAAGCTCCACGCCTCGTCGCCGCCGAGCTCGTACGTCTTGTTCTCGTGGTCCTCGCCGGTCAGCACGGCGACGGCGGCGGCCGCGTAGTCGGCGCGGGAGGCGGAGGAGACGCGGCCCTCACCGGCGGCCTGGACGACGGCGTTGTACTCGAGCACCGGGCCGAGGTTCTCGGTGTAGTTCTCGTGGTACCAGCCGTTGCGCAGCAGCGTGTACGGCAGACCGGAGGCGCGCAGGGCCTCCTCGGTGGCGCGGTGGTCGTCGGCCAGCGCGGCGGTCAGGCTGCCCGGGGCACTGGTGTACGCCAGCAGCGCCACCCCGGCCGCCTTGGCGGCGTCGATGACGACCTGGTGCTGCTGCGGGCGGCCCTTGTCGAACTCGTTGCCCGAGATCAGCAGCACCTTGTCCCCGGCGGCGAAGAGGCCGTCGAAGGTCTCGGGGGCGTTGTAGTCGGCGATCGCGAGCTTCACGCCGCGGGCCGCGAAGTCGGCGGCCTTGGCCTCGTCGCGCACGACGGCGGTGATCTGGTCCGCCGGAATCTTCTCCAGCAGCTGCTCGACCACGTGGCGGCCGAGGTGTCCGGTGGCTCCGGTGACGACGATGCTCATGGTTCAGAACTCCCTAGGGGGGTGTGGGACTGGCACTAACCCTAGGAGGTGCGCTAACCAAGCGAAAGTACCCACTTTGAGGTAAGGCACTAACGTTGAGGTAAGTGAGGCGGCATGGCCGCCGAGCGAGAAGGCCGCCGGACATGCGGCGAGGCCCGGGAACGCCGGTCCCGGGCCTCGCCGGTTCGTGCCTGCCGGTCGGTACGTGTCTCTCGGTGTCTGCCGGTCGGTACGTGTCGCTCGGTCTGTCCGTGTCTGTCGGTCGGTCCGTCTCAGCCGACGACCGTCCAGGTGTCTCCGCCGGCGAGGAGGGCGGCGAGGTCGCCCTTGCCGTGTTGTTCGGTCGCGGTGTCCAGTTGGTCGGCCATCTGTGTGTCGTAGACCGGTCGCTGGACGGCTCGGAAGACGCCGATGGGGGTGTTGTGCAGGGTGTCGGGGTCGGCGAGGCGGGAGAGGGCGAAGGCGGTGGTGGGGGAGGCGCAGTGCGCGTCGTGGACCAGGATGTCGGCTTCGTTGTCGGGGGTGACGGTGACGGCCTTGAGGTCGCCGGTCGTGCGGTCGCGTACCACGCCCTTGGTGAGGTCGCTGCCGAAGCGGATCGGTTGTCCGTGTTCCAGGCGGATCACGGCTTCCTGGGCGGACTGCTTGTCCTTGAGGGCGTCGAAGGCGCCGTCGTTGAAGATGTTGCAGTTCTGGTAGATCTCGATGAGTGCCGTGCCGGGGTGGGCGGCGGCCTGGCGCAGTACCTCGGTGAGGTGTTTGCGGTCGGAGTCGATGGTGCGGGCGACGAAGGAGGCTTCGGCGCCGAGGGCCAGTGACACCGGGTTGAAGGGGGCGTCCAGGGAGCCCATCGGTGTGGACTTGGTGATCTTGCCGACTTCGGAGGTGGGGGAGTACTGGCCCTTGGTGAGGCCGTAGATGCGGTTGTTGAAGAGCAGGATCTTGAGGTTGACGTTGCGGCGCAGGGCGTGGATCAGGTGGTTGCCGCCGATGGAGAGGGCGTCGCCGTCGCCGGTGACGACCCACACGCTCAGGTCGCGCCGGGAGGCGGCCAGGCCGGTGGCGATGGCGGGGGCGCGGCCGTGGATGGAGTGCATGCCGTAGGTGTTCATGTAGTACGGGAAGCGGGAGGAGCAGCCGATGCCGGAGACGAAGACGATGTTCTCCCTGGCCAGTCCGAGCTCGGGCATGAAGCCCTGGACGGCCGCCAGGATCGCGTAGTCGCCGCAGCCGGGGCACCAGCGCACTTCCTGGTCGGACTTGAAGTCCTTCATGGACTGCCTGGCCTCGGCCTTGGGGAC